>NZ_JBFRDA010000002.1:0-400719 GCF_052113345.1 Pseudarthrobacter sp. YAF2 | reverse complement strand
GCAGCCTGCCGCACCCTCACGGCCCGCTGCATCAGTGGAATCACCGCCAACACCGAACACCTGCGCCGCACCGTGGAGCAGTCCATCGGCCTGGTCACCGCCTTGAATCCCCACCTCGGCTACGCCACGGCCACCGCCATCGCCCAGGAGGCACTTGCCACCGGCAAGGGCGTAGCCGAACTCGTCCTCGAACACGGGCTCCTCACCGACGCCCAGCTCCAGGACCTCCTCAGCCCCGAACGCCTGGCAAACCTCAGCAAGTAGGCCCCACCCGCAATTCGTCCCCTGGGCCTTCGGCTCAGGGGCACATGAACGTGCCCGAATTTCGCCAACCGATGACACAGCAGCGGACCTCAGCGACGAGGACCGTCCCGGCCCG
Organism: Pseudarthrobacter sp. YAF2; assembly: GCF_052113345.1. Classification (NCBI taxonomy): domain Bacteria; kingdom Bacillati; phylum Actinomycetota; class Actinomycetes; order Micrococcales; family Micrococcaceae; genus Pseudarthrobacter; species Pseudarthrobacter sp. YAF2. The sequence goes on along the minus strand of NZ_JBFRDA010000002.1, from coordinate 400,340 downwards.
GGGCTGACTTCCCGGCATTTACCCAAGGATGGATATGAAGAACAAATCAACCATGTGGATACTCGCCGCACTAATTCTCGGAATACTCGGCGGCCTGCTGTTCCACTGGCTGCTCGCGGCAGACGCCCGCGGATCGGTCGTTACGGTCCTGGACACGGTTACGCACATGTTCCTGAACCTGATCAAGATGATCATCGCTCCACTGATCTTCGCCACCCTTGTTTCGGGCATCGCGGGAGCAGCCAAATCCGCAGGCGTGGGTAAGCTCTTTGGGCGCTCCATGATCTGGTTCCTGTCCGCCTCCGTCCTGGTGGGCGCCTTCGGTTTCATCACCGCCCACGTGCTCAACGTCGGTGACGGGCTCAACCTGATGCCGGGCGGCGATGCGGGGCTGGAATCGAAGCCCCTCGATTACCAGGCGTTTGTTATCCACATCATCCCCACGAGCGTCTTCGCCGCACTGACCGAAAACAACCCCCTCCAGATCCTCGTCTTCGGCGCTCTCTTCGGCATCGCCCTGCTGAACCTCCGGAAGAAAGGCCGCTCCTCCATAGCGGATGCCATCGACGAGCTGATGGGCGTCATGCTGAAGGTCACCGGATATGTGATGAAAGCGGCCCCGGTGGGCGTTTTTGCCGGTATCGCGGCAGCCTTTACCTCCAAGGGCCTGGATGCCTTTGCCACCTATGCCTCGTTCATCGGCGGATTCTACGTTTCCCTTTCGGTTCTGTGGGTCCTCATGATTGCCGTCGCCGTCGCTTTCCTCGGGCGGGCAGCGTTCCGCCTGGTCCGGATCGTGCGTGAACCCATGGTCATCGCCTTTGCCACCTCCAGCAGCGAAGCGGCTCTGCCCAAGCTCATCGAGGGTCTCACCAAGTTCGGCATCGAGAAACGAACCACCGGTTTCGTTCTTCCCCTGGGCTACTCCTTCAACGTTGACGGCTCCATGATGTACATGACGTTCGCCTCCGTTTTCCTCATCAACGCGTACGGCATCGACATGGACCTCGGCCAGCAGATCGCGATGACGGCCATGCTGTTGCTCAGCAGCAAGGGCATGGCCGGCGTTCCGCGCGGTTCGCTCGTGGTCGTGGCCGCCGTCGTCCCCGCCTTTGGTATTCCGGCGGCCGGTATCGGCGTCCTGCTGGTGATCGACCAAATCCTGGACATGGGACGAACCGCCACCAACATCCTTGGAAATGCCATTGCCACGGCTGTCATCGGGCGGCACCATGACATGGCGTCCAGCCTGTCGCCTGCCGCCGCCGGGGCCACGCTGGCAGCAGCTGAACCGGATGAAGAAAAGGACGACAGCAGGCAGCGCGAAACCGTCTCGACGCACTGACGGGTGCGTCTGGTTGGGGGCCGGCGGTCCGCGGATCGGCGACCTGTTGGCCGGCGGCGCGACTAGGATTCTGAATGAGGGCTGGGTCCTGCTGCTCGGCGGTGCGTTGTGCATTGCGGGCGCATGGCTGGCGGCGCAACTGCAGCCGGGATTCCGCCAGTACGACGCACGGAACCCGGTACCCTGGCGGACCGTTCCCTTAGTGAGGAGGAAACGTGCACAATCATCACAACGGCTTGAAGACGGCGGCGCTGTTCGGCGTCCTGTGGGCGGTGCTGCTGGGCCTTGGCGGACTGATCGGGGTGGGGACGCGCAGCTCGGCGCCCATCGTGATCATGGCGCTGATCGGCGTCGGCACCACGTTCTACGGCTACTGGAACAGCGACAAGATCGCCATCCGCTCCATGCAGGCCTTTCCGGTCGCCGAGGCGCAGGCCCCGCAGCTGTACCAGATTGTGCGTGAGCTCTCGGCCCGCGCCAACCAGCCGATGCCGCGCATCTATGTCTCGCCCACCATGAACCCCAACGCCTTCGCCACCGGACGCAACCCCCGCAATGCCGCCGTCTGTTGTACCGAAGGCATCCTGCAGCTCCTGGATGCGCGCGAGCTCCGTGGGGTGCTGGGGCACGAGCTCATGCACGTCTACAACCGCGACATCCTCACCTCCTCGGTGGCTGCCGCCGTGGCCGGCGTGATCACCTCGGTGGGGCAGATGCTGCTGTTCTTCGGCGGCGGCGACCGGCGGAACGCCAACCCGCTGGCGATGATCGCCATGGCCCTGCTGGCGCCCTTCGCGGCGTCGCTGATCCAGATGGCCATCTCCCGCACCAGGGAGTACGACGCCGATGAGGACGGGTCCCAGCTCACCGGCGATCCGTTGGCGCTAGCCTCAGCCCTGGCCAAGATTGAGCGCGGCGTCAGCATTGCACCGCTGCCGCAGGACCAGCGCCTGGTCAACGCCTCGCACCTGATGATTGCCAACCCGTTCCGCGGCGGCGCCATCAACAAGCTGTTCGCCACCCACCCGCCCATGCGGGACCGCATCGTCCGGCTGGAACGGATGGCCGGCCGGCAACTCTAGCCGCTTCCGGACGGCGCCGGGCCCGGCGTCGGAAGTGTCCCTTGGCCGGCATCCGGTGCGCGACGTGCAAACCCACCTGCGACACGCAAACCCATCGTCGAGGCACAAAACGGCCGGCGCCCCCTACATATCGGGTGCGCCGGCCATTTTGCGCAGCGGAATATTAGTTGCGCGTCGAGAACGACGGCGGCTGCACCTAGCTGCGGAAGTTCACGAACTGCAGGTCGGCTTCCTCGAAGTCCTTGAGCAGCGCCATGGTGGCCTGAAGGTCGTCACGGGACTTGGAGGAAACGCGCAGTTCATCGCCCTGGATCTGCGACTTGACCGACTTGGGGGCTTCGTCGCGGATCAGCTTGTTGATTTTCTTGGCCAGGTCCTGGGCGATGCCCTCCTTGATGGAGGCCTCCAGGCGGAACTCCTTGCCGGATGCGTAGGGCTCGCCGGTGTCCAGCGACTTCAGCGAAATGCCGCGGCGGATCAGCTTGGACTGCAGCACGTCCAGGACGGCCAGCACGCGCTCCTCGGAGTTGGCCTTCATGAGGATCTTCTCGCCGCTGAAGTCCACCTCGGCGCCGACGCCCTTGAAGTCGTAGCGCTGCGTGAGTTCCTTCTGGGCCTGGTTGAGGGCGTTGGCCACTTCCTGCTTGTCCACTTTGCTTACGACGTCGAACGTTGACTCGCCTGCCATGACTCTCCTTTTGCTGATGGGAACCCTGCACGGAACAGGGCCTGGATCACTGGGTTCAAGCCTAATACGGATGCCCGGGCCGGGGGTGGCGATGAATTCACAGTTCCCTCTCAGCGGACGCTCTGCGGGAACGAAGGCGCCCTGGTGAGAGTTGGAGCAGTTGGACCAAAGCTCGAAGGGAACACCATGCACCGCAAAGCCGCCCGTTACGTCACCCGGACCACCTCAGCTGCAGCCGGGGCGGTGGCAACAGCGGCATCCTCGGTGGCGGTGGCGGCAGTGGCGGCCTCGATCGTCTTCAGCCCGGTGGCGGATGCTTCCGCCCGGATGGAGGGGGTGCGGGCGGACCTCCAGCGGGCGGTGCAGCTGAACCAGATCACCGCGGAGCAGGCGCTCAGCTTCGAAGCCAAGCTGGCGGGGCGCATCCTGGGTGAGGCCTGATCAGGCGTCATTTCCCGTCATTTCAAGGGTTTTCGGGTGGTACTGGGCCCGATTCGATTCTTCGCCGGAAGTTCTGTAAAGTTGTCTTGCCCGCGGTTACTGGAAGCGGAACGGACCGGAAACGGACGCTCCGAACACTGCATCGGCGGGTACTTCTTTTGAAGTTCGGCAGATTACCCGAGCGGCCAAAGGGGGCTGACTGTAAATCAGCTGGCAACGCCTACGGGGGTTCGAATCCCTCATCTGCCACCCTTGGAAAAGCCTCCGGAACCATCAGGTTCCGGAGGCTTTTTCTTTCCTCTTGCCACCCTCAGCGGCCAGGCCCCTAAGCCGAAAGACGCCGTCGACACCGTGGTGGCGCGGGCGTACTCTGGCAGAATCGGCGCACGCGCCCGATGCCCTGCGTCGATAAGCCATCGATGAAGGAGGAGCGAATGAGTGCTGTACGTGAATTCATGACCACGGATGCGCGATGCATCGGTGAAAGCGAGTCCCTTGTGGACGCGGCCCGCATGATGATGGACCTCGATTGCGGCGCCCTGCCGATCTGCGGGGACGACGGGAAGTTGAAGGGCATGATCACCGACCGCGACATTGTGCTCAAGTGCGTCGCAGCCGGCCGCGACCCCGGCCAGATGACGGCCCGCGACCTCGCTTCCGGCAAACCGTTCTGCATCGACGCCGACGCCAACATTGACGCTGCCATCGACATGATGGAGAAGCACCAGATCCGCCGGCTTCCTGTGATCTCCGATCACAGGCTCGTGGGCATCATCAGCCAGGGCGACATCGCACGCAACTACTCGGAGCAGCGCGTGGGCGAACTGGTGGAACACATTTCGGAGCGCCACAGCATGTAGCGCGGCGGTGCATCGTGGCCTTGTCCGCGGATCCACCCCATGGGGCCAGGACCCGCGGACAAGTTTGTGAAGTGTTGGTTGGGCAGCGTCAGTTCAACGCGATCAGAAGCATCGTGCTGGTGCCCGGGATGCAGGTTTGCAGGATGGCCCGCGGGAACCCGCCGAAGACCGCAATCACGTCGTTGGTGGTTCCGGGATTGGGGACTGTGCCGCGGCCCGTCACCGTGTAGGTTCCGTAGCCGGGGATGCTCACCGTCTCACCCACGCCGATTCCGGAGAACCGTGCCCAGCCGCCGCAGAAATCGTGCTCGGTGATGAACAGCGAGTACCCGTCGTTCGGGGTGAAGTGGATGGGTCCGATGCATGCGTCCACCATTGACTGGCCGCCGGACCCTGCCACGTAGATGGTGCGGACGGCGGGAGCCGCCGGCGCAGGTGCCGGAGCCGCGGCGGGGGCCGGGGCCGGCGCGGGGGCGGGTGCCGCGGCTGGAGCTGGGGCCGGGGCGGCCACTGCTATGGCAGGGCCGGTCAGCAGAAGCGTCTGGCCCGGGTAGATGATGCTGTAGGTGCCCAGCCCGTTGGCCGCGAGCATGGCATTCATGTCCACGCCGTGGCTGGCAGCAATCCCGCCCACAGTGTCGCCGGAAACCACCGTGTAAACGTTGGGGTCACCTGCCGGTGCGGGGGCAGGCGCGGGCGCCGGTTCGGGGGCTGGTGCCGGGGCCGGCGGGGGCTCGGGGGCGGGCGCTGCCTCCGCTGCCGGAGCGGCCGCCGGTGCCGGCGCGGCGACGGCGGCTGCCGCATCGGGTGCGTTTTGCCCGGCCGCGTCGGCCGCGGCGCCGGATTCAACGGCGGGACCCGGCGACGGCGCGGCGGCCTCCGCAATCTGGACGGCTGCCGCAGGTGTGCCCCCGCTGACGGAGGCAGGCGGCGCCGCCATCGCGCCGACGCCCATCGCGGCCACAACGGCCGCCGTGGCCATACCGGCCCATAATTTGTTGCTGATGGCCGGACGGCCGGTGGTGAGGTCCGTCCGGGGTTCGTCGGTGACAAAGCTTCTGCTGGTGCCGTCGGAAGGGGGGAGAGGCTGGTTCATGGGAGGGCCCATCTGGGTTCGGTCCAGCCAGGACATGCGGCGCAGGCCCTTGGCGAAGGACGCATCGAGATGCCATTGCGCCGCAGGCTCCGGCAGTTGCCGGAGCCGCGGGCGACGCAAGATGGAGGCATCCGCATACCCAGAAAATGCGGAGCTCCGCGTGACGGCAGGAACGTCCGGAAGCAACCCGGTGCACCTGCCAGTGCGTGGTGGTCCTAGGAATCCCGAGTCTAGGAATCCGGCCACGGCGCAGGCACCAGTAGGGATTACCCGAGTTTTCGGCCCCGGTACTCGTCCCCGGCAGCGCGCCTACTCAGGCCCGGTGCGTCCGGTACTTGCCGCTACAGCGGCCGGCGGTCCCGCAGTTCCGCGATTTCCCGGCGCAGCAGGGCGATCTCGGCCACCAGCTCAGCCACTTCCACCCGCATGGGTTCTTCAACGGCTTCGGCCACCGATTCCGCGGTGTCCTCCACCCGCTGGACCAGCCAGGACGCGATGGACGCGGTGACCACGCCCAGCACGGCGATGCCGCTCATCATCAGCGCCGTCGCCACCAGCCGGCCAATGGGCGTGACCGGATACATATCCCCGTAGCCCACGGTGGTGATGGTGGACGTGGCCCACCACAGGGCGTCGCCGAACGTGAGGATCTTCGCGTCGGGCGCCCACTGTTCCACGTCCAGGACTGCCAGCGCGCCCACGAACACCAGCAGGGCGGCAGAGCCCGCCACATAGGTCACCACCCGGCCCCGCAGCGTTTCGCCCACGGTCCGGTGCAGTACTGACAACAGCGTCACCAGCCGCAGCAGGCGCAAAGGCCGGAAGAAGGGGAGCGCCACAATGACCAGCTCGTGGAGGTTGCGGATGAACCACTGCCGGCGGTTCTCCGCCAGCCACAAGTTCGCCGCGTAATCCAGGACGAACACACACCACGTCACCCACATGACCATTTCCAGCCAGTCCGCGCCTTGGCCCTCAAACCGGCCGATGACCTGCCACGCGTACGCCGCCAGGAAAACCAGTGCCGTTGCCATCAGGGGCCACTCCGCCAGGTCGCGGTAGCGTTGCTGCGTCATGCAGGAAATCCTACGGCGATGGAACACGCAACAGCAGAGGACCACTATGTTACCCGCGGGTAGCATTGGATCATGCACCTGCTCCTGAGAACCCTGTTCCTGCTGTTTCGTTCCTCCCGGCGCACGCCCGTGCCGGTATGGGCTGCGTCGTCCCTGCCGCTTCGCGTCCTGCCGACAGATATCGACATCGCCATGCACGTCAACAACGGCATGTACCTCTCGCTCATGGACCTTGGCCGGTTCGACCTGATGGTGCGCAGCGGTGTCTGGAAGCGGATGCGCCGGCGCGGCTGGAGTCCCGTGGTTTCCGCGGAGACCATCACGTTCCGCAAATCGCTGCAGCTGTGGCAGGACTACACCATCGAGACCCGCGTCATCGGCCTGGACGCCAAGGCGATCTTCTTTGAGCAGCGCATGGTGGCCGACGGCGAGATTTACGCGCGTGCCTACATCGCCACCCGGCTGGTCAGCAAAGGGGGCCCGGTCAGCCAGGAGGAGATCATCGCGGAGTTTGGTGCCCCGCCCGCGGACCTGGTGCTGCCCGAATGGATCCACGAATGGCGCGCCACCAGCGCCCTCCCCGGCAGCCGCACCCCGGCCCCGCACCTGTGGGATGCCAACCGCTGAGCCAGCGTCCCGTCGTCGTACGCCCGGTATTCCCGATAACGCGGGGAGCGAACACCCGCGACACAGGCAATCCCGGGCGCGTAGCGTAGACCTATGGCTACCCTTGACATCACAGGTGAACAGTTCGCATCCACGATCGAAGGCAACGATATTGTCCTGGTCGATTTCTGGGCAGAATGGTGCGGCCCCTGCAAGCAGTTCGGGCCCACGTACGCCACCGTCTCCGAGAAGCACCCGGATGTCCTCTTCACTAAGGTGGATACCGAAGCGGAACAGCAGCTCGCGGCGGAGGCAGGCATCTCCTCCATCCCCACGCTGATGGCCTTCCGCGAAAAGGTACTGGTGTTCTCACAGCCCGGCGCGCTGAACGCCCAGCAGTTGGAACAGGTGGTGGACGCGGTAAAGGCGCTGGACATGGATGAGGTCCACGCCCATGTGGCCCGCCAGCGGGAAGAGGCAGCCGCGGCAGCCGGCAAGCCTGCCGGCACCCAGAGCGGTCCCCAGGACGGCACCCAGATTCCCGACTTCTAGACCGTTATTAACGCAAAATGCGGGACCCCACACCGGGGTCCCGCATTTTGCGTTAATAACGCTGCCTCAGACGCGTTCCACCTTGACCGGTTCGGCCAGCAGCGCGCTCAACGATTCGTTCAGGTCCTGCACGGCGGTGCCCTTGGAGTGCTTGTCCAGGTCTTCCTGGGACGCCCACTGCTCGGTCAGGACCAGCTTCTCCTCTGTCGCTTCGGTCAGCTCGTATCGGATGCAGCCCGGCTCGTTCACCACCTCGTCGATCGCGATTTCCAAGGCCAGCTTGACGCGGAAGGACTCGCCGTCGTTGGGGATGAACGTTGCTATCAGGTCAATGGGTGCACTCATGGCTTTCACAATACCGGGCGCCGCCTGCCCGTCCCTTGTGTTGCGCCCGCTTCCAGCCCTGCCTTCCTTCTCCTGCCGGCATCCTGTTGGTAGCGTTCCAGCATGCGTGCTTATACAGCCGGGGACACTGAAGTCCCGCTCCTGGAAGAAACCATTGGCGCGAACTTCGAGCGCGTTGCCGCGCAGTTTCCGCTCCACGACGCACTGATCGAGGCCGCACCCGTGCCCGGCGCCGATGCGCGGCGCTGGAGCTACACCAAGATGAACGACGACGTCGACCGGTTGGCGAGGGCGCTCCTCGCCGTGGGCGTCTCCAAGGGGGAGCGGGTGGGCATCTGGAGCCCCAACTGCGCCGAGTGGACGCTCCTGCAGTACGCCACCGCCAAGGCCGGGGTGATCCTGGTGAACGTCAACCCCGCCTACCGCAGCCACGAACTCGAATTCGTCATCAAGCAAAACGGTATGCGAATGCTGGTCACGGCGCCGTCGGACACCAACAGCGACTATGTCGGCATGGCCCGCCAGGCGCTCGGCGTGTGCCCGGACCTGAAGGAACTCGTCTTCCTGCCGGACCACGGCCTGGACGCCTTGAACGCCGGCAGCCCCCAAAGCGACGCCGAACTCACGTACGCCGAACTGCTCAAACGGGCGGACGACGTGACGCATCCGCACCTGTTGGCCCGCATGGCCGAGCTCAGCCCGCACGATCCCATCAACCTGCAGTACACCTCCGGCACCACGGGATTCCCCAAAGGCGCCACGCTGACCCATCACAACATCCTGAACAACGGCTACGCGATCGGCGAGTTGCTCGGGTACACCGAACACGACCGGGTGGTCATCCCGGTGCCGTTCTATCACTGCTTCGGCATGGTGATCGGCAACCTGAACGCGCTGAGCCACGGCGCTGCGACCATCGTCCCGGGCCGCGGGTTCTCACCGGCCGCGGCGCTGGAGGCGGTACAGGATTTCGGCGGCACGTCGCTGTATGGCGTGCCCACCATGTTCATCGCCGAGCTGGCGCTCCCCGATTTTGGCTCCTATGATCTCTCCACGCTCCGGACCGGGGTGATGGCCGGTTCGCTGTGTCCCATCGAGGTGATGAACCGGGTGATCTCCGAGATGAACATGGTGGATGTGGCCATCTGCTACGGCATGACAGAAACATCTCCGGTGTCCACCATGACCCGCAAGGGTGACACGCTCCGGCAGCGCACCGAGACCGTGGGCCGGACCATGCCGCAGCTGGAAAGCCGGATCGTGGACCCGGCCACGGGAGAGGATCTGGAGCGCGGGCAGATCGGTGAACTCTGCACCCGGGGTTACGCCGTGATGTCCGGATATTGGAACCAGCCGGACAAGACGGCCGAAGCGATCGATGCCGACGGCTGGATGCACACCGGTGACCTTGCCCGGATGGACCAGGACGGGTACGTGGTGGTCGAAGGCCGGATCAAGGACATGGTGATCCGGGGCGGCGAAAACATCTACCCGCGGGAGATTGAGGAGTTCCTGTACACCCATCCCGCCATCCAGGATGTCCAGGTCATCGGGGTCCCGGATGCCAAATACGGCGAGGAACTGATGGCGTGCATCATCCTCAAACCGGGGGCAGAACCACTGGACGCGGCGGCAGTCGCCGAGTACTGCCAGGGGCGGCTGGCGCACTACAAGATCCCCCGGTACGTGGAGGTCCGCGAGAGTTTCCCCATGACGGTTTCCGGGAAGATCCGCAAAGTCCAGATGCGCGAGGAGGCTGTGGCCCGGCTGGGCCTCTGACTATTCGGGCTGCTTCACCAGGTCAAAGAGGACTTCACCGTCGCAGATTGACGTGACCTTGATGGTGTAGCCGTCAAAGGTGGCTTCCTGGCCCAGGGCGAGGCCGCGGAACTCCCGGGACGCGGGACCGCCGCTGGCGAAGAGGGCAACCGAAAGGTCCGCGGTCACCGGTTCATTCTTCAGGTGCGTGCTGGACAACCGCACGAGCGGTGTGGCGTCGGCACCGCCGGGGGCTACCGGAAGCAGCGGGAACGAGCCGTTGACGGAGGGGACGAGCCGGTAGGAACCGGCATTGGTGCAGCTGGCGCTTTTGGTCATGTCCGGGTCTTTCGTGGGGTCGGGGGAACTGGGTGCCGGGGCGGAACAGGCCGCGAGGCACAGGAGCGCCGGCATGAAGACCCAGGCGGCTGTCCGCAGCGGTTGAGGTCTCAATGGGTCACCGTCGCATCACTGAAGAGGCGGCGGAAGTCCTCTTTGGAAATGGCCATGGAAGGCTCGAATGCGCCCCATGGGTTCTGCAGGATGATGTTTCCCCGTTCATCGGTTCCGGTGACAAAGTACGCATGGTTGGCGTGGTAACCGTTCGGGGCGCCATCCGGGGCCTCGCCCAGGGTCGTCACCACAGATGGCTTGCCCCCGGAGGCTGCACCCCACAGCACGTCCGCGTCCTTGGTCCGCTCCACTTCCGGTCCTGCAAGGTACTGGAAAGCGTCCGGGCCCCAGTTGCCTTCGATGGCGCGGTAGTGGCCCGGCGGCCAGGCCTGGTCCGGGGGCGACCCTTCCTTGGTGCCGTCGTTGTTGTCGTCCTCGGTGTAGACCTGTGCCAGTGCTTTCTCGACATAGGCCGGCCAGTTGCCGCCGAAGCCGGTTTTGGCGCCCAGCTGCCCTCCGTAGGCGTTCGCCGGCAGGTCCGAGGTGACGGTGACCCACTGCTCCTGCCCGTTCTTGTCGAACAGCAGGACGGACACGGTCCCGTTGCCGTTGTCCGTGACGTGCTCCCGAGCCCAACCGGAATCGGCGTTGACCATGGCACCGGCGGCCGCCAGGACCACGCAGTCTCCGTATTGGCCTTGCCTGATGTCGTCCGCACTGGGGTGCTCGCCGATCACCGGGAAGCGGGGCTCCATCCACCGGCTTGTGCTGCTTGGGTCCGGACCTCCAGGCCTGGCGGCGTCGCCCATTGCCGTTCCGTCCGGCTGGGCCCAGGGGATGAGGTCTTTCAGCCTGTGCACTTGGTCCGCTGAGGCTTTGGACAACAGCTGGTCCAGCAGTTGCTGCCGTTCGAACGGGGTGGTTCCCTCGGAGTTGAACCATCCCTTGCCGTCGCCGGCCGCGCCGGCGCCCAGGTTGCGGAGTTCGTCGTCGGACAGCGATGCCAGCAGCTGGTTCAGCTGCGCGGGCGTGAGGGCCGTCAGGGCCTCACGCAGTCCGTTCACCTCAGCGTCATTGCCCGCGAGGAAGTTGCCGCCGGACGCAGCAGCACTGACCTTGTTGCGGAGCCGGTCGAGCTCAGCGGGCGTCAGGTTGGGTTCTCCCCGGTCTGCATGGCGTGGACTGGAGTGGTCTTCGCCAAGGAAGCTGATGTTCCCTGACCCTTTGCGGGCGTCGGGCGCTGATGTACTGGTCCTGCCTGCCGTGTCACGGGTGCCGCTGGCCCGTTCCTGCTCGTCCGCGTGCCGTGCAGCTGCTCGCCCTGCCTCTGCCAGCGCCGCAATGACTTTGCCCAGCGTGAGGCTGTGAGTGCCGTCCCAGTCACTCCGGAATCTCTCGGCGTCGGAGCCTTTCCACCGGCTTGCGTCGCGCACATCCCTGGAAAGTGCCACCCTGGTGGATGTCAGGCGGGTTGAGGAGGCTGTCAAAGCCTTCCCCAACGCACGGAGTTGGGCGACGTCGGCCCCATAGATGCCTGCCACGGTTCCCCCATATCAGTACAAGCTTCCAACAGCCTATGCGAAGGGGGCAAAGGGCTCGATGGGGAGAACTGCCCGCTAGCTCCTGCCGCTGTCCGAGGCCGGACGGCGGGACACCCGGGCCGCAACAACCGCCACCAGGACGGCCGCAGCGAGCCCTGCTGCCGCGAGCGCCAGGACGGCTGCACCGTTCGATCCGGCCCGTGACTTTAGCGGCAGGCTGGGGGTGCTGCCGCCGGTGACCTCGTTGGCCGGGATGTTCCACTCGGACGGTGCGGGGAGGATTCCCGCCGGCAGCTTCTCCTGCTGGAGCTCCCGCCGGGAGGCGAGCCGTTCCCGGACGTCCTCGGTGGGGGCGGGCTCCACGGCGTCCGCGGCCACTGCCGCCGGAAGGTCAACGATGTAGGGCTCACCGTAGAACGCCGACGATGCCACCGAGTCCAGCCAGGTGCCGGGCGGGGATTCGATGCCCCTGCGGCGGAACTCAGCCAGGAGCATGTCCCGGATCTCGTCCTCGTTCTTGCCCTCTGCGTTCGGTGCGACGTCGAAGATTGCCAGCTGGAGCTGCATCTTCCAGTCCTCGCCGGGGTCCACGGCGGCCGGGTCCTGCCCGGTTGGATCCACGTCCAGGGGTTCCCCGCCGGCCTGGTTGGTGCTGCCTGGATTGGAGCTCATGGGGTTCCTCTCAGTCGTGGTCCAGCCGTCGGGCTGGCTGGACGCCACAGCGTAGCCGTACCCATTGAGATCCGGATTAAGCACGGGCGGCCTGGCAGTTCGGAACGTCAGTGCCGGCGGTGGTCCTGGATGGTCATCCGCGGGCCGAAGGTGGGCTTGCGGTATCCGGTGCTCTGGATCATCCTCACGATGCGTTGCCGGTGCCCCCGCCAGGGTTCCAGCAGCCGGAGCATGCCGGCGTCGTCGGTCCTGCGGCCGGTGAGCGCCGCACCGATGTAGGCCGCCAGGTGGTAGTCACCCACGGAAATCGAGTCGGGGCAGCCGTGGGTGCGCTGCACTACTTCCGCGGCGGTCCAGACGCCGATCCCGGGAATCACCTGCATCTTTTCCGCGGCTTCAGCGGCCGGCAGCACTGCGAGGCGTTCAAGTGCGACGGCGGAGCGCAGCGCACGCATGACGGTGGCCGAGCGCTGGGGCCCCACGCCGGCCTTGTGCCACTCCCAGCTGGGGATCTGCAGCCACTGCGCGGCCGTTGGCGCTACGACGAGGCCGGCCGGAGTGGACAGCCCTGCGGGGGGCGCGGGCGTTCCGAAGCGGTGCACCAGGTAGCGGTAGGCGCGCCGGGCCTCAATGACCGTGACCTTCTGCTCCAGGATGATGGGCACCAGCTGATCCACCATGCGGCCGCTCGCGGGCAGGCGCAGCGACTGACTGCGCCTGCGTGCCTCCCGGACCATGCCGGGCAATGTGGCGTGGAAGGAGGGCTCGTCGAAACCCTGCCAGTCGTCGTCGGCCCCCAGGAGCCGGGGCGCTGCCTGGACGGCGGCTGCGGCCCCCGGGCCCCACGCCTGGACGTCCACCCACGGGCCGCCCGCTTCGCCGCCCGCGGGGGCCAGCCGCAGGGTGGCCGGCCCGGTGGGAGCCGTAAACGCGTTCCAGATGACGTCGCCCTGGACGCAGAAGGAAGGATCACTGTTGCCGCGCAGGAGCGGGCCAAGGGTGCGGGAAAGGCTGTAGGGCGCCTCCGGATACCAGCGCAGGGACACGTCCGCCGCGGCCGCCAGCCGGGGAGGTGCCTCTGCGATCGTCATGCCTTCCATCGTCCCACGGCCCACCGACAACGGCGGGACCATCGGCCCTTCTCCGCTACCTGGCCCCGGACTACGATCACTGCGGGTGTCGCACGGGCAGCGGATCCACTGCTGCCCAACCGCCATGCCGCAGAGAAGCAGGAGGCCATTGTGGGCGGAGTAGTGCATTTCGAGATTCCCGCGGACGACCAGGAGCGGGCCAGGAAGTTCTACCAGGAGGCCCTGGGGTGGCGCGTTGAACCTGTCCCGGGCATGGACTACAGCATGGTCATCACGACGGACATGGATGCGGCCACGGGCCAGCCAACCGCCGCCGGAGCGATCAATGGCGGAATGATGGCCAGGGAGGGGCGGGTCACCCACCCGGTCATTACGGTGGACGTTCCGGACATCAACGCCACGCTGAAGACCGTCGAAGGGCTCGGGGGTGCCGTTGTCATCCCCAGGAGTGAGATCCCGGGCGTGGGCTACACGGCATACTTCCAGGATTCCGAGGGCAACGTGATGGGGCTCTGGGAGAACGTGGCCCCGCAGGCCCCCGGAACCCCGGACGGCGCCTGAAGGTCAGGGCATCCCTGAAACCAGCCACAGCGCCAGCACTGCCAGCGGCACCGTCAGCACGACGGCCACCAGTCCGGCCACGGCAAACCCGCCCCACCTGACGGGGACGTTCAGCACCCGTAGCCGCTCATGCCACAGCAGCGTGGCCAGCGAAGCCCACGGGCTCACCAGCGGACCGAGGTTCACGCCGATGAGCAGCGCGGCAAGCCTGGCCGGTGAACCAGCCACCGGCTCCAGGGCCAGGTAGGCGGGAAGGTTGTTCGCAGCGTTGGCCGCCCCTGCGCCCAGCCCGGCCAGTTGCAGGAGCGCCGGCAAACCGTCGCCCGACCCGGCAATGCCGGCCAGCAACGTGGTGAGCCCTTGCGCGTGCAGCGTTTCCATGAGCATGAACAGGCCCACCGTCAGCATCAGCGGCCGCCAGGGGACCATCGACCACCGCAAAGCCGAGGGCCTGCGGCGCAGGAAGACCGCCAGGAGGACCGACGCCGCGGCAAGGGCGGGGTACTGGACCGGGACGCCTGACACCAGCGCCGGCAGCAGGACCAGGAGCGTCACGGCGGCAGCCTTCAGCAGGGTGCGGTCTCGCACGGGATGCGCGGGCTGCGGCCCGTAGTTGCCGCGCAGGTCCCGGCGGAACGCCAGCCACAGCAGGATGAGGGGGACCAGCAGGCCCACGACGGCGGGGGCCCACACCAGTCCCGCGAAGCGCCAGGGAGTCAGGCCAAGCCGGTCCTGGGCCAGGAGGTTGGTCAGGTTGGAAACGGGCAGCAGCAGTGATGCGGTGTTTGCCAACCAGATGCTGGTCAGCGCGAACGGCAGCGGGGGGATCCGGGCGTGGACGGCCAGGAGGACAACCACCGGTGTCACCAGCACCGCCGTCGTGTCCAGGGACAGGAATACCGTGGCCACCGTGGCCACGGCAACCACCAGCAGCCACAGGGTGAAAACGCGGCCCCGGCCCATCGCAGCCAGGCGGTCCGTCACTACCCGGAACAGCCCTGCCTCGTCCACCAGCTCGGTAACCAGGGACATTGCGAGCACGAACGCAAGGATGGGAATAGTGCGCCCGGCCAACTCGCCGAAGGCCGGGATGGGGAGGGCGCCGACAGTGAGGGCGGCCAGGCCTGCTGCCAGGGTTGCGCCGGGCAGCAGGTAGCTCCGGGCGGCTTTCAGCCATGCGAACTGCTTCACCGGCCTATCCTCGCATCCCGGGCAGGGACTGCCGCGCAGGAAGCGGTAGCTTTGTACCTATGAAGTACGCCCAGTCCATCCTGGACCTCATCGGCAATACCCCGCTCATCAAACTCAACCATGTGACCGACGGCATCAAGGCCACTGTCCTGGTCAAGCTGGAGTACCTGAACCCGGGCGGATCCATCAAGGACCGTATTGCGGCGCAGATGATCGAGGACGCCGAGCGCGACGGAAAGCTGAAGCCCGGCGGCACCATCGTGGAGCCGACGTCCGGCAACACCGGCGTGGGCCTGGCCCTGGTGGCCCAGCAGAAGGGCTACAAATGCATCTTCGTGGTTCCGGACAAGGTGGGCGAGGACAAGCGTGCCGTGCTGCAGGCTTACGGCGCCGAAGTGGTGGTAACCCCCACGTCGGTTCCGCCGGACAGCCCGCAAAGCTACTATGGCGTCTCGGACCGGATTACCCGCGAAACACCCGGTGCCTACAAACCGGACCAGTTCTCCAACCCGGCAGCTCCTGGCAGCCACTACAAGACCACAGGTCCGGAGATTTGGCGCGATACGGACGGCAGGGTCACGCACTGCGTTATCGGCGCCGGCACCGGTGGCACCATTACCGGCACCGGGCGCTACCTGAAGGAAGTATCGGCGGACCGGCCGGAGTCCGACGGCGGCGTGGTCCGGATCATCGGCGCCGACCCCGAGGGCTCGGTCTACTCAGGCGGGACCGGGCGCCCCTACTTTGTCGAGGGCGTGGGCGAGGACATGTGGCCCGCCAACTACGACAAGACCGTCCCCGACGACGTAATCGCCGTCAGCGACGCTGACTCCTTCGCCATGACCCGGCGCCTCGCACGGGAGGAAGGCCTGCTGGTGGGCGGTTCCTCCGGGATGGCCGTCGTGGCAGCCCTCAAGGCCGCCCGGGACCTGCCGGAAAGTGCCGTCGTCGTCGTCATCCTGCCCGATTCCGGTCGAGGCTACCTGGCCAAGATCTTCAACGACCAGTGGATGCGCTCCTACGGCTTCCTCTCCGGCGGCGAGGAAACGTCAGTGGGGGAGGTCATCAAGTCCAAGAACGGCGAGCTGCCGGACCTGGTGCACATCCACCCCAACGAGTCCGTGCGCGATGTCATCAACATCATGACCGAGTTCGGCGTCAGCCACATCCCGGTCCTCTCGCAGGAACCGCCCGTGGTAATGGGCGAGGTCCTGGGCGCCGTGGATGAGCGCAGCCTGACCGCCAAACTGTTCCGCGGCGAGGCGAAGCTGACGGACAAGATCTCCGAACATATGGGACCCAAGCTGCCCGTGATCGGATCACTGGAGACCATCTCCGCCGCCAGGGAGCTGCTCTCGGACACGGACACCCTGATGGTCACCTTCGTGGGCGCGCCCGTGGGGATCCTCACCCGGCACGACCTGCTGGCCTACCTCAGCAACTAAAAGGAGCACCCATGACTGCCTCTGAGAACCAGGGTTTCAACACCCGCGCCGTCCACGCCGGCCAGGCCTTCGAGCCCCGAACCGGCGCCGTGGTACCGCCGCTGCACTTCAGCTCCACCTACGCCCAGGACGGCATCGGCGGCCTGCGCAGCGGCTACGAGTACGGCCGCGGCGGCAACCCCACCAGGGATGCCCTGCAGGAACAGCTCGCCGCCCTGGAACTTGGCACGCACGCTTACAGCTTCAGTTCCGGGTTGGCCGCGGAAGACGCGCTTATCCGCGCGCTCACCCGCCCGGGCGACCACATCGTGCTCGGCAATGACGCCTACGGCGGCACCTACCGGCTGATCAGCCGCGTGTTGGGCGACTGGGGGATTGGCAACACTCCCGTGGACATGGCCAACCTGGACACGGTCAGGAACGCCGTCGCCGCCAACAAGACCCGGTTCGTGTGGGTGGAGACGCCCTCCAACCCGCTGATGAAGATCACCGACATCGCCGCGCTCGCGGATATCGCGCACGACGCCGGGGCCCTGCTGGTGGTCGACAACACCTTTGCGTCGCCCTACCTGCAGAACCCGCTCGCCCTTGGTGCCGACGTCGTGGTCCACTCCACCACCAAGTACATCGGCGGACACTCGGATGTGGTGGGCGGCGCCGTGGTGGTCAAAGACGCGGAACTGGCGGAGAAGATCGGGTTCGTGCAGTTCGCGGTGGGGGCGGTGTCCGGCCCCATGGACGCATTCCTGACCACCCGCGGGCTGAAGACGCTTGGCGTGCGGATGGACCGGCACAGCGAAAATGGCCAGGCGGTGGCCGAGTGGCTGCTGGAACGCCCCGAGGTTGAGGCTGTCCTGTACCCGGGCCTGCCCTCGCACCCCGGCCACGAGCTGGCCAGGAAGCAGATGCGCAAATTCGGCGGCATGGTGTCTGTGCAGTTCAAGGGTGGTGAGGCGGCTGCCCGGAAGGTGGCCGAGTCCACCTCGGTGTTCACCCTCGCCGAGTCGCTGGGCGGAATCGAATCGCTTATGAACTACCCGTCCGAGATGACCCACGCCTCGGTCAAGGGCACGGAGCTGGCTGTTCCGGTGAACCTGCTGCGCCTGTCCTGCGGCATCGAGGATGTTGAGGACCTGATCGCCGACCTGGACCAGGCCTTCTCCGCAATTCCCTAGCCGGCAACGAGGGAACTCTGGCTTTCTTGAAGAAAGTCAGCTAGGGTTCCCCTATGCCTCTCCGATCCGACTGGTCCCAACGCACCTGCAGCATGGCACGCGGCCTGGACATCCTGGGGGACCCCTGGTCCATCCTTGTCCTGCGCGAGGTCTTCTTTGGGAACGGGCGCTTCGATGCCATGAAGGCGCGCCTCGAGGTGGCCGACTCCGTGCTCACCAAGCGGCTCGCAGGTCTGGTCGAGTCCGGGCTGCTGGAGAAGAAGGCGTACGACGACGGCGGCCGCGCCCGCCAGGAGTACGTGCTCACACCCATGGGCGAAGACGCACTCCCGGTCCTGAATGCGGTCACCATCTGGGCGGAAAAGCACCTGCCCGCCCCCTCGGACCAGGCGCACCTGTACGTCATCCACTCGGGCTGCGGGAAACCCACCACCTCGGCCGATACCTGCACCGAATGCGGGGAACTCCTCACCGCGGCCAACACCAGCTGGCACAGCCGGTCACGGTCCGAGCAGCCCATCCGGTTGTCCACCGCAGCCGGGAAAGGAACGGCAGCGTGAGCACCCTGCCCGATGAAGCAGCCAAGACTCCGGCGGAAACCGCCACCCGGCCGGGCACAGCTCAGCGCCGCCGGCTGCATCCGGCATGGATCGTCGCCGCCGTGGCGTTCCTGGCACTCGTCGGGGCGGCCGGATTCCGGGCGGCACCGGGAGTCCTCATGGTCCCGCTCCAGCAGGAGTTCGGCTGGTCCACCACGGTCCTTTCCGCGGCTGTCAGCATCAACCTGGTGCTCTTCGGCCTGACCGCGCCGTTCGCCGCCGCCCTGATGGAACGGTTCGGCGTACGGGCGGTCACGGCCACGGCCCTGGTCCTGATCGGCCTGGGCAGCGCCTTGACGGTGCTGGTGAACCAGTCCTGGCAGATCCTGCTGACCTGGGGCCTGCTGATCGGGCTCGGCACCGGTTCCATGGCGCTGGTCTTCGCCGCCACCATCGCCAACACCTGGTTTACCAGGAGCCGCGGGCTGGTCATTGGGATCCTCACCGCAGGCAGTGCGGCCGGCCAGCTGGTCTTCCTGCCGTTCATCGCCCTGCTCGCGCAGGATCCCGGCTGGCGGCAGGCCTCCCTGCTGATTGCCGCCGGCGCCCTCGCGGTGGTCCCGCTGGTGTTGAAGTTCCTCAAGAACTCGCCCGCCGACGTCGGGGTGCTGCCGTATGGTGCGGCCCCCGCGGTGGAGGTTGAGGCCGTGGAGCAGGAGGCAACCACAACCGCCGCCACCCCGGACGGACCCCGCGCCAACGCCGCTGTCCGCGCCCTCCAGGTACTCCGCCGGGCCAGCAAAGTCCGGACCTTCTGGGCGCTCGCAGCCGGCTTCGCCATCTGCGGCGCCACCACCAACGGCCTGATCGGCACCCACTTCATCCCCTCCGCACACGATCACGGCATGCCCGAAACCACCGCCGCAGGGCTGCTCGCCGTCGTCGGGATCTTCGACATCATCGGCACCATCGCCTCCGGCTGGCTGACCGACCGGTTCAATCCGCGCGTGCTGCTGGCCGTCTACTACCAGTTCCGCGGCATCGGCCTGCTGGTGCTCCCGCTGCTGCTAAACGCCGAGGTGCAGCCGAGCATGATCGTCTTCGTGGTGATCTACGGACTGGACTGGGTGGCCACCGTTCCCCCCACGGCCGCCATCTGCCGCGAGACGTTCGGCGCGGACGGCAGCGTGGTCTTCGGGTGGGTGTTCGCGGCGCACCAGCTGGGAGCCGCCGCGGCCGCCATCGCCGCCGGTGCCCTGCGGGATGCCACCGGGCACTACACTTATGCCTGGCTGGGCGCCGCGGCCATGTGCACCATCGCCGCGGTCATCAGCGCCACGATCCGCCGGAACCGCAGTTCGCGGGAAGCGGAGCCGGCTGCGGCCTGAACCAGCGCATCACGGGCCGCCGCTAGGCTGGTCGGATGGAACCACTCGAACCCGCAGCTGGCCGCCCCGTTGCCTTGGTCACCGGCGCGGGACGGCTGGGGAACATCGGCGCCGGCATCACCCGGCAGCTTGCCGCGGACGGCTGGGACCTCGTCCTCTCCTATTGGTCCGGCTACGACGCCCGCATGCCGTGGGGGAGCGAGCCGGACGATGTCCTCCGCCTCACGGCCGAGCTCGAAGCCATCGGCGCCACAGTCCACACCCTTCCCGCAGACCTGCAAGATCCTGCCGTGCCGGACAGGCTGGTGACCGAGGCCGTGCAGCTTGCCGGCCCACTGCAGGCCCTGGTGCTCAGCCACGCCGAATCGGTGGATTCCGGGGTGCTGGACACCACCGTTGAGTCCTTTGAACGGCACTTCGCCGTGAACACGCGCGCCAGCTGGCAGCTGATCGCCGCGTTCGCCCGCCAGGCCACGGACGACGGCGGCGCGATCGTTGCGCTGACCAGTGACCACACAGCGTTCAACCTTCCCTACGGCGCCTCCAAAGGTGCCTTGGACCGGATCGTGATTGCCGCAGCGCGCGAACTGGGTCCACAGGGGATCTCCGCGAACGTCCTGAACCCAGGGCCGGTTGATACGGGCTGGATGACCCCCGAGATAAAGGACGAGCTCACGGCAAAGCAGCCGACGGGCCGCCTCGGTACCCCTGCCGACGTCGCCGGGACCGTGGCGTTCCTCCTGTCCCCGGCCGGCCGCTGGGTGTCCGGGCAGCTGATCAAGGCCGACGGCGGCTTTTCAGCCTGAAATCCTGAGTCAGTGGAAGGCGCCCAAACCCGTGATGTGCCTGCCGAGGATCAGGGTGTGCACCTCGTCGGTGCCCTCGTAGGTCCGGACGGATTCAAGGTTCGCGGCGTGCCGGAGCGGGGAGTAGTCGCCGGTAATGCCGTTGCCGCCAAGGATTGTCCGGGCTTCGCGCGCCACGGCGATGGCCTCGCGGACGTTGTTCAGTTTGGCCAGCGAGATCTGCTCGGGCCGGATGGTCCCGGCGTCCTTCAGCCGCCCCAGGTGCAGCGCCAGCAGGGTGCCCTTCTGGATCTCCAGCAGCATGTTCACCAGCTTCTCCTGCGTCAGCTGGTATCCGGCCAGCGGCTTGCCGAACTGCAACCGGTCCTGCGAGTAGGCCAGCGCGGCCTCGTAGGAATCGCGGGCCGCGCCCATGGCGCCCCAGGCGATGCCGTACCTGGCCTCGTTCAGGCAGGTGAACGGGCCGCGCAGCCCGCGGGCCGCCGGCAGGAGCGCCTCCGGACCGAGCCGGACGTCGTCGAACACCACGTCGCATTGGATGGACGCGCGCATGGACAGCTTCTGCCGGATGGGCGTGGCCGTCACGCCGGGGGTTCCGGCCGGCACCAGGAAGCCGTGTACGCCGTCGTCCGTTATGGCCCAGACCACCATCACGCCGGCCACCGAGGCCAGGCCGATCCAGCGCTTGGCGCCGTTCAACAACCAGCCGGCGTCCTCGCCGGTGCCGTCGCGCTGGGCAAAGGTGGCCATCGAGGCGGGGTCCGACCCTGCGGTCGGCTCGGTCAGGGCGAAACAACCGATCACCTCGCCGGCGGCCATCCGGGGCAGCCACTCCTGCTTCTGTTCCTCCGAGCCCCAGGCATGGATCGCGGTCATCGCCAGTGAACCCTGCACCGAGACGAACGTGCGGATGCCGGAGTCCCCGGCTTCCAGCTCCATGGCCGCCAAGCCGTATTCGACGGCGGACCGGCCCGGGCAGCCATAGCCGTCCAGGTGCATCCCCAGCACACCCAGCTCACCGAGTTCTGTCGCCAGTTCCAGCGGGAACACGGCGTCCTCGTACCAGCGGGCAATCTCCGGTTTGATCCGCTGTTGGGTGAAGTCGCGGATGTGCTCGCGGAGCTCCAGTTCCTCCGCTGACAGCAGGGAGTCCAGGTCCAGGACATCGGACGGGCCGGCGCTCAACGCTTCACCTCGAAGTAGCCGCGGGTGGCCGGGAGGAACCGGCACACGGCTGCCAGGACCGCGCCCAGCGCCAGCAGCACCACGCCGCTGACAAAGGCACCGCCGACGCCGAGGATCTGGGTATCGCCGTACGCCGGGTCCCACATTTGCACGGCGGAGACGAAGAACGCAGCGGTCAGCAGCAGTGCCCCGAGCAGCGGCAGGATGCCGCGGAACCAAAGGTTCCGTGCAGAGTCCCGCAGGGTGGCCCGGAAGTACCAGAAACAGGCGTACCCGGTGAGGGCGTAGTAGAACGCAATGAACAAGCTGATGGCGCTGATGGAGTCCGCCAGCAGGTTCTCGCTCAGGAAGCTCATGGCCACGTAGTAGGCAGCCGCCGCGCCGCCCATCACCTGGGTGGAAAAACCGGGCGTCTGGTTCCGTTCGTGGACCTCGGCGAACTTCGCCGGAAGAGCTCCGTGGACCCCCATGGACAGGGTGCCCCGGGCCGTGGGCAGGATGGTGGTCTGGGTGGAGGACAGGACGGAGGCCAGGACCGCTATGACGATCAGCCAGCCCCAGGGTCCCAGGACCACGTCCTTCATGGCGAGGAAGACATCGTCCTTGTTGGCCTCGTTGCCCAGGCCGATGCCCTCGGAACCCACGGTGGCGTACATCATCACCAGCAGGGCCACCGAAACATAGATTGCCATCAGGACGAAAGCCGAGATCACGGCTCCGCGGCCGGGAGTCTTGGTGGGATTCTCGGTTTCCTCGTTCACGGCAAGGCAGGTGTCCCAGCCCCAGTAGATGAACAGGGCAAGGAGGGTTCCATGCACCACGGCACCGGGGTCGGCAAAGGCACCCGCCGGGTTGAACCACTCGATATCGAAGGCCTGGCCCTCCGGCGCACCGCCCACGATGCGCATCACGAGCGCCAGCGCGAAGATGCCAAGGGCAATGTACTGGACGTAGGTCAGCACCCGCTGGACGTGTTCGCCCAGCCGGATCCCGCGGTAGTTCACCAGGGTCATCAACACGATGAACAGCAGCCCCGTGGCGGTGACCACCACCTTGTTCTGCGCAAGCGACCCGTCACCCACCAGCAGCCACACATACTGGCCGGCCACCTGGGCGAGGTTGGCCAGGACCACGATCCCGGCCAGCGCCACGCCCCAGCCGCCCAGCCAGCCCGCCCACGGGCCGAAGGCCTGGCGGGACCAGGTGAAGGTGGTGCCGCAGTCCGGGATGGCACTGTTGAGCTCGCGGAAGGCGTAGGCGATGAACAGGACCGGGACGAACCCCAGCAGCAGGATCAGGGGAGTGTAGTTGCCGTTGACGGCAACGATCAGGCCGAGGGTGGCGGCCAGCGAGTAAACCGGGGCGGTGGAGGCCAGCCCCAGCATCACCGAGTCGCCCAGGTCCAGGATCCCGGCCCGCAATCCCTTGCCGGGCACCGGGGTGCCGGGCCCGCCGCCGGGACCTCCCGTCGTCGTAATGTCCGTGCTCATGCTGTCTCCGGGTTCATAGGGCGATACCTGCCTTGCTGGAGTTGGCCAGCGCCGAAAGCGGTGCCGGTGCGTCGATGGTGTTGGGCACGAAGCGGCAGAAGTAGTCAGTGACCGGCCCGTCGGATTCCCGGATGCCGCAGCCTACGGATTCACCGTCCACCACCCAGAGGCCCAGCACAGGACAGTTGCCGTCGAAGTCGGGAAGGGCGTGGTACTGCTGGTAGCACCAGCCCTCGCGGCCGTAACCGCCGGGCTGCTCCAGATTGATGCCGTCCGCGTGGATCCGGATGTTGTCGCCTTCGCGGCCGTGCAGGGGCTTAGCCACCCATTCCTTCAGCGGCCCCGGGCTGGTGAGGTACGCGGGCAGCAGGTTTGGGTGGTCCGGGTAGAGGTGCCACAACGCGGCCAGCAGGGCCTTGTTGGAGAGCAGCATCTTCCAGGCCGGCTCAACCCAGCGTGGGTTGTGCGCCCGTTCCAGGAGGCGGGGCCCGAACTCCTCCTTCATCATCAGCTCCCAGGGGTACAGCTTGAAGATGGTGCTGATCATGAAGTTGTCCAGGTCCACGAACCGGTTCAGGTTGGGGTCCCAGCCGATATCGGACATGTTGATCCCAATGGTGGTCCACCCCGCCTGGCTGGCGACGTCGCGCATGTACGCGGCGGTCATCCAGTCCTCGCCGGATTCCTCCACCTCGGAGTGGGCCACATGGAGGGTGCTCATGCCCGTGCGGTACTGGAACTTCTTCCACTGCCGGATCAGGGCCTCGTGGATGCCGTTCCACTGGTCCTTCTCCGGGTGGACGTCCTGCAGCCAGAACCATTGGGCGACGGCGGCTTCGATGAGTCCGGTGGGGGTGTCGGCGTTGTATTCGAGCATCTTGGCCGGCCCGCCCCGGCCGTCGTAGATGAAGTCGAACCGGCCGTAGACGTCCACGTCGGCGGCCTGCAGGGATTCACCAGCCAGCTCCAATGCCTGGGGGCCGATGCCGATGCTCCCCATGGCACCGGTGGCCAGGAACTTTGCCGCCTCCAGGCACATCCGGTGCATGTCCTCCGCGACGACCTCAAGGGTCTCCACCTCGTCCATGGTGAATTCGTAGTACGCCGATTCGTTCCAGTATTCGATCCGGCGCCCGTCATCCATGGTGGTGGTGGAGAAGACAAGGCCCTGCTCTTCGATCTTCTGCTTCCAGCCGGGCCGGGGTTCGGATATCAGTCGCTTCACCGTTCAGCCCCCCGAGACCTTGCCGCCGCCGCTTGAGCCGCTCTTGGCGCTGGAGCCGAACCCGCCGCGGCTGACCGTGCCGCCCTTGCTGCTGTAACCGGTGGAGGCCTTTGCCCCGCTGGGGATGGTCCGCGCGTAGCCGGGCGCGGTGGACCTGTTCTGGCCCACCGACGGGACACTGGCCCCGCGGGAGTAGAAATACCAGGCGTAGACGCCGCCGCTGCGGCCGGCGGAGCTGTCGCAGTTGGTGTCCTCGACGCGCTCGCCGGTTTCGTCGTTGAAGCAGACCTGCGCGTACTCGGGGTCGTCCTCGTTGCTGGCCACCACAGCCGTGATGGTCCCGGCCAGGAGCGCGGTCACGCCCAGGCCTACCACCACCGTGCGGCGCTGGGAGCGCTTCTTCCGCGCCGCCGCCGAGTTGAGCTGCTTTTCGCGCTCACTGGCAAACGGGTCCACCAGGGGGACAGGCTCCTTGAGGAGGTCGGGACGCAACTCAGGCTTGGGTACCTGCCAAGGCGGAGGCTTGGCGGTTCCGCTTCCCTCCGGAGGCCCTTTTTCCGGGTCCGCTTTCGGGTCCTTTTCGTTCGACGCCACGGCCGTCCCCCTCAGTTGTCCACACTATTTGGGCGCAGCACTGCACCCCCACATGCAAGTCTCGACCCAGCGTAGTCCCTGCACGAGTCCGTTGACGAGATTGGCACAGCCGGCAGGAACCCTAGACTGAAGCCATGGAACCAGCTTCTGTCCTCGCCGTCTGCCGCGTCCACCAACTCCTGGGAGACCAGGGCAATGTTGGCGTCACGGCGATCGACAAACGCCCGTCGGATGGTCCGGTGAAGGTGCACAAGCTGGGCGTACACGGGGATATCCAGGCCAACCGGGTCCACCACGGCGGCGATGACCAGGCCATCTACGCCTACTCCCAGTCCGACGCGGATTTCTGGTCCGGGGCGCTGGGCCGCGAGCTGCCGCCAGGCATTTTCGGCGAAAACCTGCGGGTTTCCGGCATTGAACCAACCAACGCGGTGATCGGGGAGCGCTGGCAGGTGGGGGCCGACGTCGTCCTCGAGGTCACCTCCCCGCGCGTCCCCTGCGCCACCTTCCAGCGCCGGATGAAAGAACCCCAATGGGTGAAGCGCTTCACCGAAGAAGGGCGCGTGGGAGCCTACCTGCGTGTCATCCGTACGGGCACCATCCAGTCGGGTGACTACATCCACCGCACGTTCGTGCCGCGCCATGGAGTGACCATCGGCAGATGGTTCAGTGCGCCGGACGCGGAGGCTGTAGAGGCCCTCCGCGATGCCGAGGCCGACGGCGAGATCAGGCTCCAGGAGGAGTACCACACCAGGTTCGAGCTACTGCTGCGGCGGCTGGGGGAGTAGCCCCGACGCATCCGTGGTGCGCCGCCCTTACGCTGTGTGCGCAAGCTCACCGCCGTCGTCGGGCCCTTAATTTCCCGTCGGCGGCGTCCGTGCCCTACACTTGAAATATCCCCCACTCCGGAAATCCCTTATTCCTGCCCAATTTTTGAGGCAGGACTGGCAAGTGTTGGGGCCCGCGCAAGCGATGCGGGCATTTTCATAGGGAGAGCCGGCTAAAGAAAACGCTGTACAGACTGCTGGGATAGCAGCCAAGAGATGCAGCGCGAAGTCCTGCCACGGGATTGCGAAAGCGCCGGACTTCTGTGACCGGCCGGTCAACGTTTGCCCGGCACCATCGGCACGCGTACTGCGGCTCCGCTCACCTCGGGTAGTGCCGCCTGGCCCCCTATGGATGAGGAATATCTCCCTATGCCCGAAAACCAGAACGAAACCACCCCCGAAGCAACCGTCAGCATCGAATTCACCGAGCCCGCTGCCCCCGCAGCAGAGGCTGCCGCTGAAACCGCCGAGGCTCCCGAAACCGCCCCGGTTGCTCCCGCCGCGAAAGCGGAAGAAGCCCCCGCAGCCAAGGCTGACGAGGACGACGAAGACGGCGTCCGCTTCGCCGATCTCGGCATCGATGGCCGTGTCCTGGCCGCACTGCAGGATGTCGGGTACGAAAAGCCGTCCCCCATCCAGGCCGCCACCATCCCGCTGCTGCTCGAAGGCCGCGACGTTGTTGGCCTGGCCCAGACCGGAACCGGTAAGACTGCAGCATTCGCAGTACCGGCACTGTCCCGCCTGGCCGAACTCCACGACCTCAACGGCCCGTCACGCAAGACCCAGGCCCTGGTCCTGGCCCCGACCCGCGAGCTCGCGCTCCAGGTTGCCGAGGCCTTCACCTCGTACGCCAAGCACATCGATGACTTCACGGTCCTTCCCGTCTACGGCGGCTCCGCCTACGGCCCCCAGCTCGCCGGCCTGCGCCGCGGTGCCCAGGTTGTTGTCGGCACCCCGGGCCGCGTGATCGACCACATCTCCAAGGGTTCCCTGGACCTGTCCGAACTCCAGTACCTGGTCCTGGACGAGGCCGACGAGATGCTGCGCATGGGCTTCGCCGAAGACGTGGAGCAGATCTTCCAGCAGACCCCGTCTGACCGCCAGGTTGCACTGTTCTCGGCCACGATGCCGAGTCAGATCCGCCGTATGTCCAAGCAGTACCTGAACAACCCGGCCGAGATCTCCGTCAAGTCCAAGACCACCACCGGTGCCAACACCCGCCAGCGGTACCTGCAGGTCATGGGCCCGCACAAGCTCGATGCCATGACCCGCATCCTCGAGGTGGAAGACTTCGACGGCGTCATCGCCTTCGTGCGCACCAAGATGGCCACCGAGGACCTGGCTGACAAGTTGAAGTCCCGCGGTTTCCAGGCCGCAGCCATCAACGGCGACATCCCGCAGCAGCAGCGCGAGCGCACTGTGGACGCGTTGAAGGAAGGCCGGATCGACATCCTGGTGGCTACCGACGTCGCAGCCCGCGGCCTGGACGTGGAGCGAATCAGCCACGTGGTCAACTACGACATCCCGCACGACACCGAGTCCTATGTGCACCGCATCGGCCGCACGGGCCGCGCGGGCCGCAGCGGTGACGCGATCCTGTTCATGACGCCGCGCGAGAAGTACCTGCTGCGCGCCATCGAAAAGGCCACCCGCCAGCCGGTCGAGCAGATGCACCTGCCCACCGCCGAGACCGTGAACACGCTGCGCCTGGGCAAGTTCGCCGAGCGCATTACCGAGACCCTTGAGTCCGAGGACGTCTCGATGTTCCGCGACCTGATCGCTTCCTACGAGGAAGAGCACAAGGTGCCGGCAGCAGAAATCGCTGCGGCACTGGCAGTCATGGCCCAGGGCGGACAGCCGCTGTTGGTCAAGGAACTGCCCGCTGCTCCCGAATTCCAGAAGCGTGAACGCTCCAAGGACGGCTTCGGCTCCCGTGGGCCTACCCGTGCGCTGACCGAGGGCAACGCCACCTACCGCATCGCGGTGGGCCGCCGCCAGCGCGTCATGCCCGGTTCCATCGTCGGTGCCATTGCCAACGAGGGCGGCATTTCCTCGGCCCAGATCGGCGGCATCGACATCCGCTCGGACCACTCCCTGGTGGAGCTCCCGGCGGACCTGAGCCCCGAGCAGCTGCGGGCCCTGTCCCGCACCCGGATCGGCGGCGAGCTGATCCACCTTGAGCTGGACAACGGCCGCAAGCCGTCGGGCGACCGCGGCGCCTACCAAGGCAACCGTGGCGGCGACCGTGGCGGCAACTTCAAGGGCAACGGCGGGTTCAAGAAGGAATTCCGAAAGAATGACGGCGAGCGGACCTCCGCTGAGCGCGGCGGACGTTCGTACAGTGAGCGGTCCGAGCGTTCCTTCAGCGACCGCGGCCAGGCCGGCGACTCGCGCTTCGGTGGCCACGGTGACGGCTCCCGCAAGCCGCGCCACGGCGGCGACAGCGGACACCGCGACTTCAACCGCAAGGGCAAGTGGTAAGCCTCCTGCGGGTGTGAAAAATTGACGACGACGGTGGGCCGGCTCTTTTGAGCCGGCCCACCGTCGTTTAACCACCAGTGAGGTGTGGGCCTCACCACATTTGCCCGGCGAGGCGTTGGGGGGTGGCCGCCCAAGCCGCTTCCCGGCGTCGTCCGCTTTGTGTTTTCGATACCCGGAAACCGCGGAATGACGCGGAAAAACGGACCGCCGCCCGGCGCCCACGCAGCTGTTTCGATCGCTCCCGCCCGGCGTCGATCCCGATTTGTTGGTGCGTAAATCTTCCGGTAGAGTATTTACTCGTTGCCCCCCTAGCTCAGTGGTAGAGCGCGTTCTTGGTAAGAACGAGGTCACCGGATCGATTCCGGTGGGGGGCTCTGAATGAGGGCCTGTGTCAAGGCGGTTTTGACCGGCTTGACGCAGGTTTTTCTCATTCGTGGCGGTGTAGCTCAGTTGGTTAGAGCGCACGACTCATAATCGTGAGGTCGGGAGATCGAGCCTCCCCACCGCTACAGGCTGAACCCCCGGAATCCCCGAGATCCCGGGGGCTTTCCTGTTTCCCGGATCGGCAGTAGCTTTGCAGCAACTGGCGGATGGGGGATTCGGTGGATGTTGTTGCAGCGGTCATGGAACCATTCCGGTGGCTGGTGTCCGTCATCATGGTGGCCTTCCACGACGGCCTGAGCTCGGCAGGAATGCCTGCAGCGTCAGGCTGGACCTGGACCCTGGCCATCGTGGGCCTGGTCCTGGTGATCCGCGCGGCCCTCATCCCGGTGTTCCTGGCGCAGGTCCGGGCCCAGCGCAGGATGGGCCTCCTGCAGCCCGACCTGAAGGAACTGCAAGACAGGTACAAGGGCAGGACAGACCAGGGCTCACGGCAGGCCATGGCCCAGGAACAAATGGCCCTGTACCGGAAGCACGGCACCAATCCATTCTCGGCATGCTTGCCCCTGCTGATCCAGGCACCGTTCTTCCTCGCCCTGTTCCAGGTCCTGTCGGGGATCTCCAACGCCTCGCAACAGGGCAACGGCATCGGGGCCATGGGCCGGGCGCAGGTGGTCCAATTCGACTCGTCCAGCATTTTCGGGGCGCCCTTGTCCGCCGCCCTGGTTCACGGCGGCGGCGACCCGGCCGCCGTGGCCGTGCTCGCCGTCGCCATGATCCTGGTGATGATCGCGTGCCAGTTCCTGACACAGAAACTCGTGGCGGCCCGATCCGTCAGCGGGCAGGATCCCGGCAGTCCGCTGGTCCGCCAGCAGCAGGTCCTGCTGTACGTGCTGCCGCTGGTCTTCGGTGTGGGCGGCATCTTTTTCCCCATTGGCGTGCTGGTCTACTGGACCGTCTCCAACCTCTGGACCCTGGGGCAGCAGTTCCTGGTGTGGCGAAAGCCTATGCGGGCCTGATGTCCGGCGGCAGAATGGGCCCATGGCGCAGTTGATCTATTCCGCAATCATGTCCCTCGACGGCTACACGGCAGACAGGGACGGCAACTTCGCGTGGTCCGCCCCCGACGAGGAAGTCCATGCCTTCATCAACGACCTCGAACGGGACGTGGGCACCTACCTGTTCGGCCGCAGGATGTACCAGGTCATGTCGGTCTGGGAAACCATGGACACTGCGGATGAACCTGCCGTGATCCAGGACTACGCCCAAATCTGGCAGGGGGCGGACAAGGTGGTGTACTCGGCGTCGCTGGACGCCACGGCAACGCCCCGGACCCGGCTGGAACGCCAGTTCCTGCCGGACGCTGTGCGGGACCTGAAGTCCTCCAGTGACAAGGACATCAGCATCGGCGGCCCCACCATCGCCGCGCACGCCCTGAAAGCGGGCCTCGTGGACGAGTGCCGGCTGTTCATCAACCCGATGGCCGTGGGCGGCGGGCTGCGTTTCCTGCCGGACGGCCTGGAGTCCCGGCTGGAGCTGGTCGACGTGCGCCGCTTCGAGGCCGGGGCGGTGTACCTGCGTTACAGATGTCTGACCTAGCAGGCAGAATGGGGGCATGACACGCATCGCCATCATTGGCGGCCACGGGAAAGTGGCCCTCCTCCTGTCCCAGCTCCTCGCCGGCGAGGGCCACGCCGTCACGTCGTTCATCAGGAATCCGGACCACGCAGCCGACGTCGCCGCCACCGGCGCCACGCCGTCCGTCCTGGACGTCGAGAATGCCGCGACTACGGACATCGCCGACGCACTCCAGGGCCACGACGCCGTGGTCTGGTCGGCCGGCGCGGGCGGCGGCAACCCCGAGCGGACCTACGCCGTGGACCGGGATGCCGCCATCCGCTCCATCGATGCCGCCGCGCAGGCCGGCGTTAACCGGTACGTCATGGTGTCCTATTTCGGCGCAGGCAAGGACAATGGCGTGCCGGAAAGCAACAGCTTCTTCGCCTACGCGGAGGCCAAGGCAGCCGCGGACGAGTACCTGCGCGGCACCGGGCTGGAGTGGACCATCCTTGGCCCCGGCACCCTGACGGACAAGCCCGGAACCGGCCTGATCGACGTCGACCCGTCACCCGACGGGGACCGTGACACGTCGCGGGCCAACACGGCAATCGTGGCGGCGGCAGTGCTGGACCTGCCCCAGACCGCAGGCCGCACCATCGAGTTCCGCGACGGCACCCTGCCGGTCTCAGCAGCATTGGGACCGCGCGCCTAGGTGCCCGCGACGTGTTGAAGGCCTCCGAGGACGGGACAGCCGAACGCGATGCCGTCCGCCTGCTCGCCGCGCGCGACCAGGCCGCCGCCGTCGCGGCCCTCAAGCAGCACCACCTGATGAAGGACCTGCCGCCGGAAAAGGTGGCCCTGGTCAAGGAACGGATGCGCCGCCTGCGGGCCGAGCTGGCGGGCGGCAACCTGCCTGACGAGGCCCCTGGCGGAAAAGCGGCAGCGCGGGCGGGAACTGGCCGTCGCGGTCCAAACGATCGCGTTGGATGCTGCGCGGCAGGAAGTGGTGGCGGCCCGCAACGAGCCGGACATGGACCCTGAGGTGGCGGACCGGGTGCTGCGGCAGCTGGACCTGCGCACCATGATCATGCCGGAATAGCTAGGCCTCGGCCGGCGGGGCCAACTCCAGATCGAGGGAATGCTTCTCCACGTAGTCCAGGGCACAGCGCACCGCACCCACCGTCACGATCGAGTCTCCCAACGGGGAGACGGCCACCCGAGCGGGGGTGGCCGTAAAGTTGCACAGCCGAGCGGTGATGGGGCCCAGCAGCACATGCGCGGAATTGGCCACGCCGCCGCCGATCACCACCAGTTCCGGGTTGAGGAAGGTGGCTACAGTCCCCACCACCCGGGCCATCCTGTCCGCCAGCCGGTCCAGGATGTCCTGTGCCACGGCGTCGCCGTCGGCCGCAGCCGCGAAGACCTGCTCGGCCTCGACCCTGCCCGGCTTGAGGGCCCGGAGGGTGGTGGGGGCGGACCCGGCCAAGGCCTCCGCGGCCCAAGTCCGGGCCAGGTGGGCGATCCCGTAGGTGTCGCCCACGCCGTCCACCAGGTCCAGATAGGCAAGCTCCCCGGCGCTGCCGCGGGTGCCGTGGACCAGCCGGCCCCCTTCCACGATCCCGGATCCCAGCCGTTCGCTCGCCAGGATCACCACGACGTCGTCGATCCCCGCAGCTGCGCCCTGCCACCGTTCGCCCAGGGCCGCAAGGTTGGCGTCGTTTTCAACGAGTACCGTCCATCCCCGGGCTTCCTTGAGGGCCGGCCGCAGTCCCAGGTCAAAAAGCCCCCAGAACTTCTGCGTGGCCACCACGTCCCCGTGCCGGTCCACCGGCGCGGCCACCCCGGCGCAGACCGCCAGGACCTGGTCCGGTGCGGCAACAGCTGAGCGAAGCGCCGCCATGGCCACCCCGTCAATGAAGGCTATGCGCTCCCGGGAGCCGACGTCACCGGCTTGGAAGGGACGGCTGGCCCGCCCCACGGTCTTGCCGCGGAGGTCCGAAACCACCACGGTGACCTTGGCATATCCGATGTCCATGCCCAGGACCACGCCCGCACGTTCGTTGAGTTCGAACCGGCGGGCAGGGCGACCCTTTTGGTAGCCGCCGAACTCCCGCTGGTTCTCCCGCTCCAGGACCCAGCCCCGCCGGACCAGGTCCTCGCAGACGGCGATGGTGGTGGCGCGGGTCAGGCCCGTGGCCGCCATGACGTCCGTGACCGTCACTGCCGCCGCCGCGCGCAGGTACTCCAGGACCGCGCCGGCACTGACCCGCCGCAGCAGCTGGGGAGTCGCCGGAACCAGTTCAGCCATGCTGTTGACCTTCCTGTCCAAAGCACCAGATAATATTTGAAGAAGTAAATTTAGATTCAATATAAATGTACCTGCTGCAAAGAAAAGGACCACCCCTTGTCCACCACTGCCACGCTGGCAACCCTGTCCGACTCCGACCGTCTGGCCGACCCCAACTGGTGGCGCCAGGCCTCCGTCTACCAGATCTACCCCCGCAGCTTCGCGGACTCCAATGGCGACGGCATTGGCGACCTGAAGGGCATCACCGCCAAGGTGCCATACCTGAAGTCGCTGGGAATCGACGCCGTCTGGCTGAGCCCGTTCTACCCGTCCGCACTGGCGGACGGCGGCTATGACGTGGACGATTACCGCGACGTCGATCCCAAGCTGGGTACGCTGGACGACTTCGACGAAATGGCCAAGGCCCTGCACGACGCCGGGATCAAGCTGATTGCCGACATCGTCCCCAACCACTCCTCCAACCGGCACAAGTGGTTCCAGGAAGCGCTGGCCTCGCCCCAGGGATCCCCGGAGCGGGACCGCTACATCTTCCGCGACGGCAAGGGCCCCAACGGCGAGTTCCCGCCGTCGGACTGGGATTCGGTGTTCGGCGGACCCGCCTGGGAACGGATCACCGAACCGGACGGCACCCCCGGCCAGTGGTACATGCACATCTTCGCCAAGGAGCAGCCCGACCTGAACTGGTCCAACCGCGAGATCCGCGACGACTTCCTCAAGACCCTGCGCTTTTGGTCCGACCGCGGCGTGGACGGCTTCCGCGTCGACGTGGCGCACGCCCTCACCAAGGACCTCACCGAACCGCTGCTGTCCAAGCTCGAACTGAGCGCGGCCAACACCGGTGTGGACGGATTCGACGACGGCTCGCACCCCTTCTGGGACCGCGACGAAGTCCACGAGGTCTACGCCGAATGGCGTGAGGTGTTCAACGAGTACAACCCGCCGCGCACCGCCGTGGCGGAGGCCTGGGTGCACGCCACCCGGCGTGCCCGCTATGCCAGCCCGCAGGGCTTGGGCCAGGCGTTCAACTTCGACCTGCTGCAGGCCGATTTCGACGCCGCCGAGTACAAGGAGATCATTACCCGCAACCTTGCCGAGGCCGCTGCCACCGGCGCCTCCTCCACGTGGGTGTTCTCCAACCACGACGTCGTCCGGCACGCCACCCGCTACGGCCTGCCCCAGATGGCCAAGGAAAAGGCCGGCGCCAAGGGCCAGGACGGCAAGGACTGGCTGCTCGCCGGGGGACCGCAGGACCAGCTGGACGTGGAACTCGGTGAACGCCGAGCCCGCGCAGCAACTTTGCTGATGCTCGCCGTTCCCGGTTCCGCCTACCTGTACCAGGGTGAGGAACTGGGCCTGCAGGAAGTGGCAGACATTCCCGAATCCGAGCGCCAGGACCCCTCCTACTTCCGCAACAAGGGCGTGGAGATCGGCCGCGACGGCTGCCGGGTGCCGCTGCCCTGGAAGGTGGAAGGCATCTCCTTCGGCTTTGGCGACGGCGGGTCCCACCTGCCGCAGCCGGACTGGTTCAGCAAGTACGCGGTGGAGGCCCAGGACGGCACCGACGGCTCCACCCTGGAGCTCTACCGCAAGGCCCTGAAACTGCGCCGCGAACTGCTCACGGGTGAAGAGCTGGAGTGGATTGATGCAGGCGCCCCGGACGTGCTGCATTTCAAGCGACCCAACGGCTGGCAGTCGGTAACCAACTTCGGGAACGCCGCCGTCGACCTTCCCCCCGGTGAGGTGCTGGTCAGCAGCTCACCGCTGGAGGACGGCAAGCTGCCAGCGAACACCACCGCGTGGCTGCGCTGATGCGCGGCCCCCGTGGAAGCGGGCGCCCCTGATGCAGGAACTCATCTACGGCTGCATGGGACTGGGCGGCACCTGGTCTGACGAACCGTATGAAGCCAAGCATGTGGACCAGGCCACCGCTGCCGTCCAGGCCGCCCTGGACGCAGGGATCACCCTGTTCGACCATGCGGACATCTACCGGAACGGGAAGTCCGAAGCCGTCTTCGGTGAGGTGCTGGCCGCCATCCCGGGCCTGCGGGAGCGGATCCGGCTGCAGACCAAGTGCGGAATCAGGCTGAACGAACGCGGCCTGCAGACCCACTACGACCTGAGCCGGGAAGCCATCCTGGAGCGGGTCAACGGCAGCCTCAAGCGGCTTCGGACAGACTCCGTGGACATTCTGCTCCTGCACCGCCCTGACCCGTTGGCGGACCCTGCGGAGGTGGCGTCCGCGGTGGGGCAGCTGATGGCCGAGGGCAAGGTCCGGCAGCTGGGTGTGTCCAACATGTCCGCGGCGCAGATCGAGGTTTTGCAGGACCGTTTGGAGACGCCGGTGGTGGCCAACCAGCTGGAGATGAGCCTGCTCAAGCGGGCGTGGCTGGAAAGCCAAGTGCTGGTCAACCACCCGGAGCACCTGGACTACAGCTTCCCGCACGGCACGCTGGAGTACTGCGCCCGCAACAACATCACCCTCCAGGCGTATGGCTCCCTGGCCCGCGGCGCCTACACGGGGGCAGAGCTGGAAAGCCCCACCCCGGCCGAGGAGGCCACCGCCGAACTGGTGGCGGAACTGGCGGGGGAGTACGGCACTACGGGCGAGGCCATCCTGCTGGGCTGGCTCATGAAGCACCCGGCCGGAATCGCGCCGGTAATCGGGACAGCCAGCCCCGAACGCATCCGCGCCTGCGCAGATGCGGAACGGGCGGCCCGTGCCATGACCCGCGCCGACTGGTACCGGCTCTGGGTGACGGCACGCGGCAGCAACATCCCCTGACCGCTCCCAACTGACTGGCAGTAGTTGTCGTTTTGAAGCCCCAAAACGACAGCTACTGCCAGCTACTCTCCCCGGCAGTCCAGTCACAACGCGTTTAGTTCGTATTGATCCTCACAAGCCGGCCGTTTTCTTCCCCGTGCCGGTTGCGGGGCGGATACTGTAGAAACCATGACGTCTACCATCGCCGCCGAAACCGTAAGGCCGGAACGCAATATCCCCGCAGAGATCGCCCGTTCGTGGCTGCTGGTCAATGCCATGAAGCCGGAGCTCTTTGACCAGTCGGCCGCGTCCCGCGCCGATTCGATCATCCTGGATATTGAAGATGCCGTGGACCCGTCGCAGAAGGACCAGGCCAGGGCCAACGTGGTGGACTGGCTGACCGCCGGCGGCCAGGCCTGGGTCCGGATCAACGATGCCACCAGCCCGTTCTGGGCCGATGACCTCGCGGGCCTGCGCGGCACCCCGGGCCTGCTCGGTGTCATGCTCGCCAAGACCGAATCGGCTGACCAGGTGACCGAGAGCTTCCACCGCATGGACGGCAAGACCCCCGTGATCCCGCTGGTCGAATCCGCGGTCGGCATCGAGGAAGCCAACAACATCGCCAAGGCACAGGGCGCGTTCCGGCTGGCGTTCGGGTCCGGTGACTTCCGCCGCGATACCGGCATGGCCGCCACCCCGGAGGCCATGGCCTACCCGCGCGCCAAGCTGGTCGTCGCAAGCCGCGTGGGCAACCTGCCCGGCCCCATCGACGGCCCCACCGTCGGCACCAACCACCCCATCCTGCGCGAACAGACCGGCATCACGGTGATGATGGGCATGACCGGCAAGCTCTGCCTGGCCATCGACCAGACCCCGGTGATCAACGAGGTCATCAGCCCCACCCCGTCCGACGTCGCGTGGGCCACCGACTTCATGAACGACTTCGAGGCGAACGGCCGCGTGATCCGTGACGGCTCGGACCTGCCCCGCCTGGGCCGCGCCGAGAAGATCATGAAGCTCGCCGTAGCCTTCGGAGTCCAGCCCGCACTCTAGCGCCACCACCGTTCTTCAGGAGACCCCGTTGACCGATACCCCGTATCTGGTCCACGGGGTCTTTTGGGATGGGCAACCGCCGGGCACCAGCGCAGCGGCGGGTCCCAAGGTGGTGGATCCTGCCAAGGCAATTGCCGACGCCGGCGGCCCGGTTCTGCGCCTCCAGTCACCGGACGGGGACTTCAGGGAGTTGGGCCTCCATTCCGGCGCACGCCTTGGCTTCCGGGTGGTGCAGCCAGGCAGGTCCTGCCTGGGCCACATCCAGGTCCAGTCGGCGGCCTCGCGCAGACACATCCTCTGCGCCTCCGCGGCCCCCGCAGCCCGCGGAAAGCAGTGCGAACGGTGCTTCGTGCTCGATGAGTCCCGGCTGATGCACGACTTCCACCGCGGCGGCCGGGTCACTCCCGGCCTGCGCGACTACCTGATGCAGGAACACTGGCTGTACGCTGCCACGTTCGCCGGCGGTGCCACCAAGGTGGGTACCGCCTCCGGTCCGCGGAAGTGGAACAGGCTCGCGGAGCAGGGGGCCGCAACGGCCACGTATGTTGCCAGGGCGCAGGACGGCCGCGTGGTGCGGATCCTGGAGGACCTGGTGACGGCCGAGGTCGGCCTCACGCAGCAAGTGCGGTCCGCAGCCAAGGCGGACGCCCTGCTGCAGCCGCTCCCGCCGGGGGACCTGCTGGCCACCAATGCCCGGGCAGCCGCCGACGTGCGCGCGCTGCTGGCACGCACCGCCGTCGGCGGCTTTGAAACTGTGGCGGAGCAGTGGGTGCGGCCGGCACAGGCTGACGCCCTGCACGCGCCCGGCCAGCGGCATCCCTACCCGCATGCGCTGGACCAGGGGCAGCACGGCTTCGGGATCGCGGCGCTGAGCGGGGCAAACGTGCTGGCCGGGCTCGATGGCACGGACGCCGTGTTCGTGGTGAACCTGTCCCAACTGGCCGCCCGCACCATCACCCTGGGCGATTACTCATCGGAGGTCCCGGCAGTACAGGAGTCCCTGTTCTAGCCGGACCCCGCAGGCCTGGACGGTAGACTTGCACGGTGCTGAACGAATTCTGGGCCACTGCGCCAACCCGTTACAAAGTCCTGGTCTTCAGCGCGATGGGACTGATCGCCGTCGGCATCATCCTCAACATCATTGGCAACACCGGCGGCAACCAGACTCTGGCCATGGCTTCACTTCCGCTGATCGGGCTGGGCCTGGTGCTGCACGTCGTGGGCATGGTGGTCCGCGGCCAGTCGATCCGCAAGAACCTCAGGCGCTAGCTGCTGCGTTCCGCAGGACATGGCTGCGGGCGTGCTCCACGGCATCGGGAAGGTGCTGGAACAGGTGTTTGTGGTGCCGTAGCGAACGGATCACGCCCACGTTGGTCACCAGGTCCAGGTGGTCCGGCCGCACACCCTTGAGCAGCACCGTGATGCCGCGCAGTTCCAGCGCCGCGATGACCTCCACCAGCGCGTGGGCGCCGGTGGCGTCAAGCATCCGCAGCTGCGAGAGCCTGATAATCGCCACCTGGACGTCCTTCACCTGGCTGATCTCCTGGAGGATACGCTCGGCGGCGCCGAAGAACATCGCCCCGTCCAGCCGAAGGACCGCAATGTGCTCATCGCCGTCGGCGGAAAGACCGGGGACCGGCTCGCGCTGGACGCCGCTCAGCGAGGCGAATTTCCGCAGCGCGAAGAGTGCCGCGGCGGCCAGCCCGATCTGGATGGCCACGATCAGGTCGAAGGCCACGGTGATGATGGCCGTGAGAACGAAGACTGCGGCGTCCGCCCGGGTGGAACGCAGGATGGCGGCAGCGGTACGCCGGGAAACCATCCGTGTTGCCGTAACCATCAGGATCCCGCCCAGTGCTGCCAGCGGGATCCGGCTGACCATTCCTGCCGCCAGGTAGGTAATGCCCAGCAACACGACGGCGTGCACCACTGCGGCAAGGCGGGTCCGGGCCCCGGAACGCACGTTGACCGCGGTCCTGGCAATGGCTCCGGTGGCGGGCATGCCGCCAAACAGTCCGGCGGCGATGGAAGCCAGGCCCTGGCCGGTCAGCTCACGGTCCGGGCTGTAGGCTCCGGTGGGCTTGCCGTCGGGGCCGGCCATCCCCGCGGCCACCCTTGCGGAGAGCAGCGATTCGATGGCGGCCAGGACGGCGATGGCGACTGCGGGCATGGCAAGGCTTCCCAAGGTGGCCATGTCCACGGCGGGCACTGCCGGCGCGGGAAGGGAATGGGGCAGCGCACCGATCCGCGGGACATCCAGCTGCAGGAGTTCGGCCGACGCCGTGGCCAGGAGGACCGCCACCAGGCTTGCCGGGATGGCCCGGAACAGCTTTTGCAGCAGGACCATCACGACGGCGACCATCACCACGAGCGCCAGCGTCAGCAGGACTGTGGGCGCCTGCGCGGCTGAGGCAGCTTCGACGGCGGCGACAACGGTGTTGTGTCCCGGGACGCCGGACGTGCCCGTTGCGAGCGGAACCTGCTGGAGGAAGATAATGGCCGCGATCCCCAGTGTGAAGCCCTCCACCACCGGCCAGGGGATGAAGGCTACGGCCCGGCCCAAGCCGCTGAATCCCATAATGCAGACCAGCAGCCCTGCCATGAGTGACAGCGGGGCTACGCTGCCGGGGCCGTGGACGGCCACGACGGGTGCCAGGACCACCACCATGGCGCCCGTGGGCCCGGAAACCTGCACTGATGACCCTCCCATGAGGGCTGCCACCAGGCCGGCCACGATGGCGGTGATAAGTCCGGCCTCGGCGCCCACCCCGGAGCTGACCCCGAATGCGAGGGCCAGCGGCAGGGCCACAATGCCCACGGTGATGCCGGCCAGCAGGTCTGTGCGCCACGATGAGCGAAGACCGGCGTAATCCTGCCGGGACGGGAGGAACCGGGTAAGACTCTGGGCGGCCCTGGCAGTGGCGCGGCGGGTGGCGGCGGTGGCCGTCACGAGGCTGATCCGCGGGACAGGTGCTCCGCCGGCAGCTGCTGCGCCAGCCGGAGCTGTTCGTTCGATTCGGACAGGCTGTCCAGGAGGAAGGTCCGGGCAATGGCCAGCAGTTGCGAAACCCCTGGGTGCGCCAGTTGGTAAGTCACGGCGTTGGCGGTGCGTACGGAGGTCACCACCCTGTGCCTGCGCAGGGTGGCCAGGTGCTGGGAGAGGTGCGAGGCCTCAAGCCCGGTCTCTGCCAGAAGGTAACTGACTGGCGCAGTTTCCTGCGGAGCT
The DNA here is from genome assembly GCF_052113345.1 of Pseudarthrobacter sp. YAF2. NCBI lineage: Bacteria > Bacillati > Actinomycetota > Actinomycetes > Micrococcales > Micrococcaceae > Pseudarthrobacter > Pseudarthrobacter sp. YAF2. The sequence continues at coordinate 360,598 of NZ_JBFRDA010000002.1, read as the reverse complement.
GCGGCCAGCAGTTCAAGGATCCGGATACGAGCCGGGTGCGCCAGGCCCTTGAACAGGTTGGCCTTGATCTCGTACAGCGGCGCTTGGGCGGAGGACAGCAAGGGAATGGCTCCTGGCGGTTTGATGAAATGATGAAATCATCATACCAGTGGGTTGTGGAACCTGTCCCTGGTGCGCCGGGGATAGGCTGGAAGCCATGACTATCAATTCGGATCTGCAGGGCCGAAGCTACCCTGCCGCAGAGGTGTATGACGTTGGCCGGGAGAAAATCCGCGAGTTCGCCCGCGCCGTCAAGGCCGCCCACGCTGCGCACTTCGACGTCGAGGCAGCGAAGGCCCTGGGCCACCGCGATCTCGTAGCCCCGCCCACGTTCGCCATCATCATCGCCCAGCGTGCCGATGCCCAGCTCATCGAGGATCCGGAAGCCGGTATCGACTTCTCCCGTGTGGTCCACGCCGACCAGCGCTTCATCCACCACCGCGCCATCGTGGCTGGAGACCGTCTCGTCGCGGAACTCCACGTTGACGGTGTCCGGGCCATGGGCGGTGGCGCCATGATCACCACCCGTTCGGAGATCTTCGCCCTTGGCGACGGGGACTCCCGCGAGCAGGTCACCACCACCACGTCATCCATCCTGGTCCGCGGAGAGGGACAGTAGCCATGAGCCCAAGCATCCACGAACTCAGCCCGGGCCAGGAGATCGGCAGCCGCACCATCGTGGTCACCCGGACCGACCTGGTCAAATACGCCGGCGCATCCGGCGACTTCAACCCGATCCACTGGAACGAGGCCTTCGCCACCAGTGTGGAGCTGCCCGGCGTCATCGCGCACGGGATGTTCACCATGGGTTCTGCCGTGCAGGTTGTCACGGACTGGGCAGGCGACCCCGCCGCCGTCGTCGATTTCCAGACCCGCTTCACCAAGCCCGTCCTGGTCACCGATACCACCGGCACCGATGAGCCCGGCGCCACGATCGAGGTCAGCGGCATGATCGGAAAGCTCGACGCGGAGGCCAACACGGCGCGGATCGACCTCACCGTCGTCGCCGCCGGGCAGAAAGTCCTGATGAAAGCACAGGCACTGGTCAAGCTGGCCTGACGCCCCGCTGGCACCATGGTCGGACTGTCGGTCCTGGGTTTTAACACGGTTGAGGGAGGGCGCCCCCGGGGCTTCCTCCCTCAACCCTTTATGGCACGTATGGGTCAGGAAGCCGCGGCAGCGTTGTAGACCGACTGGATGACCGAACCCCAGTACGGGCCGTACATGGTGGTGGAATTGCTTCCATAGCCATAGCTGTTGACCGAGTTCTGGTATCCGCCCGAGGAGGTGCCAATGAACCAGGGACCGCCGGAGGAACCACCGGTCATGTTGCAGGGGATGCCTTGGGTGTTGAACTGCGGGTTGTAGGGATCGTTGGTGGCGGTCCCCGAGCAACTCTTGAGGGATTCTCCGTTGAAAGGTGGTGCGGCCGGGTAACCGAACGCCTTGTAGCTGAGGCCTCGGGCGGCGTTGAACCGTACCCCGGAGGCGCCCACGACGTCTGCGAGGTTACGGCCGTTCAGCGGTGACATCACGGCGAACCCGGTGTCGTACTGCATGTTGCCTGATGAGCTCCACTCGGTCGGGGCGTAGAGCGCCTTGGCCGTCCACTTGCCGTAAGGCGCTGCCCCGTTGAGGTAGGCAGGGACGAACGTGAACCGCGTTGCGAAGGCGCCGGGACCTTCATTAAGGCAGTGGCCTGCCGTGGAAACAGTGCTTCGGTTCGTGGAAGCTACCGAGTTGGCCGAGCACACATAGTCTGTTCCGCCCAACGTAAAGAACACCTTGCCGATGTGCGGGACGGGGTTTTCGCTGGCGTTCGCCAACGGCTGGACCGCCGGATCCGACCCCTTGATTTTCGTTTCCGTTCCCTTGCCAACGGCTTCCCCGGCCGGGGCAGCATTGCCCTTTTGGCGCTGCAGCGCCTTCTTGGCAAGAACGTCGCCCGGCACTGCTGCCCGCATGCGCTCTGGAGTCCAGTAGTCCGCGCTGCCGCCCTCGGTCCTGTTGCTGCTGATCCCGGGAGCCGCGTCGTTTCCGGGGGCAGAGGGTGCCGCTGTGGCGCCTCCGGCCGATGAAAAGGCGAACAATGCGGCTGTCGATAGGCTCATGAGGCTCGTGGCCAGAGTCCTGGTAATAGTCATAGCTGTCCTATGCGGTTTCGGGGAAAGCGGGCCCAGGTCTGTGATCCGCTGGCTCGAAAATACGCATATATGACAGATTTGTAAATATGCAACACTGATCTTGTTAGTTAATTATTGAATCTGTTACTGGGGGGCCGGGGGCTGCGACGCCGGGGAGAGTGTGGGGTTCCCTAGTATTGTTGACGGGTGACTTCCACCATGCTCTCCCAGCTGACCACGTCCGCCGTCGGCGGCCCCGCCGGCACCTTCATCGAGGCCCGGACGGAGGAGGAGATCATCGACGCCGTCAGGTCGGCGGACGCCGCAGGGGATCGGCTCCTGATCATCAGCGGCGGCTCCAACCTCCTGGTGTCCGACGACGGGTTCCCCGGGACCGTCGTCAGGATCGCCTCGGAGGGCTTCACCGTGAACGCGGAGGACTCCTGCGGCGGGGTGGCCGTTGTAGTTCAGGCAGGCCACAACTGGGACCGGCTGGTGGAGTACGCCGTACGCCATGCCTGGTCCGGGATTGAGGCGTTGTCCGGTATCCCTGGTTCAACGGGCGCCACCCCCGTCCAAAACGTGGGTGCCTACGGCGCCGAAGTGTCCCAGACCATCGCCGCCGTCCGCACATGGGATCGGGAGCGGAACGCCGTGCAGACGTTCACAAGTTCCGAACTGGAATTCGGTTACCGGGACTCCGTCCTTAAGCGGACCACCGTTGACGGTTCCCCCCGGTACGTGGTCCTCACCGTTGAATTCCAGCTGCCGCTGGGGCGCATGAGCGCACCCATCCGGTACGCCGAACTTGCCCGTTCCCTCGGCGTGGACGTGGGCAAGCGCGCGTACGCCAATGACGTCCGCCGGGAGGTGCTGCGGCTGCGTGCCTCCAAGGGGATGGTGTGGGACGCCGCTGACAGGGATACCTATTCCACCGGTTCGTTCTTCACCAACCCGATCGTTCCGGCCGACGTTGCCGATACGTTGCCGGAATCGGCCCCGCGCTACCCGGCCGGCGGGGATGGGCTGGTGAAACTCTCCGCAGCGTGGCTGATCGACCAGGCCGGGTTCGGCAAGGGATTCGGGCTGGAACAGGGAAGCGTATCGGCTGGCCGTGCCTCGCTGTCCACCAAGCACACGCTCGCCGTCACCAACCGCGGCTCGGCCAGCGCGGCGGACATGGTGGCCGTGGCGCGGGAGGTGCGGGCCGGCGTCGAACGCCAATTTGGCATCCAGCTGCACCCCGAGCCGCTGCTCATCGGGCTGGAACTCTAGCCGACGGGTGTGCGGGCCCGGCACCAGCCGTGACGCGGCCTAGGATGGGGCCATGGCTGCACGAGGTGCCCTGCGCGACCGCAGGATGATAGGCAGGCTGCGGCTGGCGTCGCAACGGCTTGCGGGCGGTGGCGGCTCGGTGCCGGAATTGGTCCGGTGGATGACTGCCATGCAGGCCCAGGACCTGCCCGCCGCGCTGTGGGCGGTGGGGGTGCGGGTGCCGGGCGCCGGAATCACGGACGTGCGGGCTGCCATCGACAACGGCACGGTGGTACGGTCCTGGCCGATGCGTGGAACGCTGCATCTGGTGGCCCCTGAGGACCTGCGCTGGATGCTCGATCTGACCGCAGAGCGGCTTACCCGCAGCATCGCTGCCCGGCACCGCCAGCTGGACATCGCGTGGGCGGACGTTGAGAAGGCACGGGACATCGCCCTCGACCGGATTCTGGCGGAGGGCCCCATCAGCCGCCCCGAATTGTTCCGGGTTTTCGACGCCGGCGGCCAGCCAACCGCCGGGCAGCGGGGCATCCACCTCCTCGGCTCGCTCTGCCGGCACGGCTGGCTGGTGCTCGGCCCCTTGGCCGGGAACCAGCAGCTGATCGCCGCCTTCGACCAATGGATACCCTCATCCCGCCGCCTGGGACGGGAAGAGGCAGTCGCGGAATTCCTGCTGCGCTACCTCCGCAGCCACGGGCCGGCCACCCTCCGGGACTTCGCCTGGTGGACGCAGCTGCCGCTGACCGAGGTGAGGGCCGCGCTCCAGGAGGTCAGCGGGCAGCTGGAGGACTTGGAGTTTGAGGGCACCACGTACTGGATGTCGCCCGAGACGGCGGGCCTCCTTGATACCGGCCTGCCGGGCGCCCGCTCCGTACACCTGCTGCCCGGTTTTGACGAGTTCGTCCTCGGCTACACTGACCGCACGCCCGTCCTGGCACCGGAGCACTTCGACCTGATCGTTCCGGGCGGCAACGGCGTCTTCAAGAAGACCGTGGTGGCCGCGGGGAAGGTTGCCGGCACCTGGGTTGTCCAGGGCACGGGCCGGAGCGCCGTCGTCGTACCCGAGATGTTCGACGCAACCTCGCCCCTTGGCCCGGCCGCCCAAAAAACGCTCGCGAAGGCCGCCGAAGATTATTTGAGGTTTCTGGGCCGCTAGGTTTTCGGGAGCGGCTTGACGGCCGCGGGAGGTGTCCACCGCCGGGCGGCCCGCTGCCCTGCAAAGGCACTCGCGGCGATCGTGACCAGGGCTCCGAGGAGCACTGCGGCGCCCTCACCGGGGAGCAGGACCCCCGTCCGGGTTCCGATGCTGGCCGCAGCCACCGGGATGCCAAGCTGGGCCGCCGACAGGACGCCGAGGATGGCCGGCACGCCCAGGAGGCGAAGAACCGCATGGATGAGAAGGGATCCGCCTCCGAGGCACAGCCCCAGCAGGATCATGCCCGGGTACGCCGCCAGCTCGCTCAGGTTCAGCGAGGCGCCGAGGCAGACGAAGAAGACGGGGCCCAGGAATCCGTCGCTGACCGCGAACAACTGGTGGGCGAGGCGCCGGGGTTCACCCACCGCAGCCACCACCAGACCGAAGGCGAAGCCGGCCAACATGATGGACACGTTGTTGAGGACGGCCAGCCCGGCCAGGGCGAAGAGGATTGCCAGCTGGATCCGGAGCTCCAGGGCGAACCTTCGGTTTTCCGAAAGTTTGTGCAGCCTGGCCCGGGCGCCGGACTGCTCAGCGCGTCGCAGCAGCAGGAACAGCACCGCGGCACAGAGTGCGACGGCGAGGGATCCCACCGCTACCCGGCCGGCGTTCACGGGATCGAGGGCAAGGGGGAGTGCCACGATGCAGGCGACGTCCGCGATGGCTACCTGCGCCGTCATGGCCAGCACGGGAGGGCCGCTGAGGTGCAGTGAGTCAATAATTGGCAGGACCATCGCCGCTGACGAGGACGCGAGCAGGACCGCGTAGAGCGGGGCGTGGCCGGTACCGAAGGCGGCCGCCACGGCAACGCCGGTGGCGGCAGCCAAGGCCGCTGCCACCACGGCCTGCACGGCACCGTGGCCCAAGGCTGAACGGAGCCGGGCGTCCCGTACGGGCACATGGGTACCTACGACGAACATCAGCAGGGCAAAGCCGACGTCGGAAAGGAGCCTCAGCGTGGGGTCGGAGGGGTCGATCAGGTTCAGCCCGCTCCGGCCAATGGCGAGGCCGGCGAACAACTCGCCGGCCACCACTGGCACCCGCCATTTGGCGGGCAACGCCAGCAGCGGGCCGGCCATGGCAACCACGGTGATCAGGGCGAGGGCCAGGAATGCCATGATCTGCCTGCGCGGCGGCCGGGCCGGATGTTACAGGTTGCCGGTGGCGATGTTGAGCATGCGGCGCAGCGGCTCGGCGGCGCCCCAGAGGAGCTGGTCACCCACGGTGAAGGCGCTGATGTACTGCGGGCCCATTTCCATCTTGCGGATGCGACCCACGGGGATGTCCAGGGTGCCGGAGGCGGCGACGGGGGTCAGCTCTGACATGGAGGCTTCCTTGGTGTTGGGAACCACCTTGGCCCACTGGTTGTCCTCGTCCAGCAGCTTCTCGATCTCGGCGACGGAGAGGTCCTCGCGGAGCTTGAGGGTCAGAGCCTGGGAGTGGGAACGCATGGCGCCAATGCGGACGCAAAGCCCGTCCATGATCACGCGGTTCTCCTCCGAGGTGCCAAGGATCTTGTTGGTCTCCACCCCGGCCTTCCACTCTTCCTTGGACTGTCCGTTGCCCAGGTCGGCATCGATCCAGGGGATCAGGGAGCCGGCCAGGGGAACACCGAACTGGGTGGCGTCGATGTCCGTGCGCTGGTGGGCCAGGACCTTGCGGTCGATGTCCAGGATGGCCGACGCGGGATCGTCCAGTTCCGTGCTGACCTCGGCGTTGAGCGTTCCGAACTGGCTGAGGAGCTCACGCATGTGCCGTGCCCCGCCGCCGGAGGCCGCCTGGTAGGTCATGGAGGTACCCCACTCCACCAGGCCGTTCTTGAACAGGCCGCCGAGTCCCATGAGCATGCAGGACACGGTGCAGTTGCCGCCGATGAAGTCCTTGGTGCCGTTGACCAGGCCCTTGTCGATGACGTCGCGGTTGATGGGGTCCAGCACGATGATGGAATCGTCGCTCATGCGCAGGGTGGAGGCGGCATCGATCCAGAGGCCGTCCCAGCCGCGGCTGCGCAGTTCGCCGTGGACCTGCTTGGTGTAGTCGCCGCCCTGGGCGGTGACGATAATGGGCAGCTTGGCCAGCGTGTCGACGTCGAACGCGTTCTCAAGCTTGCCAGCGCCTTCAGCGAAGGAAGGCGCGGCACCTCCCGCGTTGGAGGTGGAGAAGAACACCGGGTTGATGTTGGCGAAGTCGCCCTCGTCCTGCATGCGCTGCATGAGGACGGAACCGACCATGCCGCGCCATCCGATCAGGCCGACGGAGGGGGAAGCTGCTGTAGTCATTCGTCCAGTTTAGACTTCGCATCCGGCAGGGCGCAGTCGGTTACGTCACTGTGGAGCGGGCGCGGGAGGTACGACGGCGGCACGCGCCTGAGGCGCTATTCGACGGGCCGCCTGAGGTTCCTGGCCCGGCGCAGCTTTTCAGCTTTGCGCTCCTTGAAGAAGCCGTCCCAGCCTGCGAACAGGGGGTAAAGGACCAGCAGGTACATCCACCAGATCTCGCCCAGGATTCCCCACTGGTCTGTCACTGCCATCTGGACGATGCCGTAAAGCATCAGACCGAACAAGGCCGTCATCAGGAGGGAAAGGAACAGCAAACCGCCCCAGGAGTTCACAGGTTTGATGATGCCGAGCCCATCATCCTTCCTGACCCCATACTCGTCGTCGCTGTAGGCGACTACGTCAGTGTTTTCGGAGAGCCGGTGCAGTGTCCGCTCTTCAGGTTGTTGGTAGGGAACATAGCCCGGTTCCTGCGGCACGCCCCGGCTACGCCTGGCCATGCTGGTCCTGGTCGCAGTCCAGCTGGCGCGCGCTTGGCTCGAGGTTTCCCCGTTCCGCCCGCAGGCGTTTGGCTCTCGAAGCTACCTTTGCCATTCGAAGGGCGTACACGGCGCCCCCAACTCCGGTTGCAGTTAAGAACAGTGCGCTCCACATCGGATCTTGACCCCTGCTTGTAGGTCCTGCGACCAGCAGGATAGAGAAGACCGCCACAGCAGCTAAGACAACCGCCATCACCAGGAAGCCTCCAGCGGACCGTACCTGCGGATGCGAGCTTGCCGTGACTATTCCGAGTTCTTCCCTTGAGTAGCTGTGCAGTTCCCCGGTCACCGTGGGAAAGAGGATCCTCTCGGCATTCTTTGCAGCGCGCATCTCGTGTCTGTCCTTGGGGTCACTGGGAGACATGTCCTGCTCCTGGTTCGGGGGCATGCCGTTCCTTGCGCAGCTTCTTGGCCCGATACTCATCCTTTGCCATGCCGAAGGTGTACCAAGCTCCAAGACCGCTGAACGCAGTGAGGACCGAGGCGCCCCAGAACGGTTGACCGCCGTCCGGTAGGGGCCTCAGCAGTATTACAAGGGAAAGGAGGACCAAGAGCACCATGACGCCTGTCAGGGTCCCCATACCCCACCAGGTTTGGACCCGCACGTGTCCACGGCCCGGGGAAAACCCAATTTCGTCGGCGGGGTAACTGTGCAGTTCGCCCGTGTTGGTCGTTCGCAGCACCCGCTTTTCACCCCGTGCAAGCGCGGCCTTGTGTTCGGCATACGCTGCGTCGTTACGCCGCTTCTGGTCTGAGCTGTGAATCAATGCCGCAATTCCTCTATTGCTGCTCTACGGCTGATTATGGTCACCAGTCCGGCCTGCCCGAGCGGCGGGTGGGCGGCTCAAGAGTTTTACCAGCCGCTTTCCGGAGGCGCGCCGCCTTACGCTCTTTGAAGTAGTAAGCCCATGAGGTGGGCACCAGGACAAGCACGATGGAGCAGCCGATGATGAATTGCACCCAATTGGTGACCCCTTCGCCGGTGAGCAGAATAATCGCCGCTCCAACGACCACAGCAGAAAACAACGAGATCAGGACGGCCAGAAAAAGCAGGCCGCCAGCCGAGTTGACGGGTTTGATGGCACTTCCGGTTGAGCCTTTGTAAACCCCGTATTCCTCGCTCGTCAGCCCCTGCTTCGCGGCTTCCTGTTCGATCTGGCGTTTGTAGTAGCCTCTGCTCCTTGCCGGCGGCCCGGGTTGCGGTGTCTCGCTGCTCATCTGGCTTCTCCGCGGGTTTGCCGGATCCAGGCGAGCAGGTCGGAGGTGTCCAGCCCGGCGGTCTCCTCGACATCCTTTGTGGGATCAATAACTTTGCCCACGGCCCAGCCGAGGCCGTCTGGTCGGATAAGCAAATGGTCTTCTCCGGATGTCGTCTTCACCCGGATGAAGGCGGTTCCTTCGGGATGGGTTCGCCGGTGTTCTTGGAGGAGAGAGAGTTGGGCGTCTGCGCCGCTGGTATCCGGGTCCTGGGCGAAGACGAACCACGTGGCCAGGGTTCTGGGCTGCATCAGCACGGATACTTTATCCGACTCCACATGCACCACGGTGTCAGTTTTCTCGCCGTCAACCAGGCTGATTTCAGTCCATCGCATTGCCCTGGATAAGGCATACGCGGTGGGAACCGCCGGCCCTTCCAGTTCAAGGTCGTCCTCGACGCTGGCAAAGCCACGGCCCAGAAGCGAAGATCCTCCGGCGATGCAGATGGGGTCCGACCGGACTTCTTCTTCCAACCGGAGGACCTGGCCCGACTTTTTGGCGGCGTCGGTATCGAACCTTCTGATGAGGTATGCGATTTCGGCAAAGCCGAAGCCGATCGCTGTGTCCGGCGATTCGATAGAGTCACTGCTGGTTGTCACGAACTGTCCTTAAGTTGATTTAACCGATGCCGAGGAAGCTGGCAGCGCCCCTGCCGAGGTCGGCCAGATTCTTCCCGGTGTCTTCGACGAACTTGCCGGGGTCCTTCACGGCGCTGGCCACGGTGTCCACGACGTTCTCGGCGGCACCGTTCACAAACTCCCTGACCGCTGGGATCTCGTAAATCGCGATTCCGGCACTGACCACTTGGCAAACGGTTCCCGCGGGAGGCGGAAGGAAGCAAGCCACGCCAAGGGCGGTCTTCGCGCCGGACCAGAGCGCCTCTTCCCCTTTGCCCTCCGCGATGTAGCCCGCGGTGTCGAAGGCGTTAAGGCCCACGCCTGCCCATCCCAGGCCCCGGCCGAGGCCGCCCTTGCCAAGGCCTTCAAGAATTGAGCCTTGGCCTTTGAACAGCCATGGGCTTTCTTTGAATACTCCACCGAACTGGTTAAGCGCTGGGATGTATTTCTGGAGATTCTTCAGTCCGAGGAGATCTGCGCCCGAGTCCAGTAGGTTGTACGTGATGCTCTTGCCTGGAAGCTTGCCCCAGAGCTCTACATCGGTAAAAGCGTCGAGGCCCTTGGAAGCCATCGTGGCCAGTCCAAAGACATTCTTGGGCAGGTCAAGGGCGTTTTTCGCCAAGCCCCGGACGCCCCAGGCATCCCTGAACGGAGAGCCCTTCGCGAGCCAGTCGGGCCCCCATGGGTTTGCGGCAGCAGGGGTGTCGGCAGAACCCGCAAATGCTCCGATACCGGAGGGGGATCCAGGAACACCCGCTCCGCCCGAGCCGTCGGTGCTGGCCTTCTCCTGCTCGTCGGCGTTCTTGAGCAGCACCTTTGATTCCTGCTGCAGCCTCGTGACCGTCTGCTGAAGGAGTGTCCGGTGGTTGCTGTTCCAGTCAGAGCGGAAGCGCTGGGCGTCCGCGCCCTTCCAAGCCGGATTGTTGTTGATCTGGCTGCTCAGCTGCGTTGACTGCTGCTGCAGCAGGTCCGCCGTCTTGCTGAACTGCTGCGCTAGGGTGCGCAGTTGCGCGACGTCGGCACCCCACAAAGTTCCCGCCACCAGGATCTCCCCCCAATATTCATCCATCAGCCCCCGGCGTGATGGGCGTGCCCAGCCTAGAACAGGATAACGACGGGAGTGTATGGGGTGGCCTCCCCATACACTCCCGCTAACTAGCTCCGCTTGGACTCCTCCAGCACGGCCGCCTTGCGCGCACGCAGCGCAAAGAATGCGCCGAAGGTGAAAACCTGTGTGACCACCACCAGCACGATGGCACCGGCGATCTTGTTGCCGCCCAGGATCATGGTCAGTCCCACGATCGCGGACAGCAGCGCGAGCAAGGGAAGCAGCATGTAGCCCAGGACGAACAGGGTTTCGGGTTTCTTCAGCATGTTCCTAGCCCTCGGTCCGTGACCATTTGGTGAATCGGTAGCGCGTGCCGTTGGCGGCCGTCAGCCAGCCGTCCGGCGGGACGGAGGCGGACGCCTCCCAACTGGGGCCAAGCTCGGGAGCGAACGTGTCGCCGTCGGCCTTCACGTCGATGGTGGTGACGACGGCGACGTTGGCGAGATCCGTGGACTGGCGGAAAACGTCGCCGCCGCCCAGGATCCACACCGTTTCGCCGCCGTCGACAAACTGCGACTCAAGGAGCGCGTCGTCCAGGGAAGGAACCACGACGGCGCCCTCCGCCTCAGGCGTGTTGGCCCAGCTTTTCTGCCGGGTAATGACGATGTTCGTGCGGCCGGGCAGGGGACGGTACTTGTCCGGAAAGGAGAGCCAGGTCTTGCGGCCCATGATGACCGGGTGCCCGGTGGTGAGCCGGGTGAAGTGTTTGAGGTCCTCGGGCAGGTGCCAGGGCATGTCCCCGGCTTTGCCGATGACGCCGTCGGAGGTTTGGGCCCACACGAGACCAACTCCGGTGACGGAGGCAGCCAGTTCCTCCGTGAAGGACTGGGGGTCGGTGAAGTTTTCGGTGCTCATACGGCGATCGGTGCCTTGATGGTGGGGTGGTGCTGGTAGCCCACCACTTCGAAGTCCTCGAGCGTGTAGTCGAAGATCGACGCCGGCTTGCGGGTGATCTTCAACTGCGGGTACTCGTACGGCTCGCGTTCCAGCTGCTTGAGGACCTGGTCCATGTGGTTCTCATAGATGTGCACGTCCCCGCCGGTCCACACGAACTCGCCGGGTTCGAGCCCCACCTGCTGGGCCACCATGCAGGTGAGCAGCGCGTAGGAGGCGATGTTGAACGGCACGCCCAGGAACATGTCGGCGGAGCGCTGGTAGAGCTGGCAGGAGAGCTTGCCGTTGGCCACGTAGAACTGGAAGAACGCGTGGCACGGCGGCAGCGCCATGTCGTTGAGTTCGGAGACATTCCAGGCCGAGACGATGTGCCGGCGCGAGTCCGGTGTGGACTTCAGGTTCTCGATGAGTTCGGCGATCTGGTCGATGTGGCCGCCGTCGGGCGTGGGCCAACTGCGCCACTGCACGCCGTAGACCGGGCCAAGGTCGCCGTCTGCATCGGCCCATTCGTTCCAGATGGTGACACCCTGGTCCGTCATCCACTTGATGTTGGTCTCGCCGCGCAGGAACCACAGCAGCTCCACCGCCACGGACTTGAAGTGGACCCGCTTGGTGGTGATCAGCGGGAAGCTCTTGGCCAGGTCAAAGCGCATCTGGCGGCCGAAAACGCTGGTGGTTCCGGTGCCGGTGCGGTCCGATTTATGGGTGCCGGTGGCCAGGACATCGCGCAGGAGGTCTTCATACGGCGTAGGGATGCTCACGCCCCAAGTCTACTGGCTCGCCACTGGGAAACCCTGGGTGCGCCGCGGCCGGCCGTGCTGGCGCCGGGCGCGGCCTGCCACACGGTGGCCGGAGAGCCTGGGAACGGACCAGAGCAGCATCAACAGCAGGATCACCAGGTTGAGCGCGCCCGCCGGGTTCATCCAACTTGCGGGTCCGGTGGCAGGATCAGGCCGCGCCGCATGGTTCCCCGCAACGGCAGCCAGGCCGGACGCGATGGTGGCAACCGTGCGGAGCAGCCGGTTCATGGTGATGGTCCGCAGAAGTCCATCCTGTAGCGGAGTGAGTCCGGCCAACGGCGGCCGGTGGGTTATCAAAACCAGGACAACCAGGGTTCCAGCCGCCAGCACCAGCAGGGCGCCGCCCAGGTAACCCGATAGGTCGGCGCCGGGAATGCGGCCTTCTCCGCCGACGGTTAGGTAACCGCCGCTGCCGTCGGGTCGGGATTCATAGGGGAGAGGGGCAAAGCCAGGCAAGGTGGAGGTCCAGATAATCTGCGTGGCAGCTCCCGCGAAGATCGCCAAAACAGTCCAGGTCAGGCTGCGGGGAAGGAAATCCCGGACACGCCGCGGATTTCCGGATTGTTGAGGCTCTACAAGGCCGCCGGGAACGCTGAGCTGTCCCAGCACGTGGGCGGCCAGGCAGCCAAGAACCGGCCACGCAACGGCAGGGAGGATGTCCACAGGCGCAGTGCCACTGGGGGAAAGCGGGAGGATCCCCGCATTTGCCGCCGGCAACAACGAACTTGCCAACCAGCCAATCAGGCCGGTCCAGAAAGCGTGCCGGGACGCGATAGCCACACGGTCCCTGCCACTGCCTCCCCCGAGAAGGGACCGGAGCAGGAAATAAACGCCGCCTACAAGCAGTAACGGCCACAGGACAGTCATCGGTGGAACGTCGTCGACAACAGCGATCGTGGCAGCGTGCACGTTATCCCCCCAGAACAGTGCGTGGTCCACCCAGTCAAAGCGGATATGGGCCTGGGGTCAAGCAGGGCTTTGGCTAGTCGTCAAACGGCTTGAACTGTTCCACCGCCACAACCCGCTTCTTCCCGCCATGGGTTACATGGCACACCACAAGCTCGCCGGGGGAGAGGAAGGGCTCGTCCGCAGGCAATAGTTTCGCCAGGTGTGAAGGCATGTGGCCGGCGAGCTGCTTGAGGACTGTCGGCAGGGCCGGCCGGTGGGTGCAGGCAACCACCGGCCGCTGCTTGTCAAAGAGGGATTCGATGACGGCGGCGGTCTTTCGGGGGTTGCGCTGGTGCTTGTGCTCGGTCAGGCCTTCGGCGAGCTTAACCTTCGCCCCCGTGGCCCGTGCGTAAGGGGCAACGGTGGCAACGCAGCGCAGCCACGGGCTGGTGACCACCCGCATCGGCTTCCATGCCTGCAGGAGCCTTCCCACGGCCTGCGCCTGCCGGGTCCCGGTCGCAGCCAGCGGGCGCTCGCCCTCCGCCTTGCTCCACGACGAGCGCGGCTTGGCCTTGGCGTGGCGGAGCACCACCAGGGGCCACGTGTCCAGGCTGCCGCGCTCATGCGCGTCCCGCAGGTACTCCAAAGGGCCGACGTCGGACGGGTTGGACAGCAGCCGGGCCGCCTTGTCCGGGCCACACCACATCACGCTGTCCACCTCCTTGCCGTCCGGAACAAGGCCGTTGCCGTTGACTTTGACCGCCCAGTAGTGGACCTTCTTGAGGCCCGAAGCGACGTGGTAATGGATAGGCGGCAAGGGGATTCCCAGCGGTGCCTCGAGTCCGATCTCCTCGCGCACCTCCCGGACCGCGCATTCGGGGACCGTCTCGCCGTCGTCAATCTTTCCCTTCGGCCATGACCAGTCGTCATAGCGCGGCCGGTGGATCAGCAGGACTTCCAGCCTGTCCTTGTTGACCCGCCACGGGATGGCGCCCGCAGCGGTTACGGCTACGGGTTCCCCTGGGTGGTCAGTCTGGTCGGCTACGAGTGCATCGCTCGACAATGCGCTGCCTAGCGCCGGCTCAGGCTGCGCTGCCGCGGCCGGGACGCCAGCAGCCAGGACTGGACATCTTCAAGCGGCTTGCCGTCCTCGGAAAGGTGGTGCCGTATCCAGCGGCCTTCGTTGTCCAAGTGCCAGCTGGACGTTTCCGGGTCCATGTACCGCCGCAGTAGATCCAGGACATAGATGATGTCGTCGGCACTGCTCAGCTGGACCAGTGCTTCCACGCGGCGGTCCAGGTTGCGGTGCATCATGTCCGCGGACCCGATGTACACCACCGGGTCACCGCCGTTGGCAAAGGCGAATACCCGCGAGTGCTCAAGGAACCTGCCCAGGATGGAGCGCACCGTGATGTTCTCGCTCAGTCCCGGGACGCCGGGGCGCAGCGAGCAGATGCCGCGGACGATGACGTCCACCTTCACTCCGGCCTGCGAGGCGCGGTACAGCGAATCGATGATGGCCTCATCCACCATCGAGTTCACCTTGATCTGTACCTGGCCGGGCACGCCCGCCCTCGCGTTGCGGATCTCCGTCTCGATCCGGTCGATGAGTCCCGACCGCACGGACCGGGGCGCCACGAGGAGGCGTTTGAACGTGGACTTGGGGGCGTAGCCGGAGAGCTGGTTGAACAGCTTGGAGAGGTCTTCGCCCACCTGGTCGTTCGCGGTCAGGAGGCCCAGGTCCTCGTAGTAGCGGGCGGTCCGGGGGTGGTAGTTGCCGGTGCCGATGTGGCAGTAGCGGCGCAGTCCGTCAACCTCCTGGCGGACCACCAGCGAAAGCTTGCAGTGCGTTTTCAGGCCCACGATGCCGTAGACCACGTGTACGCCTGCCTGCTCCAGTTTCCGGGCCCAGGAGATGTTGGCCTGCTCGTCGAAGCGTGCCTTGATTTCCACCAGGGCCAGGACCTGCTTGCCTGCCTCGGCTGCGTCGATCAAGGCGTCCACGATGGGGGAATCGCCGGACGTGCGGTAGAGGGTTTGCTTGATCGCCTGGACCTTCGGGTCCGACGCCGCCTGCTCCAGGAACGCCTGCACCGACGTGGAGAAGGAATCATACGGGTGGTGCAGCAGGATGTCCCGGCGGCGCATGGCGGCGAAAACGTTGGCGGCCTTGGACGTTTCGGATTCGTTCAGGTACCGCGACGTGTGCGGCATGTGCTTGGGGTAATGAAGGTCAGCGCGGTCGATTCCGGCAATCACCGACAGTCCTCGCAGGTCCAGCGGAGCGGGGACCGAGTACACCTCGGACTCCTCCACGCCCAGCTCGCGGATCAGCAGCGCCCTGATATTGGGGTTGATGTCGTTGGCTACTTCGAGCCGGACGGGCGGGCCGAAGCGGCGGCGCAGCAGTTCCTTCTCCAGGGCCTGCAGGAGGTTCTCGGCGTCGTCCTCCTCCACCTCCAGGTCCTCGTTGCGGGTGACGCGGAAGGTGTGGTGCTCGAGCACCTCCATGCCCGGGAAGAGCTTGTCCAGGTGGACGGCGATGACTTCTTCCAGCGCGATGAACCGGGCCACCCGCCCGGGCACGGCACCGGCCCGGGGGCCGTCGATGGAGATCAGCCGGGGCAGCTGGTCCGGCACCTTCAGGCGGGCGAAGAGCTCCTTGTCGCTGACCGGGTTTCGGACCACCACGGCAAGGTTCAGCGAAAGCCCGGAAATGTAGGGGAAGGGGTGGGCCGGGTCAACGGCCAGCGGGGTCAAGATGGGGAAGACTTTTTCCGCGAACATGACGCTGAGCTGCTGCTTGGCGGCGTCGTCCAGTTCTTGCCAGTGCATGAGGTGGATGTGTTCGTAGGCCAGTGCGGGGCGGATCTGGTCGGCGAAAACCTGCGCGTGCCGCTCCTGCAGCCGGTGGGCTTCCTCGCTGATCCGCTCCAGCACCTCCACCGGGCTCAGGCCGGCGGGGGAGGGGACGGCGAGCCCGGTGGCGATGCGGCGCTTGAGGCCGGCCACGCGGACCATAAAGAACTCGTCCAGGTTGGAGGCGAAGATGGACAGGAAGCTGACGCGTTCCAGCAGATGCAGGGTGGGGTCCTCGGCCAGTTCCAGCACCCTGGAATTGAATGCGAGCCAGCTCAGTTCGCGGTCCAGGAAACGGTCCGGCCGGATGTCGCCTTCGGGTTGAAGGTTTGGCGCGAATTCGGGGATGTCGATGCGGTCCTGGGTGGCCCTTGCGGCAGGGACCTCGGAGGAGCCAAAACGGGCCCGCGCAGGCAGTGCAACATCCTGGGACGTGGCTGTTCCGGAGGGTTCCGGGTTCATGGCTTCTCCTTATGGCTGACGCTGTGAAGCCGGCGCTTCCGCCCCGCGCGGCTCCCTTCCAACCTTACAAGCATTCACCGGCCGCACGGCCGTGTTTAACGCGCCGACGGGCTTTGTTCCGGCCCGCTGAACCTAGCCCGCAGCCGGGCCATACATGACGTCCATGTCCCAACGGGTGAACCCCAACCGCCGGTACAGGGCAACGGCCGCAGTATTGTCCGCATCCACGTACAGCATGACCCCGTTCAGGCCGGCGTCGCGCAAGTGCTTGATGCCGGCGATGGTCAGGGCCTTGCCGAGCCCAAGCCCCTGTGCCTCCGGCGCCACGCCCACCACATACACTTCGCCGATTGCAGGATGCCCGCCGTGACGCGGGTGGACCTTGGTCCAGTGGTAGCCCAGCAACCGGCCCTCCCGGTCCTCGGCCAGGAAGAACCCCGCAGGATCGAACCAGTCCTCCGCCATCCGGGCATCCAGGTCCGCCCGGGTCAGGTTTCCTTGCTCAGGATGGTGCGCGAATGCCGCCCGGTTGGCAGCCAGCCAGGCGTCCTCATCCCTGCCCGGCACGAAGGCGCGGATGGTCACGCCGTCCGGCAGTCCGGCGTCGGGCAGGTCTGCTCCCGCCGTCGTCATCCGCATCTTCCACAACTCACGCACCGGCGCGTAGCCGTAGCGGGCGGCGAGGTCCGCGGCGGCCTCGTGGTTCCCGTGGGACCAGGCCTTCAGGCCGTCGAAGCCTCGAACCTCCTTGAGCGCGCCCACCAGCCGGTCGGCCACGCCCTGGTTCCGGTAGGAGGGATGGACGGCGATTTCCAGGACACCGTTGCCGTCTGGTTCGTCCACCACGGCGGCGAACCCGGCCAGGTCCTGGCCGGTGGCGGGGTCGGAGTCCTCGTCGGGTGCGTACAGGGCCAAGGTCAGCAGGGTGTGCTCCGCGGAGTCGCCGGCGCGCATGGTGACCAGGGTCTGTTCGGAGATCGAAGGATTGCCGTCCGATTCCTCGGCCGCGGCCAGGAGGTCGCGGCAATCTTTCAGGAGCTGCTGGTCAACCCCGCCCCGGACAACCTGGACGGGCCACTTCTGCGGATGCGCTGGAGTCATGAGCCAAGGCTATACGTCGATGGCGCGCCAGGCTCAGGCTTCGGTGAGTTCGTCTTCCTGCTGCCTGACCAGGGTGAGGCGGTAACCCACGTTCCTGACCGTGCTGATCAGGTTCTCGTGGTCCGCACCGAGCTTGGCCCGAAGCCGGCGGACGTGGACGTCAACGGTACGGGTGCCGCCGTAGTAGTCGTAGCCCCAGACTTCCGTGAGCAACTGCTGGCGGGTGAAGACGCGGCCGGGATGCTGCGCCAGGTATTTCAGGAGCTCGAATTCCTTGAAGGTAAGGTTCAGCGGTGCGCCGTTGACCCGTGCCGTATAGCTTGCTTCGTCGATGATCACACCGGCGGCCCGGATTTCGCTGGGCGCGTCGTCCTGCTCCGGCACGGCCCGGGCAACGGACAACCGGATGCGGGCTTCAACCTCGGCGGGACCGGCGGAATCAAGGACGATGTCGTCAACGGCCCACGCAGAGGAAACCGCTGCCATGCCGCCCTCGGTGAGGATAAGCACAAGCGGCGCACTGAGTCCGGTGGCCTTTAGGAGCTGGGTCAGGGAACGTGCACCTACCAGGTCCTTGCGGGCATCCAGCAGGACGATGTCGCACGGGTCCGTTTCGAGGAGGGCAGTGGGTTCCGCGGGCAGGATATGGACCCGGTGGTTCAGCAGCTCCAAGGCAGGCAGGATGTCCACCGAAGAACCGGTGCTGTTCGTCAGTAACAGGATGTGCGACATTGTTCCTCCAAGGGCCGTCCGCGCATCATTGGGCGACTGAACCGGATTCTCACCGGCCGGTACTGGCTTCCTGCGTGAGGTTTTGGTCCGTCAGCACGCCGCCGGCCAGCCACCTCAGCAGGGAGCGTAGCTGAACCTTGAGTATACCCGGCACCCCTGTCCAAGCCACAGATTCGGGCCTTGGACAGGTACGTTTTGCGACATAAGCCGTTCACATAGGGCAGGATTGGACCAGGGCGGACCAGCCCTGCCATGAGGGGGCGGACCAGCCCTCCACCCGATTCCAGGATGGGAAATCAGCGCAGTGAGTGCACCGACGAAGCACAGGCCGGGCCCCGGATGACGGCGGAACTGCAGTCACCTGTTCGGTCACTTGGCTCCTGGACTATCGGCGTCGTCGGGATCGCCGGGCTCATCGCAATCATCGCCGGTGTCTATTCCTCTCCGGAAGCCTTGGTTGCCGTCGCCATCCTGATCGCCTTGGCTGTCGGGATCGGGTGGCCGCACTTCCTGCGCATCCCCGCCAAAAAGACCCTTGCCGCCGTTATTGCCCTGCCGGGAGCCGCAGCCGCGGTCTCTGCCGCCGTGGTGCCACCCCCCGGCTACCTCGACTGGACACCTGCCTTCGTCGCCTTGGGCATGATGGCCGTCTTCGTGGTGCAACTCATCCGCGGCACCGGCCAGGCGCAACGGCTGGAGTCCACCCTCGGGTGCTGCGTTGGTGTACTCCTGTCCTGCCTCGGCGCGGGCTGGATCGCCGGTGCCCGGTTCAATGGCGTCCGCGAAATGCTGCTGGTGGCCGCGATCAGCGCCGCCGTGGCGCTCCTTGCCGGACTCATCCAATGGCCGGACAGCATCGTGGCGCCGCTGGGTGTCGTCCTGGCCGGCCTGGCCGGTCCGCTCGCCGGGCTGGTCCTGTCGGACATCGCCGTCCTGCCGGCCGCCATCTTCGGCGTTATTGTGGGTGCGGTCCTGGCCAGCTTCCGCAGGCTCGCCACGCTGCGTGGCGCGCCTTTGAATATGCTGGCAGCGCTGAGCATGGGCCTGGCGCCGGTCTCAGCTGTGGGATCCCTGGCTTACTTCATAGACAAACTACTCATCTACTAACGGGTTAGGATTGCACCATGTCCGTACTTGCATTTGAAATCTTCTTCCTCGTCCTGCTCGGTATCGCGAGCGTCTCCATGGCCTGGTTCGCCGGTTTCGTGGTCTACCGCCTCTTCAAGGGCCAGAAGTAGCCGCTCCCTTTCCCACCCCCGCCGTCTCTCGAGGTAATGCCAGTGCCCATTGAGATTCCCACAGATCTGACCCCCGAACTCGTCCCCCTTTCCTGGCTCATCGGTGAGTGGGAGGGACGCGGCCGGCTGGGCAGCGGTGACGAGGATTCCGAGCACTTCCTGCAGCACGTATCGTTCACCCATAACGGGCTGCCGTACCTTCAGTACCGCGCCGAAAGCTGGTTGACCGACGACGACGGCACGCGGCTGCGGCCGCTCACCGTCGAGACCGGCTTTTGGGCGCTGGAGCGAAAGCAGCTGGATGCCGACGGCGGTCCAGGGCTGGTGCCGGCAGATATCGTTCCCGTGTTGAAGAGCGCCGACGAGGTGGAAGCGCTGCGCAACAAGGACGGCGGCTTTGACATCTCCGTATCCATCGCCCACCCGGGCGGCATCACGGAGCTGTACTACGGGCAGATCAAGGGACCGCAGATCCAGCTGACCACCGACATGGTCATGCGCGGGAGCCACTCCAAGGATTACAGTGCCGCTACCCGGATCTTCGGCCTGGTGGACGGGAACCTTTTGTGGCGGTGGGACGTGGCAACGGGTGGAGAGGCCGGGAAAGGGCTGGAGGCCCACGCCTCTGCATTCCTGAAAAGAGTTTCCTGACCCGGAAAGGCCCCGCCATGGAAGACGGCACGGAACACGCAGGCAAGCCCAGCAGTTACAGCGACCTCAAAGCCGTCTTCTTCAACGGCACCCTGAAGAAGTCACCCCAGACCTCCAACACCGAAGGGCTGATCAACATCAGCCGCCGGATCATGGAGAAACAGGGCGTCAGTACCAAGCTCATCCGCACTGTCGATCACGACATCGCCACCGGCGTCTACCCCGACATGACCCAGTATGGCTGGGCCACCGATGAATGGCCGGAGATCTTCCCCGCCGTCCAGGAAGCGGACATCGTGGTGGTGGCCGGCCCCATCTGGCTGGGCGACAACTCGTCCCAGACCAAGAAACTGATAGAGCGGCTCTACGCCCACTCCGGCCAGCTCAACAGCAAAGGCCAGTGGGCGTTCTACCCGAAGGTGGGCGGCTGCCTGATCACCGGGAACGAGGACGGCATCAAGCACTGTGCCATGAACGTCCTCTACAGCCTGCAGCACATCGGCTTCAGCATCCCGCCACAGGCAGACGCCGGGTGGATCGGGCCGGTAGGACCCGGCCCCAGCTACCTGGACGAAGGCTCCGGCGGACCGGAGACAGACTTCACCAACCGGAACACAACGTTCATGACCTGGAACCTCCTGCACCTGGCGAGGACCCTCAAGGATGCCGGCGGCTACCCGGCCTACGGCAACCTGCCCGGCGAATGGGCTGCCGGCACACGGTTCGATTTTGAAAATCCGGAATACCGCTAGGGTTGGTTGCCTCTCGAAACCCGGAATACCCCGCTGATAAAGGACGTTGCCGCCAGTATGAGTACCCCCAGCCCCCTGTTGTCGCGTCCCGGCGCCGTTGAGGCCGCCGGCGCCGACGCCGGTGTCGCCGCCCACTACGGCGAGCCGCTGCGCGAGCAGCGCGCACTCGCTGCCGGAACCGCCGTCGTCGACCTTTCCCACCGCGGTGTGGTCACCGTCGCCGGGCCGGACCGGCTGAGCTGGCTCAACACACTCTCGTCCCAGCAGGTGGCGGCCCTGGCACCGGGCGAATCCAGCGAACTGCTGCTGCTGAGTGTCCAGGGGCGCATCGACTTTGACGCCCGCGTTATTGACGACGGCGGGACCACCTGGCTGATCGTCGAGGCCGCCGACGCCGCACCGCTGGCTGAGTACCTGAACCGGATGAAGTTCATGCTGCGGGTGGAGAACGCCGACGCCTCCGCCGACTGGGCCGTGGTGGGCAGCACCAAAGCCGTTCCCGAATGGTCCGGCCGCCTCGCCTGGCAGGACCCGTGGCCGCACGTCTCGGCAGGCGGGTACTCCTACGCCACCGTTCCTGAGGAAAGCCACCCCGGCCTCCAGCGTCCGTGGTTCGAATACCTCATCCCCGCCGCGGAACTGGAGGACGCCGTCGCCGGGCGTCCGCTCGCGGGAGTGCTTGCAGCCGAAGCCCTCCGGGTCGCCGCCTGGCGCCCCCGGATCGGCGCTGAAACCGATGACAAGACCATCCCGCACGAACTCGACCTGCTGCGCACCGCGGTGCACCTGGCCAAGGGCTGCTACAAAGGGCAGGAAACAATCGCCCGCGTCCACAACCTGGGCCACCCGCCGCGCCGGCTGGTGTTCCTGCAGCTGGACGGCTCGCAGCACACGCTGCCCGCCGCCGGCAGCCCGGTCATGGCAGGGGAGCGCCGGGTGGGAACGGTGACCTCCGTGGCACAGCACCACGAAATGGGTCCTGTGGCGCTGGCGGTCATAAAGCGATCCGTGGCACCGGATGAGATACTGACCGTCCTGGACGGCGACGAACCGTATCCGGCTGTCCAGGAACTCATTGTCGCCCCGGACGCCGGCCAGGTTGTTGGGCGGCAGACCGGATTCTTGAGGGGGCCACGCTGATGACTGACCAGACCGCAACGGGAACCGGCGCAACGGAACCCGTGGAGGACAACGATGCCGCAGTGGCCTTGGCGCACACGCTGTTCCAAGCGGCCCGCGACGGCAACGACGCCTTGCTCGGCGCCTACCTTGAGGCCGGGGCGCCGGCAACCATGACCAACGCCACAGGCGACTCCCTGCTGATGCTGGCCGCCTACCATGGCCACGCCGGTACGGTGGGGTTGCTCCTGCAGCACGGCGCCGACGCCAACACCGCCAACGACCGCGGCCAGACCCCGCTCGCCGGGGCCGCCTTCAAGGGCTACCCGGACGTGGCCCGTATCCTGCTGGACGCCGGAGCTGATCCGGATGCCGGAGCGCCCTCGGCACGCGCCGCGGCGCAAATGTTTGCCCGCACGGAGATTTTGGATCTGCTGGGCTAGCGATGACGCCGGGTTTGCCCGGCCCTTGAATATAACTTCAGAAGGATGAACGGATGGAAAACGTAGAAAAGCCCTGGCCGGCGCTATGGTCCCTGGTGATCGGGTTCTTCATGATCCTGATCGACACAACCATCGTTTCCGTGGCCAACCCACGGATCATGGAGGGGCTGCATGCCGACATCAACTCTGTCATCTGGGTGACCAGCGCCTACCTGCTGGCCTACGCCGTTCCGCTGCTCATCACCGGCCGCCTCGGGGACAGGTTCGGGCCCAAAAAGCTGTACCTCTCCGGCCTGGTGGTCTTTACCCTTGCCTCACTGTGGTGTGGCCTGTCCGGCGACGTCCGGATCCTGATCGCTGCCCGCGTCCTCCAAGGGCTCGGCGCTGCCATGATGACTCCCCAGACCATGGCCGTCATCACCCGCATCTTCCCGCCGGACCGCCGCGGATCTGCGATGGCAGTCTGGGGCGCAACCGCCGGCATGGCAACCCTCGTCGGACCCATCCTCGGCGGTGTCCTGGTGGACGGCCTCGGCTGGGAGTGGATCTTCTTCATCAACCTTCCCGTGGGCGTCGTCGGCTTTATTTTGGCGTGGCGCAACGTGCCCGCGCTGAGCACCCACCCGCACAAGTTCGACATCCCCGGCGTCCTGCTCAGCGCCGTCGGCCTGTTCCTCCTTGTCTTTGGCATCCAGGAAGGCGAGACCTACAACTGGGGCACCATCACCGGGCCCATCAGCGTGTGGGGCCTGATCATCGCCGGCATCGTGGTGCTGGCGGCTTTCGTGGCGTGGCAGCGCTTCAACAAGGGTGAGCCGCTGCTGCCCCTGGCGCTCTTCAAGGACCGGAACTTTTCGCTCGCCAACATCGGCATCACCACGGTGGGCTTCACCGTGACCGCCTTCAGCCTGCCGCTGATCTTCTACTACCAGCTGGTCCGGGGCCTGACCCCCACCCAGTCCGCCCTGATGATGGTGCCCATGGCCCTGATCTCGGGGGGACTCGCGCCCGTCGTGGGCAAACTGGTGGACCGGGTCAACCCCAAATACATCACCGCCACCGGGCTCGTGCTGATGGCTGTGGCCCTGCTCTGGAACTCTGCCCTCATGCAGCCGGACACGCCCATCCTCATGTTCCTGCTGCCCAGCGCAGTCCTGGGCTTCGCCAATGCAGGCATCTGGGCGCCGTTGAGCACCACGGCTACCAGGAACCTGCCGCCACGGCAGGCAGGGGCAGGATCGGGTGTGTACAACACCACCCGCCAGATCGGCGCGGTCCTGGGCAGTGCCGCCATCGCGGTGCTGATCCAGTCGCGGCTCGCCGCCGAACTCCCCGCGGGAGGCCCCGGCGGATCCGCCGGCGAAGGTCTGGCGATGGGCGGATCCCTGCCCGAGTTCCTGCATGCCGGCTTTTCGACGGCGATGGGTCAGTCCATCCTTCTACCCGCCGGAGTGATCCTGGTAGGCGCAGCCGTCGCCTTGTTCTTCGCCAAACCGAAGCCGGTCCAGAACTGGGGCGCGCCCGGCCAGGGCGAGCCGTCAGCGAAGGTGGACGCTGGTCTGGATTCCGCCGGCTGAGAGGCCGAGCTTCCGGGCCAGCGCCAGGCAACCCGTGTTGCTGACGTCCGCGCGCCACTGCAGCGTCAGCCCCGCTGCCAGGGCTTCATGGGCGGCAATGGACCCCGCCAGGGAACCCAGACCACGGCGCCGCCACTCAGGGTCCACCAGCACGCCCATGTTGGCCAGCAGGCCTTCCCACTCGCCGTAGGCCCCGCAGGCCAAGGGCACGCGCCGGCCGTCCTGCTCGTGGACGATCGTGTACCGGTTTTCGAGGTCGGAGAGGCCGACTTCGTTGACGTCATCCGGCGGGCAGCGGCCCTCCAGCTCGATGGCCTCAGGGTTTCCGTGGGACACGGTCAGTTCTTCGGCGGGCTGCTGCAGGGGCAGATCGTCCGCGAAGAACAGTGCCGCCGCACCGAGGCCGTGACCGCCCTGGTCCCTGGTGAGGGTCAGGAGAGTCACGTGCTGGGCCATTTCCTCGTCCGGGATGCTGGCGGCGGCGTCAATCACGCTCTGCGGTCCCACGAGCACCGAACTCCCGAAAAGCCGCACGAACTCAACGGTCCGGGCCGACTCGTCAGCGCGGACAATCCGTTCGTCGGAGGCAAGTGCGGTCCCGAATGCGTCGTCGTCGAGGCCCAGCCGGCGTGCCCACGCCAACTGGATGATGGCAGCAGAGCCGGGATCGAGTGTCATGGTCCCAGCCTAGGGCGGCCCGTCGGCTTATCCGAACAGGACAGCGGCTTCGTCGTACCGGTTCTGCGGGACGGTCTTCAGCTGGCCCAGGGCTTCCTGGAAGGCGACGTGGTGGATGTCGGTACCCTTCAGCGCCACCATGGTGCCCCAGTAGCCTTCCACCACGGAATCGATGGCCGCCATGCCCAGCCGGGTGGCCAGGACGCGGTCGAAGGCGGACGGTACGCCGCCGCGCTGGATGTGGCCCAGGATGGTTGCCCGGGTCTCGATGCCGGTCCTGGCTTCCAGCTCGGGTGCCAGCTGGTCTGCGATGCCGCCCAGCCGGGGCCGGCCGAAAGTGTCCAGCCCGCGCTCGGAGTGCGGGCTCTCCATGTGCTCGGGGACAAAGCCCTCAGCCACCACCACCAGGGGTGCGCGGCCGCGGGCGTGGGCTTCATTAACCCACTCGGTGATTTGCTCGATGCTGACCTTCTGCTCCGGGATCAGGATGGCGTGCGCGCCCGCGGCCATGCCCGCGTGCAGGGCGATCCAGCCCACGTGCCGGCCCATCACCTCGGCGATCATGCAGCGGTGGTGGGACTCGCCGGTGGTGCGGAGACGGTCGATCGCTTCGGTGGCTATCTGCACTGCGGTGTCGAAGCCGAAGGTGTAGTCGGTGGCGTCGAGGTCGTTGTCCACGGTCTTGGGGACGCCAACGATTTTCAGCCCTGCGTCGGTCAGGCGTTTGGCGGCGGCGAGCGTTCCCTCACCGCCGATGGCGATGATCGCATCGATGCCAAGCCGGTCCATGTGGGCCTTGATGGCCTCGGGGCCGCCGCCGTTTTCGAACGGGTTGGTGCGTGAGGTGCCCAGGATGGTGCCGCCCTGCTTCGCGATACCGCGGACCATGGTGCGGGGGATGTCGATGATGTCGCCCTCCACCACGCCGCGCCAGCCATCGAGGAATCCGACGAATTCGTGGCCGTGGATGGCGATGCCCTTCAGCACGGCGCCGCGGATCACGGCGTTCAAGCCGGGGCAGTCGCCACCACTGGTAAGGATTCCAATTTTCATGTTCAGCTCAAATCCTGGGAGAAGGTTTACAGGCAGAGCGCCACGCTGAGCTCACCTAGAAGTGTAGTGGGGTGTGTGGGGTACGACACAAACCGGTTACATGCGGTGCGCGCTCCCGGAGGTTGCTCCGGGCAAGGAAAAGGCCCCCGCATTCGTGATTCGTTCACGAGTGCGGGGGCCTGGTGCTCTCTGGGAGGCGCATTCGCGGCTACATTTTTGGCCCATTGATGGAGCGGCGCTCCAGGAATGTTTGCAGCGGGATCTCGTCGCGCTGGTCCGGCAGCACCACCCATGCCAGCAGGTAGAAGACGACGGCGGGTCCCGGCAGGAGGCAGAACAGCAGGAACGCGATGCGGACGTAAGCCACGTCCACGTTCAGCTTGGCCGCGATGCCGCCCAGCACCCCGCCCAGCCAGCGTTGCGGGCCGCGCTTCAGGCCAAGGCCCCTGACAATGCCGAAGAACTTATCCATGGTCTAAGACTTCCCTTTCATTGGGTCGTTGTCACGTTTGCGGGCAGAGAGCAGGCCGCCGGCCACCAGGGCCACGCCCGCTCCGATCATCAGGCCGATCAGGACGTAGGTCCCGTTGAGGGTGACGATGCCGAGCTGGGCCACGATGATCAGTGCGGCCAAGGCCAGGACGATCAAGCCCCACACCACAGTTCCCACCCTGGCAGGTGCCGCTCCGGCATAGTCCTGGCCCGACGTCGTCGGAATGTTGCTGTCCATGTCAGTTGCCTTCCTGGATAGTGACGTTGCTGAACGTGCCATCGATCTGCACCACAAGGTGGTTGCCGGGCTTGTCCGTGTTATAGCTGCTCTCGCGGGTGGTGGTCCCGCCGCGCTGGGCGGTGCCCTCGTTCAGGTTTCCCATGGTCATGTCCGCCTTGATATCCACGGGCAGGTTCTGCGGGATCACCACGGTCACGTTGCTGGCGGTGATATCGAGCGGAACCACGACGTCGGAGGTCAGGGGGGCGGTCGGGGACAGGTCCGTGAGGTTGACGGTTCCCCGTCCGGCAGTGATGTCGATTCCGCCGCGCGCCTCCTCGATGCTGGCGGGGTTCCAGTCCACCTGCTGGAAACGCATCCGGCTGTCATTCGCCACGTTGTAGACGCCGCCGGTGATCAGGGCGATCACGGCGAACAGGCTCAGGATCCCCGAGGTCCGGCCCCGCAGTCCAGCCACCAGGATGCCCAGGCCCAGGACTGCTGCGGCGCTGGCCCAGACAATCGCGTTGCCGGAGCCGCCAAGATCGATGACGTGGCCGGCGTCAAGTGCCTTGAGCCCTCCGCCCACCAGCAGAGCGGAGCCGGCGGCTATGGCGACGGCGGGGGCACCGGGGCCGGCCGGTCGGGGCTTGGGCGGCCGCGGCGGTACCCACGGCGCCGGATAGCCGGACCCGCCGGGACCCCCGCCACCGGGCACGCTGGGGCCGCCGGTACCTCCGGGCGCCCCCGCCCCCGGGCCCGTCCCGGCAGGGCCGCCGGCGGTGCCGCCGCTGTAGGGAGGCGCTGGAGGGAATCCCTGGGTGGGGCCCGACGTCGTGGCGGCGGAGAAGGATGACGTATGTTCAGTACCCGGGCGTCCCGTCGTGTACGGCATGCCCGGGGCCGCCGGCGCATAGCCCGCCATGGTGGGACGGGCCTTGTTGCGCTGGGAGAGGTGGTAGATCAGGAAGATCGCGCCGGCCACCCAGAAGACGGTCCAGAGAAGCCCGCTCAAGCCGTTGTGGCTCCAACCCCAGAACCCTCCGCCCAGGCCGGTGAGTCCCAGGACCGTAGCGATCAGTGCGCCTGTCATCCCGCTGGACCAGCGCCCGGCACCGGCTTCCTGGACATGGATCCTTCCGTCCGGTTCCGGGAGGAGGGCCCAGGCAAGGCCATAGAGCAATACGCCTATGCCCGCAAGGAGGGTCAGGACAACAAGGGCGCCGCGGATGATGATCGGATCCACCCCGAGCCGGTGGGCAATGCCGCTGCAGACGCCGCCGATCCAGCGGTCGGTGCCGCGGGAGATGCCCTGGCTGCGGATCCAGCCGAAGAAGTCGTTTGACGGCGGAGGCGGGGTGGGGGATGCATGGAATGCGTAGCCCTGCGCGGGGTCGGCAGCGGGAGGAGCGGTGGGACCGCCCTGCGCACCGCCGGAGAGACGTTCGGAGGTGCTCGACGCGGGGCCGGGAGGAACCGCGTCGGAGGCCGGCAGCGGCTCTGTGGGCCGCTGGCTGCCCGCACCTGGCAACGGCTCGGTTGGGTGTTCGTCGTCGGGGGAAGGGGTTTGCGAGTTCATACCTCGATCCTCCCGTCCAAGCCCGTTCCCGCTCTACTGGGGGAAACCCTGAACGGTCCCTGAGCCGTCCCCGGGAAACCACGGCACGCGGTCCGGGCAACCCTGATCCATGCTTGGATTGACCCATGACAACCCTCCCGGTGCGGCCGCCCCTGGCCCGGAGCAGTGACCGGGTCATCGCCGGCGTGTGTGCCGGCCTGGCCCTGCATCTCGGATGGCCCGTGAAGAACGTCCGCTGGGGCATGGTCCTCGCGTCCTTCGCAGGCGGAGCGGGCCTGGTGTTCTACGCATGGCTCTGGATCATGGTTCCCACCGCGGATGAGGCTGCACGGCGCAATACCCGCCGCCCGGCGTCGCCCATTGCTCCGGCGGTGAGCCAGCCGGCCACCGCAACAACGGGCCACGAAGGAAGTCCCGGGGATACAGCGGGTTCCGTGCCGCCCGGCGCGGCCGGGCCGTCCAGTCCACCGTGGTTCCGGGTGCGGGGGATGCGCTACGGCAAGGAAATCCTGCTCGGTTGCGGGCTCCTGCTGGTGGCCGGAATCATGATTGCCCAGATGCTGGGCGTGGATGTGTCGCTGGGGACCCTGATTCCCGCCGCCGCCGTCCTGGGCGGCGCCTCGATCGCCTGGATGCAGCTGGATGAGACGCGCCGGGCGGGACTCGTGGACAAGACCAAGGCGGACCAGGCCGGCGGGTGGGGCAGGCTGGCAGCGGGACTGGCGCTGGTGGTTGCCGGTGTCCTGGTGATGGTGTCCGGATCGGGTTCCTGGGAACAGACCTGGCTCGCGCTGCTGGCTTCCGTGGCCGTGCTGGGTGGGGTGGTGCTGGTGCTGCTGCCATGGGCGTTGAAGTTCTGGCGGGACCTGGAAGCCGAGCGGGCCGGCCGGATCCGGGAAACGGAACGCGCGGAAATCGCCGCGCACCTGCACGACTCCGTCCTGCAGACGCTCGCCCTGATCCAGCGGCGGGCCGGCAGCGAGCACGACGTCGTCCGCCTGGCCCGAGCACAGGAACGGGAATTGCGCGGCTGGCTCTTCCAGGACCACGGACGCGAAAGTGGCCAGCTGTCGGATCGCATCAAGGCCGCAGCCGCCGAGGTGGAGGACCTGCTTGGCAACGCCGTAGAGGTGGTCACGGTAGGCGATGCCGCCATGACGGAAGCCCATGAAGCCCTGGTCCAGGCCAGCCGCGAGGCCATGCTCAACGCCTCCCGGCACGGCGGCGGAACCGTCTCCGTATACCTGGAGGCATCGGATGCGCAGGCAGAGATCTTCATCAAGGACAGGGGCCCAGGTTTTGAGCTGGGGGACGTCCCGCCGGACAGGCTCGGCGTCCGGGAATCGATCATCGGCAGAATGAAAAGGCATGGCGGCTCGGCTGCCATCCTCAGTACGGATGACGGCACCGAGGTTCGCCTGAGGTTGCCGGCAGCGGCGGAGAACGCGGAAGGGAAATCATGAGCACGATCCAGGGGACAGGGACAGGGGCAGGGGCCGCGGCAGGCCGGCCGGCCAAATCCGTTCGGGTGGTGATTGTGGATGACCACGCCATCTTCCGGTCCGGGCTGAAAGCGGATCTCGACGCCAGCATCCACGTCGTGGGGGAGGCCGCCACCGTGGAGCAGGCCATCGCCGTGATCGCCGAACAGCGGCCCGACGTCGTCCTCCTGGACGTGCACCTGCCCGGTGGGCTGGGCGGCGGTGGCCGGGAAGTCATCGCCGGCTCCGTACCGCTCCTCTCCGGCACCCGGTTCCTGGCCCTGAGCGTTTCCGACGCGGCGGAGGACGTGGTGGCCGTGATCCGCGCCGGCGCTAGGGGTTACGTCACCAAGACCATCTCCGGCGCCGAGATCACCGATGCCGTGTTCCGGGTGGCCGGCGGCGATGCCGTGTTCTCGCCGCGCCTGGCGGGGTTCGTCCTGGACGCGTTCGGAACCGCCCCTGCGGATATTGCCGACGACGAGCTGGATAAGCTCTCCGCCCGCGAACTGGAGGTTATGCGGCTCATCGCCCGGGGCTACAGCTACAAGGAAGTGGCCAAGGAACTCTTTATCAGCATCAAGACCGTGGAAACCCATGTGTCCGCTGTGCTGAGGAAACTGCAGCTCTCCAGCCGCCACGAGCTGACCAAGTGGGCCGCCGAGCGCCGCCTGCTTTAGAACGCCCGCTCACCTTTGACGTCTTAAACACCAACGCCCGCTCACTTCCTCAAGGAAAGTGAGCGGGCGTTGGTGTTTCGGGTGCCAGAAGTGAGCGGGCGTTTACTGGGCCTTGCCCAGGAAGTCCTGCAGGCGCTGGACGCCGGCGGCGAGGTCGTCATCGCCCAGTGCGTAGGACAGCCGGACGAATCCGGACGGACCGAACGCCTCGCCGGGGACCACCGCCACCTCAACCTCATCCAGGATGAGGGCGGCAAGCTCGGCAGACGTTTGCGGCGTGGCCGTGCCGGACGCAGTCGGGAATTCCTTGCCCAGCAGCCCCCGGACGTCCGCGTAGACGTAGAAGGCACCCTTCGGCGTCGGGCATTCCACCCCGTCGATGGCGTTCAGGCCGGCAACGATGGCCTTGCGGCGGCGGTCGAAGGCCACCTTCATCTCGTCGACGGCGGTCAGCGGACCGGACACGGCAGCGAGGGCAGCGATCTGCATGATGTTGGACACGTTGGACGTGGCGTGCGACTGAAGGTTGGTGGCGGCCTTGATGACGTCGGCCGGGCCGATCATCCAGCCCACGCGCCAACCGGTCATCGCGTACGTCTTGGCGACGCCGTTGAGGATGACCACCTTGTCGCCCAGCTCGGGGGCCGCGGTAGCGATGGAGGTGAAGGGCACGCCGTCGTAGGTCAGGTGCTCGTATATCTCGTCCGTTACCACCCACAGGCCCTTGGCTGCGGCCCACTTCCCGATCTCCGCCACCTGCTCCGGCGAGTAGACAGCGCCGGTGGGGTTCGACGGCGAGACGAACAACAGGATCTTCGTCTTGTCCGTGACAGCCGCCTCCAGCTGATCGACCGTCACCAGGTAGTCCTGCTCCGGCCCGGCGAAAACTTCCACCGGCACGCCGCCGGCCAGGCGGATCGCCTCAGGGTAGGTGGTCCAGAACGGGGTGGGAACGATCACTTCGTCGCCCGGATCCACCAGGGTGGCGAAGGTGTTGTACACAGCCTGCTTGCCGCCGTTGGTTACCAGTACCTGTGAAGGATCAACGGTGTACCCGGAGTCCCGGAGTGTCTTTTCGGCGATGGCCTTCTTCAGCTCCGGCAGGCCGCCCGCCGGGGAATAGCGGTGGTACTTGGGCTGGGCGGCAGCTTCAATGGCGGCCTGGACAATGTAGTCCGGCGTGGGAAAGTCGGGCTCGCCCGCACCGAAGCCAATAACCGGCCGGCCTGCTGCCTTGAGCGCCTTCGCCTTGGCATCAACGGCAAGGGTTGCGGATTCGGCAATTGCGGATATGCGTTTGGAAACGCGGGCGGCAGACATGGCAGGTCCGTTCTTCGCTTGCAGCCGGCAGGCTGGAATATGGGTTTCGACGAGTTCTACTCTAAGCTGTTCACCGGACCCTCCGGGGAGCCGGTTTGGTTTTGTGACTGCCACTCGCCGCACAAGTCGGACCGGCCGGCGGATGGGCCGGGTCGGGCCGGTTTTACCTACGCGAAGTTCTTGCGTAGACTGGTTCACCGGTGTTGAAACACGGATGATGGCGTGCGCCCCAGTACAAGCTGGTGCTTGAGTCGTCAAAGAGTGGCATTCATTCCAAAGGGTAGTGGCGCAATTGGTAGCGCAGCGGTCTCCAAAACCGCAGGTTGCAGGTTCGAGTCCTGTCTGCCCTGCGCAAGCTGTTCCCGGGCGAAAGCCCGGGGCAGGCGCAGCAACCATGGTTCTGATCAGGGCCGGGTAATCCACCATTGCAAAGATGAGCGAGGACCAGGTGACCGAAACAGCTGCCAGCAGCTCCAAGGGCCGCCCAGCTAAGAAGGAAGCCAAGGCAAGCTTCTTCGCCCGCATTGCTCTCTTTGTCCGCCAGATCATTGGCGAACTCAAGAAGGTTGTGGCGCCCACCCGCAAGGAACTGATCAACTACACGCTCGTGGTGCTGGTGTTCGTGGCCATCATGATGGTCATCGTCAGCCTGCTGGACATTGGTTTCGGAACCGCTGTCAGCTGGATCTTCGGCGGTACCGGCTCGACGGACAGCTAAGGCTGTATGGTCCGCAGGCCGCGTGTTTCGTCCGGGAAACCGGAAGGGAAACGCCGGCGTGCGGAATTGAGCCATTTAAATAGGCATGTTAGGCAATGAGGAAGCAGGAGACCAAGTGTCTGAGCAGGAGCTCGAGGTAACCGAGTCTGGGCTGGAAGAGTCCCAGGACGTCGCGGCAGAAGCCGGTGAAGAGTCCGAGGTTGAGTCCTTCGCGCCCGAATCCGACGACGCCGGCTCCGATGCTGACGACGTCGCCGGTGAAGAAGCCGACGCCGCAGAAGACGGCGACGACGAGTCCGCCGACGCCCTCGCCGCCGCAGCGGCTTCCGCAGCCGCTGATCCCGCCGAGGAGTTCAAGGCCAAGCTGCGCCGCCAGGAGGGTGACTGGTACGTCATCCACTCCTACGCCGGTTACGAGAACCGCGTGAAGGCAAACCTTGAAACCCGCATCCAGACCCTGGACATGGAAGATTACATCTTCGAAATCCAGGTGCCCATGGAAGAAGTCGTGGAGATCAAGAACGCCCAGCGCAAGGTGATCAACCGCGTCCGCATCCCCGGCTACGTCCTGGTCCGCATGGACCTCACCGACGCCTCCTGGGGCGCCGTCCGCCACACCCCCGGCGTCACCGGCTTCGTGGGCAACGCCCACAACCCGGTCCCGCTGCGCCTGGACGAGGTCTTCTCCATGCTCGCCCCTGTCTTCGAAGAGGAGCAGGCCGAGAAGGGCAAGCCGGTCAACAAGCAAAACCAGGCTCCCGTGGCCGTCGACTTCGAGGTCGGCGAGTCCGTCATCGTCAAGGAAGGTCCGTTCGAGACCCTCCCTGCCACGATCTCCGAGATCAAGCCCGAGTCCCAGACCCTGGTGGTACTGGTCTCCATCTTCGAGCGCGAAACGCCTGTCACCCTGGCGTTCAACCAGGTCTCCAAGATCTGACAACCCTAGAATTCGTTCCGGCACCGCCCGCTTAGCGGCACCGGAACGGCCGGCCGCCTTGCCATGGCGGCCACAAACCTGAGGCACGCTCCTGTGCCCCAGGACGTTATTGAGAGAAGGACCCTACATTGGCTCCCAAGAAGAAGGTCACCGGCCTCATCAAGCTGCAGATCCAGGCAGGTGCCGCCAACCCGGCCCCGCCGATCGGTCCTGCGCTTGGCCAGCACGGTGTCAACATCATGGAATTCTGCAAGGCGTACAACGCTGCGACGGAAGCCCAGCGCGGAAACGTCATCCCCGTGGAAATCACGGTCTACGAGGACCGTTCCTTCACGTTCATCACCAAGACCCCGCCGGCTGCAGAGCTCATCAAGAAGGCTGCAGGCGTTGCCAAGGGTTCATCCACCCCGCACACCGTCAAGGTTGCCAAGCTGACCCAGGCCCAGGTCAACGAGATCGCCTCCACCAAGATGGAAGACCTCAACGCCACCAGCCTCGAAGGCGCAGCCAAGATCATCGCCGGCACCGCCCGCTCCATGGGCATCACCGTCGAGGGCTAATAACCCTTTCCGCTGTCCGCCGTCAGGATTTTGACGACGACGGGCCGCACCGCCGGGACACCGGCACCACACTAATTGAAATGTCGGGCATCCGGACCGGATAACGAACCGGACCACCGACTGTGGCAGGGCCCAGCGCGGTCCGCAGACCACAACTGCACAAGGAGAAATAAGCAGCATGGCAAAGCGCAGCAAAGCATATGAGGCAGCAGCCGCCAAGATCGACGCGGAGAAGCACTACGCACCGTTCGAGGCAGTAACGCTGGCCAAGGACACCAACCCGTCCAAGTTCGATGCAACCGTCGAGGTGGCTTTCCGCCTGGGCGTTGACCCCCGCAAGGCCGACCAGATGGTCCGCGGTACGGTCAACCTGCCCCACGGCACCGGTAAGACCGCTCGCGTCCTGGTCTTCGCCACGGGCGACAAGGCAGAGGCCGCAATCGCAGCCGGCGCCGACTTCGTTGGCTCCGACGACCTGATCGAAAAGATCGCAGCCGGCTGGACCGACTTCGACGCTGCCGTTGCCACCCCTGACCTCATGGGCAAGGTTGGCCGCCTCGGTAAGGTCCTGGGTCCGCGTAACCTGATGCCGAACCCGAAGACGGGCACCGTGACCCCCGACGTCACCAAGGCAGTCAACGACATCAAGGGTGGAAAGATCGACTTCCGCGTCGACAAGCACTCCAACCTGCACTTCATCATCGGCAAGGTTTCGTTCGACGCCATCAAGCTGGCCGAGAACTACGCAGCAGCGCTGGAAGAGGTGCTTCGCCTGAAGCCTTCTGCCGCCAAGGGCCGCTACATCCAGAAGGCCACCGTTGCCACCACGTTCGGTCCCGGCATCTCCGTCGACCCCAACGTCACCAAGGTGCTCACCGAAGCATAGTCCTTGATTGAAGTTCCTGCTCCGGGCTGATTCCGGAGCATCGGGAGCCCGTCCGATGCTTATGCGTCGTGGCGGGCTCCTTTGTTGTCCGGGTGTTTGCCTAAGCTGGCTGCATGGATAAACCGGACCCCGCTGGAGTCCCGCCTTTGCCGCCACGTGACGCGTTGGTAATTGCCGCCGTCGTGATCCCGCCCGGGGGAAGCGGCCCGGATGCCGCCCGGCCGTCCGCGGACCTCCGGACTTGCCAGGCCATGCGGGAGGCGGAGGACATGGCAGTGTGGGGCAACCTGGACCGCTGCCTGACAGACAAGGAAGCGCTCGAGTATTGGCGTGGCAACCGGTACGAAGAACGGCACCTCTTCCTGGCCCGGATCGGCAACGAACCGGTGGGGCTGTGTTCGGTCACTTTGCCGTTGCGGGACAACACGGCCACGGCAGGCATCGACGTCCTGGTGGTTCCCGGCAGGCGCCGCCGGGGGATTGGGCGTGCCCTGCTGAGGCACGCCGAATCCGTGGCCCGCACCCGCGGCCGGTCATCCCTGGCTGCCTTCCACGAAATACCGCTGGAAGTCCCGGCGGGTGGCGCCCGCATGCTGGCCGCGAAGTCCGGTGCCGGGCAGCTGCCCATGGACCATGCCGCAGGCGGCTTTGCCATGGCCGCCGGATACCAGCTGGAACAGGTGGAGCGCTCCAGCCGGCTGGCGCTTCCCGTGTCCGAATCCCTGTTGGCCCGGCTGGAGGCGGAAGGCCTTGCGCACGCAGAGCATTACACGCTGACGGCCTGGGATGATCACTGCCCGGAAACGTTGGTCGCCGGCTACGCGCGGCTCAGGGTGCGGATGAGCGAGGATGCCCCCACCGCAGGCATGGACTGGCAACGCGAGGACTGGGACGCCGCCAGGGTACGGGAGGACGAATCGACCCTCGGCCGCGGTGGCGTCAAGTCATCAGTGGCAGGCGCCGTGCACCGGCACACCGGCGAGCTGGTGGCCTATACGGTCCTGACCTGGCGTCCGGAGGTGCCGGAGCCGCTGATCCAGCAGGACACCCTGGTGGCGGCGGAGCAACGCGGCCACCGCTTGGGCATGCTGGTCAAGGCGGCCAACCTCCGCCGCGCGCAGGAAAAGTGGCCCTCGGCGCGCTCGGTCCTGACATGGAATGCCAGCGAAAACCAGCATATGCTGGCGATAAATACCGCACTTGGATTCAAGCCCGCTGGCTATGAAGGTGAGTGGCAGAAACGGCTGGGATGATGCCCGAATGGCTATAGACGTAAAGATCGAGCAGCTGTGGATCCCCGATTCCCTGGACACCCCTGACGCCGCGGACTTCCTGGCCGCCGTCGAGGTGGGCCGCAAAGTGCGGATGCAGACCTGGGGGAGTGACGATCTCGCCTATGGTCCGCTGGAAAAATTGCTCGAGTTCGCGGACCCCTATGAGCGCCAGCTGATCCTCGTTGCCAAGGTGGACGGGGACATCGTGGGGACCGTGGACATCGCGCTTCCGCTGACAGACCACCTGGACCTCGCCGAACTCACCCTGGATATCCTGCCAGAGTTCCAGCGTCAGGGCGTGGGG
Organism: Pseudarthrobacter sp. YAF2; assembly: GCF_052113345.1. Taxonomy (NCBI): domain Bacteria; kingdom Bacillati; phylum Actinomycetota; class Actinomycetes; order Micrococcales; family Micrococcaceae; genus Pseudarthrobacter; species Pseudarthrobacter sp. YAF2. The sequence continues at coordinate 324,474 of NZ_JBFRDA010000002.1, read as the reverse complement.
CGGCGCTTGCTCGAGGCCGCCGAGCAGCTGGCGCGGGGTGAAGGCCGCACCATGATCCTGGTGGACACCAACCACCCCGGCGCATCGCTCCACGAGTTTGGGCAGGCCCAGCTGGTCCCGGGCACCGGCCAGGGTTTCGTTCCCTTGGAAAGCCGGGAGGTGGAGTTCGCGCAAAAGACCGGCTACACACTCCAGCACATTGAGCAGTTCAGTTCCTGCGTGCTTCCCCTGGACACCAAGCTGGTGTCAGACCTCCAGGCCGAGGCAGAGGAAGCCAACGGCGGCAGGTACCGGCTGCACCATTGGACGGACCGCTGCCCGGACCGGTGGCTGGAGGCCGTGGCTGTCCTGGAGAACCAGGCGGGTGCCGACGTCGACCCTTCCCTCGACGTGCCGGTTGAGCAGGACATGGTGTTCGACGGCGGGATCCTGCGCGAGGCCGAAGACGTCGCCATCGCGCAGGGCAGGCGCACGGTGGTCACCGCCGTCGAACACATTGCCACGGGATCGCTGGTGGGACTGACCACCATCACCGTGCTCGCCCACCGCGCAGACGTCGTTTTCCAGGACGATACGCTGGTCCTGCAGGAACACCGCGGCAACAAGCTGGGCCTGCTGATTAAGGTGGCCAACATGGAACGGCTCAGCGAGCAGTTCCCGGATGCGCGCATCATCTACACCTGGAACGCGCCGGAGAACCGGTACCTCTTGACGGTCAACAAGCAGCTTGGATTCCAGACGGCAGGGGTGACCGGCATCTGGCAAAAGGAACTCCCCACGCTGCGGACCAGCACCAGCTGACCGCCGATTTGGCGGACTGGCGCCCCCTCGCGTAAGCTGGGAGTACCAAAGACCGTCGGTTGTTGGAAATCCACTCTCCTGTACATGGCTCAACTCTGCAGTTGTGCGCCGGAGGCCACAGTGGGTTTCCGGACGAAGGACCCTCAACGCAGGGCGGCCGGCGCAGGTGAACGAAGCAAAGCTCCGCGGTCAAACCGTGTTGAGCCAAGCCCCGTGCATCTGCGCGGGGCGTTTTTAGTTTTAGCTCTCTTGAGCGGGGACCGTCGAATACCGGCACTATCCCCGGAAGGAGGGTTATGGCAACGCCTACCAAGGTTTCAGCAGTAGCTGAGATCACTAACGATTTCAAGGAATCGAACGCCGCTGTCCTGACCGAATACCGCGGGCTCACCGTTGCACAGCTCAAGCAGCTGCGTGTTTCTCTCGGCCAGGACACCAAGTTCGCGGTCGTCAAGAACACCCTGACCGCCATTGCAGCCAAGGAAGCCGGCGTCGAAGCATTCGACGGCCAGCTTGCCGGCCCCACTGCAATCGCGTTCATCAAGGGTGACGCAGTTGCCGCTGCCAAGAGCCTGACGGATTTTGCCAAGGCCAACAAGCAGCTGGTCATCAAGACCGGTTACTTCGAGGGCAAGGCACTGGACGCCACCGAGGTCGCCGCCCTGGCTGCCCTCGAGTCCCGTGAGCTTCAGCTCGCCAAGGTTGCAGGCGTCCTCAAGGCACCCGCCGCCGCAGCTGCACGCATCATCGATGCACTGCGCCTCAAGCTTGAAGAAGAGAACGGTGCACCGGCAGCTGCCGAAGCGCCTGCCGCTGAAGAAGCTCCCGCCGCTGAAGCCGAGGCACCCGCCGAAGCTCCCGCTGCCGAAGAGAACTAATTCTCTTTACCCCACCAGACTCCGGTGTCATGCCCGGCTCCGCGCCGCTCGGACACCACAACAGGAAGGACGCCAACCATGGCGAAGCTCAGCAACGAAGAGCTCATTGAAGCTTTCAAGGAACTGACCATCATCGAGCTCTCCGAGTTCGTCAAGCTCTTCGAAGAGACCTTCGAAGTTACCGCCGCTGCTGTTGCAGTTGCTGGCCCCGCCGGCGCTGCTGCTGAAGAGGTTGAAGAGAAGACCGACTTCGACGTCGTCCTCGAAGCTGCCGGTGACAAGAAGATCGCAGTCATCAAGGAAGTTCGCGCCATCACCTCCCTCGGCCTCAAGGAAGCCAAGGACCTGGTTGACAGCGCACCGAAGGCTGTTCTCGAAGGCGCCACCAAGGAAGCTGCCGAGAAGGCCAAGGAGCAGCTCGAGGCTGCAGGCGCCACCGTTACCCTCAAGTAACAACGCCTTTTTCCTTCGGAAACCCCGTCCACTTCAGTGGGCGGGGTTTCCTGCTTTATGCGGGGCGGAGCGGTCAGCCGGGATCTGAGATGTCGGCGACCACCGCATCCAGGGCCGCGGTCAGTGAGTCGGCGTCAACGAAAGCGCTGTAGCCGTGGGCTCCGGCGCCCATGGAGATCCGGCGCCCGCTGATCGTGGCGTCGGCATAGACGGGCCAGGCCGTGGTGCTGCCCAGCGGCGTGATGGTGCCACGCTCGTAGCCGGTCGCTTCCAGTGCGATGTCTGCCGGTGGCAGCGAGAGCTTGTTGACGCCCACCAGGGACCGGAGCTTGGGCCAGGAGATCTGGCGATCGCCGGGAATCAGGGCGAACAGGAAGGTGCCGTCCTTGTGCTTGACCACCAGTGACTTCACGATGTCAGCGGGTTTGATGCCCAGGATGGCGGCGGCTTCCTCCGGGCTCCGCGCCGGCGGGCGTTCCACCACGTCAACCTGCAGGCCCCGGGCCGCGGCGTCGGCCAGGAAGCGTTCCCGTCCGACGGCGTCCGTTCCGTTTCCGGTTGCGCCCGCCATCAGTCGCGGTACAGCAGGAGGGCTTCGCCCTGCCCGCCCCCGCCGCAGAGTGACACGGCGGCTTTTCCACTTCCGCGCCGCTTCAGCTCATGTGCCGCGTGGGCGGCGAGCCGGGCTCCTGATGCCCCGATTGGGTGTCCCAGGGCGATGGCACCGCCGTGGATGTTGCACTTCTCCAGGGGGTAGTCCAGGTCCTTGAGCGATTGGACCGCCACGGAACCAAAGGCCTCGTTGATCTCAATGAAATCCAGGTCCGCAGTGCTCCAGCCGGCCTTGCCCAAGGCGTTCATGATGGCGTTGGAAGGCTGGGAATGCAGGGAATTGTCCGGGCCGGCCACCTGCCCCGGCTTTCCCACCACGGCAAGGTACTCCAGCCCGTGCTCCTCGGCATAGCCGCGGGAGGCGAGCACCAGGGCGGCGGCGCCGTCGGACAGGGGAGAGGAGTTGCCCGCGGTGATGGTGCCGTCGGTCACAAACGCTGCGCGCAGGCCTGCCAGCGACTCAACCGAGGTGTTGGGGCGGACGCCTTCGTCGGTCTCCACCACCAGGGGGTCGCCTTTGCGCTGCTTGACGCTGATCGGTGCGATCTCGCCGTCGAACGTTCCGTTCTTAGCCGCCAGTGCCGCACGCTGGTGCGACTGGGCGGCCACGTTGTCCTGGGAACTGCGGTCGATGCCCAGCGTGAGGTTCCGGGTTTCAGTGGACAGGCCCATGGATTGCCCGTCAAAGGCGTCGGTCAGTCCGTCATTGGCAGCCGCGTCCAGGGCCTGGATGGAGCCATACGTCCATCCCTGGCGCGAGCCCGGCAGCAGGTGCGGCGCCCGGCTCATCGATTCCTGGCCGCCTGCCACCACCACGGCGGCCTCACCGGCCCGGATCATGCGGGCGGCGTCGATCACCGCGGTGAGCCCGGAGAGGCACACTTTATTCACCGTCACGGCGGGGACGTTCCAGCCGATCCCGGCTCCGATGGAGCTCTGCCGTGCGGGATTCTGGCCTGCGCCCGCCTGCAACACTTGCCCCATGATCACAGCCTCCACATCGGCCGCTTCAACGCCGCTGGCCGCCAAGGCAGCCTTGATGGCATGGGCGCCAAGGTCCACCGCCGTCAGGCTGGACAGTTGGCCGTTGATGCGGCCCTGCGGGGTCCGCGCTGCTGCAAGGACGACAACGTCACTGTTGTCAGGAGAGTTGCCCATGATCATCACTTTCAATCCGGTTCCGGTGTAAGCCACCAAGGCTATCGTGAGCCTGGTCACCCAACTATTCAAACGCCGGAACACCTGTGCGCATTCCGGTGTCCCGGCTGCTGCGGGTCCGGCCACTGCGGGCGGCCGGGTTAAGGGTGCGGGCAGGGCAGGGGTCCCCATCCTCCCGGTGTGCACGACGGCGGCGGCTTGCGTAGGGTGGTGGGCGAGGCTTTTCAGGGGGACACCGGGTCCGGGGCCGTGACGGACGGAGCGAGATCATGAAGGCGACACTTGCCGCAGCAGCCCTTGCAGCCCTTGCCGCACTGACAGGCTGCTCGGTGTCGACACCCGCACCGGCGGAATCAACGCAGCAGCCTGCTCCGTCCTCGACCCGGTCCAGCGGCGGCAGCACGCCCCGTGCGTCAGCAGACGCCGGCAGCCCGAGCGCGGGCGCCAGGGAAGCCTGCGAACTCTTCAACAAACTCTTCGCCGACTACGCTGCGGTTTCCCCCACCGACGCAAAAGGCTATGAGGACGTCTACCTGAAGGCCCAGGACGCCAAGGGCACCGTTTCCGGGGACCTCGAGGGGCTTTTCGCCTCGCTCAGTCTGCTCGCGATCGACCACTCGGCCGCCGCTGAGTCCGGCAGCACGCCTGCCCAGGAGTCCAAGGACGCCGTGCGGGACGCCGTCTTCGCGAACGCGGGGACCTGCACTGCGGAAGGTGTCACGCTGCGCCTGTAAGGACGGCCGGCGGACAGCGCGAAAACAGTGCTTGCAATCCGGCCGGATGTGGGGTAGACACGTAGGTTGTTTTGCCGTATCGTAGATATTTGCGTCTTCCCTGTTTACCTTCAGCCTTCATATAGCGGTGGGCTTTGCCTGGCAGCTGGCAATCAACGTGCCGTGACAACGTCACAGCATCGTCAGCACGGGTCCCGGGTCATATAGCGGAACCGGATGGTAGCGCTGCGGAGTCACTTTCGCAGGGTGCACAGCGGGGGAGATCTGAAAACGCCTGAAGGTCTGTGGAAGGATCCCTCTTGGTCGCCTCGAGCACCTCTAATAACGAAACCGCTAACACCGCCGACAGCACTGATGGTGCCACTCGCCGGCTCTCATTCGCAAAGATTCACGAACCTCTTGACGTTCCGAATCTGCTTGCCCTGCAGACAGACAGCTTCGATTGGCTGGTCGGCAATGAGCGCTGGCAGGCACGCGTGGCAAAGGCTGTCGAAGAAAACGATCTCAGCGTCGCCACCACGTCCGGCCTGTCGGACATCTTCGAAGAGATCTCCCCGATCGAGGACTTCCAGGGCACCATGTCCCTGAGCTTCTCCGATCCGGAGTTCGCTGACCCCAAGTACACTATGGCCGAGTGCAAGGACCGGGACGCAACGTACTCGGCTCCTTTGTACGTCAAGGCCGAGTTCATGAACAACAACACGGGCGAAATCAAGCAGCAGACCGTGTTCATGGGCGATTTCCCGCTGATGACCGAGAAGGGCACCTTCGTGGTCAACGGCACCGAGCGTGTCGTCGTCTCCCAGCTGGTCCGTTCACCGGGCGCCTACTTCGAGCGCGCCGCTGACAAGACCAGCGACAAGGACATCTTCACCGCCAAGATCATCCCGTCCCGCGGTGCCTGGTTCGAGCTCGAGATCGACAAGCGCGACCAGGTCGGTGTCCGCCTCGACCGCAAGCGCAAGCAGTCCGTCACAGTCCTGCTCAAGGCCCTTGGCTGGACCGAAGGCCAGATTCTCGAAGAGTTCGGCCAGTACGACTCCATGCGGGCAACCCTGGAGAAGGACGCCACCGAGACCCGCGAAGACGCCCTGCTGGACATCTACCGCAAGCTGCGGCCGGGCGAGCCGCCCACCGTCGAGGCTGCCCAGTCCCTGCTGGACAACCTGTACTTCAACTCCAAGCGCTACGATCTGGCCAAGGTTGGCCGTTACAAGATCAACCGCAAGCTCGGCATCGACCGCTCCCTTGGCGACAAGGAAGCCTCGGTCCTGCACGTTGAAGACATCGTCGCCATGATCAAGTTCCTCGTCGCGCTGCACGCCGGCGAGAAAACCATCAAGGGCACCCGCGATGGCCAGGAAGTGGACCTGCGCGTCGAAATCGACGACATCGACCACTTCGGCAACCGCCGCATCCGCGCCGTCGGCGAGCTCATCGAGAACCAGGTCCGCACCGGCCTGTCCCGCATGGAGCGCGTCGTCCGCGAGCGCATGACCACCCAGGACGTCGAGGCCATCACGCCGCAGACCCTGATCAACATCCGCCCCGTGGTTGCAGCCATCAAGGAGTTCTTCGGAACGTCCCAGCTGTCGCAGTTCATGGACCAGAACAACCCGCTCTCGGGCCTGACCCACAAGCGCCGCCTGTCCGCGCTTGGCCCGGGTGGTCTGTCCCGTGACCGCGCCGGCATGGAAGTCCGTGACGTGCACCCGTCCCACTACGGACGTATGTGCCCCATCGAAACTCCTGAAGGCCCGAACATTGGCCTGATCGGTTCGCTGGCATCCTACGGCCGCATCAACCCGTTCGGTTTCATCGAAACCCCGTACCGGCTGGTCAAGGACGGCGTCGTGTCCGACGACGTCCAGTACCTGACGGCCGACGACGAGGCCGAGGTGCTGATCGCACAGGCCAACGCGCCGCTGGATGAGAACAACAAGTTCGCCGAGGACACCGTGCTGGTCCGTGCCCGCGGTGGTGGAGGCGAGCCCGTCCTGGTTCCGGCCGAGGATGTCGAGTTCATGGACGTTTCCCCGCGCCAGATGGTGTCCGTGGCAACCGCCCTGATCCCGTTCCTGGAGCACGACGACGCCAACCGTGCGCTCATGGGTGCCAACATGCAGCGCCAGGCCGTGCCGCTGGTCCGTTCCGAGGCTCCGTTCGTGGGCACCGGCATGGAGCGCGCCGCCGCCGTCGATGCCGGTGACGTTGTCATCGCCAAGAAGGCCGGTGTGGTCACCGAGGTTTCCGCCGAGCTCGTCATCATGCTCAACGACGACGGCACCGAGACCAACTACCGCATCAACAAGTTCGCCCGTTCCAACCAGGGCAACTGCTACAACCACCGCGTCCTGGTGAACGAAGGCCAGCGCCTGGAGGTCGGCGGCATCATCGCCGACGGTCCGGCAACGGACCAGGGTGAACTCGCACTCGGCAAGAACCTGCTCGTGGCATTCATGTCATGGGAAGGCCACAACTTCGAGGACGCCATCATCCTCTCGCAGCGCATCGTTGCCGAGGACGTCCTTTCCTCCATCCACATCGAGGAGCACGAGATCGATGCCCGCGACACCAAGCTTGGTGCCGAGGAAATCACCCGTGACATCCCCAACGTGTCCGAGGAAGTCCTGGCCGGCCTGGACGAACGCGGCATCATCCACATCGGTGCCGAGGTTGAAGCAGGGGACATCCTGGTCGGAAAGGTCACCCCGAAGGGTGAAACCGAGCTGACCCCGGAAGAGCGCCTGCTGCGCGCCATCTTCGGTGAGAAGTCCCGCGAAGTGCGCGACACCTCCCTGAAGGTGCCGCACGGCGAGTCCGGCACCGTCATCGGCGTTCGCGTCTTCGACCGCGACAACGACGACGAGCTGCCCCCGGGCGTGAACCAGCTGGTGCGCGTCTACGTGGCTGCCAAGCGCAAGATCACCGACGGCGACAAGCTCGCCGGCCGCCACGGCAACAAGGGCGTTATCTCCAAGATCCTCCCCGTCGAGGACATGCCCTTCCTTGCCGACGGTACCCCCGTTGACATCGTCCTGAACCCGCTGGGTGTTCCGGGTCGTATGAACGTGGGCCAGGTGCTCGAAACGCACCTCGGCTGGGTTGCCAAGACCGGTTGGAAGATCGAAGGCGAGCCCGAGTGGGTCAAGCAGCTGCCGAACCTGCCGCGCGAGAGTGGTCCCACCACTGTTGCCACGCCGGTGTTCGACGGTGCCCGCGAAGAGGAAATCACGGGCCTGCTGGACTCCACCAACGTGACCCGCGACGGTGACCGCCTGATCAACTCCTCGGGCAAGACCCGCCTGTTTGACGGCCGCTCCGGTGAGCCGTTCCCGGATCCGATCTCGGTCGGCTACATGTACATCCTGAAGCTCCACCACCTGGTGGACGACAAGATCCACGCGCGCTCCACCGGCCCGTACTCCATGATCACGCAGCAGCCGCTGGGTGGTAAGGCACAGTTCGGCGGCCAGCGCTTCGGTGAAATGGAAGTGTGGGCGCTCGAGGCTTACGGCGCTGCCTACACGCTCCAGGAACTCCTCACGATCAAGTCGGATGACATCCACGGTCGTGTGAAGGTCTACGAAGCGATCGTCAAGGGCGAGAACATCCCCGAGCCGGGCGTTCCCGAATCCTTCAAGGTCTTGATCAAGGAAATGCAGTCGCTGTGCCTGAACGTGGAAGTTCTTTCCACGGACGGAACCACGATTGAAATGCGTGACTCTGATGACGCAGTCTTCACGGCTGCGGAAGAACTGGGCATCGATCTGTCTCGTGCAGAGCCCAGCTCCGTAGAAGAGGTCTAGCAGGAGGTTTACGACGGCGGGTGACCACCCGCCGTCGTATGCCCCCTCCCTCATCCCGCACCAAGACTTCAGAATTTAGAGAACAAGAGAGAACAGGGACCATATGTCCAGCGAATCCTCCTTCGGCCTCATGCAGATCGGCCTCGCCACCGCGGAAGACATCCGCGGCTGGTCGTACGGCGAGGTTAAGAAGCCGGAAACCATCAACTACCGCACGCTCAAGCCCGAGAAGGACGGCCTCTTCTGTGAGAAGATCTTCGGCCCGTCCCGGGACTGGGAATGCTACTGCGGCAAGTACAAGCGCGTGCGCTTCAAGGGCATCATCTGTGAGCGCTGTGGCGTTGAAGTCACCCGCGCCAAGGTCCGCCGTGAGCGCATGGGCCACATCGAGCTTGCGGCTCCCGTCACGCACATCTGGTACTTCAAGGGTGTTCCGTCCCGCCTGGGCTACCTCCTTGACCTGGCCCCGAAGGACCTCGAAAAGGTCATCTACTTCGCTGCCTACATGATCACCAGCGTCGACGAGGCTGCCCGCCACGAGGAACTGCCCAACCTGCAGGTTGAGCACGACATCGAGAAGAAGCAGCTGATCGACAACCGCGACGCCGACATCGCCGCGATCGCCCGCGACCTCGAAGGCGAAATCGCACGCCTCGAGGGCGAAGGCGCCAAGGCAGCCGACAAGAAGAAGGCCCGCGACTCCGCCGACCGCCAGATGGCCAACGTGCGCAAGCGTGCCGACGCCGACATTGAGCGCCTCGAGCAGGTCTGGGACCGCTTCAAGAACCTCAAGGTCGCCGACCTCGAAGGTGACGAGGGCCTGTACCGCGAACTGCGCGACCGCTACGGCATGTACTTCGAAGGCTCCATGGGTGCTGAAGCCATCAAGAAGCGCCTTGAGAACTTCGACATGCAGGCCGAGTCGGACCTGCTGCGCGACATCATTGCCAACGGCAAGGGCCAGCGCAAGACCCGGGCCCTCAAGCGCCTGAAGGTGGTCAACGCGTTCCTGACCACCAACAACAGCCCGCTCGGCATGGTGCTCGACGCCGTCCCGGTGATCCCGCCGGAACTGCGCCCGATGGTCCAGCTGGACGGTGGCCGCTTCGCGACCTCCGACCTGAACGACCTGTACCGCCGCGTGATCAACCGCAACAACCGCCTCAAGCGCCTGCTTGACCTGGGTGCTCCGGAGATCATCGTCAACAACGAGAAGCGCATGCTTCAGGAAGCTGTTGACAGCCTCTTCGACAACGGCCGTCGCGGCCGTCCGGTCACCGGACCGGGCAACCGTCCGCTGAAGTCCCTGAGCGACATGCTCAAGGGCAAGCAGGGCCGTTTCCGCCAGAACCTCCTCGGCAAGCGCGTCGACTACTCCGGCCGTTCGGTCATCGTCGTCGGCCCGCAGCTGAAGCTGCACCAGTGTGGCCTGCCCAAGCAGATGGCGCTGGAGCTCTTCAAGCCGTTCGTGATGAAGCGCCTGGTTGACCTCAACCACGCCCAGAACATCAAGTCGGCCAAGCGGATGGTGGAGCGCTACCGCCCGCAGGTTTGGGACGTGCTCGAAGAGATCATCACCGAACACCCGGTGCTGCTCAACCGTGCACCTACCCTGCACCGCCTGGGCATCCAGGCCTTCGAGCCGCAGCTTGTTGAAGGCAAGGCAATCCAGCTGCACCCGCTGGTTTGTGGCGCGTTCAACGCCGACTTCGACGGCGACCAGATGGCAGTCCACCTGCCGCTGAGCCCCGAGGCACAGGCTGAGGCCCGCATCCTGATGCTGTCCTCGAACAACATCCTGAAGCCCTCCGACGGACGCCCGGTCACCCTGCCCTCGCAGGATATGATCATCGGCCTCTACCACCTGACCACCAAGCGCAAGGGTTCAGCCGGTGAAGGCCGCATCTTCGGTTCGGTTTCGGAAGCCATCATGGCGTTCGACGCCCGCGAGCTGCACCTGAACTCGCAGGTCAAGATCCGTCTCGAAGGGTTCGTGCCGTACGCCGGCTGGGAAGCTCCGGAAGGCTGGGAGCAGGGTCAGCCCGCACTCGTCCAGACCTCCCTGGGCCAGGTCCTCTTCAACGAGACCCTGCCCGAGGACTACCCCTGGGTTGAGGCTGTCGCCGACAAGGGCGAACTGTCCCGCATTGTCAACGATCTCGCCGAGCGCTACCCGAAGGTTGTTACCGCGGCAACGCTGGACAACCTGAAGGATGCCGGTTTCTACTGGGCCACCCGCTCAGGCGTCACCGTCGCCATCTCGGACATCGAGGTTCCGGCCGCGAAGCCCCAGATCCTTGCCGGTTACGAGGAGCGCGCCGCCAAGATCCAGGGCCAGTATGACAAGGGCCTGATCGACGACGACGAGCGTCGCCAGGAACTGATCGAGATCTGGAACAAGGCAACCAACGAGATCGCCCAGGCGATGCGTGACAGCCTGTCCCCGATGAACACCATCAACCGCATGGTGTCCTCCGGTGCCCGTGGTAACTGGATGCAGGTCCGTCAGATCGCGGGTATCCGTGGCCTGGTGGCCAACCCCAAGGGTGAGATCATCCCGCGTCCCATCAAGTCCTCCTACCGTGAGGGCCTGTCGGTGCTGGAATACTTCATCGCCACACACGGTGCCCGTAAGGGTCTGGCTGACACCGCGCTGCGTACCGCCAACTCGGGTTACCTGACCCGTCGTCTGGTGGACGTCTCGCAGGACGTCATCGTCCGCGAAGAGGACTGCGGCACCGAGCGTGGCCTGGTCACGCCCATTGCCGTCGCCGATTCCAACGGTGAGCTGGTCTTGGACGAGAACGTCGAGAACAGTGCCTACGCACGTACCCTCGCTGTCGACGTCGTTGACTCCGAGGGCAAGGTCCTCGCAGCCGCCGGCACCGACTGCGGTGACGTGGTGATTGACGAGCTGTTCAAGGCCGGCATCACCGAGGTCAAGGTCCGCTCCGTACTCACCTGTGAGTCCAGCGTCGGCACCTGCGCACTGTGCTACGGCCGTTCCCTGGCCACCGGCAAGACCGTGGATATCGGCGAGGCCGTGGGCATCATCGCCGCACAGTCCATCGGCGAGCCCGGTACCCAGCTGACCATGCGTACGTTCCACACCGGTGGTGCTGTTTCCGCCAGCGGTGGCGACGACATCACCCAGGGTCTGCCCCGTATCCAGGAGCTCTTCGAAGCCCGTACTCCGAAGGGTGTCGCTCCGATTGCTGAAGCAGCCGGCCGCATCACCATCGAAGAGTCCGAGCGCCAGATGCGCCTGGTCATCACCCCTGATGACGGAACGGAAGAGATCGCTTACCCGGTCCTGCGCCGTTCACGCCTGCTCATCGAAGACGGCGACCACGTCACCGTTGGCCAGAAGCTGATCAACGGTCCCGTGGATCCCAAGCAGGTCCTGCGCATCATGGGTCCGCGTGCCGCCCAGAAGTTCCTGGTGGACGAGGTCCAGGGCGTGTACCGCAGCCAGGGCATCGGTATCCACGACAAGCACGTCGAGGTTATCGTCCGCCAAATGCTGCGCCGCGTCACGGTCATCGAGTCCGGCGAATCGGACCTGCTGCCCGGCGAGCTCGCCGAACGGAGCCGGTTCGAGGAGGCCAACCGCCGCGTTGTGTCCGAGGGCAAGACTCCGGCTTCCGGACGTCCCGAGCTCATGGGTATCACCAAGGCGTCGCTGGCCACCGAGTCCTGGCTGTCGGCCGCTTCCTTCCAGGAGACCACCCGCGTCCTGACGCAGGCGGCCATGGAAGGCAAGAGCGATCCGCTGCTTGGCCTGAAGGAAAACGTCATCATCGGTAAGCTGATCCCGGCCGGCACGGGCCTCCCGCGCTACACGGAGGTCACCGTCGAGCCCACTGAAGAAGCGAAGGCCAACCTGTTCACCGGCCCCAGCGCATTCAGCGATTTCTCGTACGACACCCTGGGCGGTGATGGAGCTCCTGAGTTCCACGCCATCCCGCTGGATGACTACGACCTCGGGAACGACTTCCGGTAACCAACTCCGGTAGAGCCTGAAAAGGGATGGTCCCGCACCGCATGGTGGGGGACCATCCCCGTTTAACCCGTCGATTAAGGCATGGACCCTGTCCGTGGTAGACTGGTTACCAATTGTTATTGTGGCAGTGGATGAGTGCGCCGGTTCCAGCTGAAAGGCTGAACCGCAGCGACGTTTCCGGTTTGCAGGGTTCTTGTGCAACGTATGCCACATTTTTGCATGCCTAGGGACTGATAGGACCGCAAGCTCCTTCCCGGTATGCGATCCGACTATTAAAGGCTTCGCCTTCGCCGCCATGGAGATCCTCTTCAGGGCCCGGGCGGCGGGGCAACGCAACAAGAGAGTGGCCGGAAACAGCCGCTCCGGATAAAACGGAGAACACGAGAGTGCCTACGATTAACCAGCTGGTCCGCAAGGGCCGCACGCCTAAGGTCTCAAAGACCAAGGCTCCCGCGCTTAAGGGCAGCCCCATGCGCCGCGGTGTTTGCACCCGCGTTTACACCACCACCCCGAAGAAGCCGAACTCGGCTCTGCGTAAGGTGGCGCGTGTTCGCCTCAACGGCGGCGTGGAAGTTACCGCCTACATCCCCGGTGTTGGCCACAACCTGCAGGAGCACTCCATTGTGCTCGTCCGCGGTGGTCGTGTGAAGGACCTCCCCGGTGTCCGCTACAAGATCGTCCGTGGCGCCCTTGATACCCAGGGCGTGAAGAACCGTAAGCAGGCCCGCAGCCGCTACGGCGCAAAGATGGAGAAGAAGTAATATGCCTCGCAAGGGTCCGGCCCCCAAGCGGCCGCTCGTTTCGGATCCGGTTTACGGCTCCCCGCTGGTAACCCAGCTCATCAACAAGGTGCTTGTTGACGGCAAGAAGTCCACGGCAGAGCGCATCGTTTATGGTGCCCTCGAAGGCGCACGCGCCAAGTCCGGTGGCGACCCCGTCGCAGCGCTGAAGAAGGCCATGGACAACGTCAAGCCTTCGCTTGAGGTTCGGTCCCGCCGCGTCGGTGGCGCCACCTACCAGGTTCCGGTCGAGGTCAAGCCGGGCCGCTCCACCGCACTCGCCCTGCGCTGGCTGGTTGGCTACTCCAAGGCCCGCCGTGAAAAGACGATGACCGAGCGCCTCCAGAACGAAATCCTGGATGCGTCCAACGGTCTCGGTGCCGCTGTGAAGCGTCGCGAAGACACCCACAAGATGGCCGAGTCCAACAAGGCCTTCGCACACTACCGCTGGTAATACTCCCCGGGCGCCGCCGGCTCAACAGAGCCGGCGGCGAACGTGTAGTCCATCCCAAAAGGAGACCCCGTGGCACAGGACGTGCTTACCGACCTTAGTAAGGTCCGCAACATCGGCATCATGGCCCATATTGATGCCGGCAAGACCACCACAACCGAGCGCATCCTGTTCTACACGGGTGTGAACCACAAGATCGGCGAAACGCACGACGGCGCTTCGACCACTGACTGGATGGAACAGGAAAAGGAACGCGGCATCACCATCACGTCTGCCGCCGTGACCTGCTTCTGGGAGAACAACCAGATCAACATCATCGACACCCCCGGCCACGTGGACTTCACGGTTGAGGTTGAGCGCTCCCTGCGCGTCCTCGACGGTGCAGTTGCCGTCTTCGATGGCAAGGAAGGCGTTGAGCCGCAGTCCGAGACCGTTTGGCGCCAGGCTGACAAGTACAACGTGCCGCGTATCTGCTTCGTCAACAAGATGGACAAGCTCGGTGCCGACTTCTACTTCACCGTAGACACCATCATCAGCCGCCTCGGTGCCAAGCCGCTGGTCATGCAGCTGCCCATCGGTGCCGAGAACGACTTCATCGGCGTCGTCGACCTGCTTTACATGCGTGCCCTGGTTTGGCCGGGCGACGCCAAGGGCGACGTGACCATGGGTGCCAAGTACGAGATCCGCGAGATCCCGGCTGACCTCCAGGAAAAGGCTGAAGAGTACCGCGCGAACCTCGTTGAGACGGTCGCCGAGTCCTCCGAGGAACTCATGGAGAAGTACCTCGAGGGCGAAGAGATCTCGGTCGACGAGCTCAAGGCCGGCATCCGCAAGATGACCATCAACTCCGAGCTGTACCCGATCTTCTGTGGCTCGGCCTTCAAGAACCGTGGCGTCCAGCCGATGCTCGATGCCGTGGTGGACTACCTGCCGAACCCGCTCGACGTCCCCCCGATGGTCGGTCACGATCCCCGCGACGAAGAGAAGGAACTGACCCGCAAGCCCTCCTCCGAGGAACCGTTCTCGGCTCTGGCATTCAAGATTGCGGCCCACCCCTTCTTCGGCCAGCTCACCTTCATCCGCGTGTACTCCGGTCACGTGGAAGCAGGCGCCCAGGTGGTCAACTCCACCAAGGGCAAGAAGGAGCGCATCGGCAAGCTGTTCCAGATGCACGCCAACAAGGAAATGCCTGTTGAGGGCGCTACCGCCGGCCACATCTACGCAGCGATCGGTCTGAAGGACACCACCACGGGCGACACCCTGTGCGACTCCGCGAACCAGATCGTCCTCGAGTCCATGAGCTTCCCGGAGCCCGTGATCTCGGTTGCCATCGAGCCGAACACCAAGGGTGACCAGGAGAAGCTCTCCACGGCCATCCAGAAGCTCTCCGCTGAGGACCCCACCTTCCAGGTGTCCCTCAACGAAGACACCGGCCAGACCATCATCGCCGGTATGGGCGAGCTCCACCTGGACATCCTGGTGGACCGCATGCGCCGCGAATTCAAGGTCGAGGCCAACGTGGGCAAGCCGCAGGTTGCTTACCGCGAAACCATCAAGCGCGCCGTCGAACGCCACGACTACACGCATAAGAAGCAGACCGGTGGTTCGGGCCAGTTCGCAAAGATCCAGATCGCGATCGAGCCGTTGGACACCGCCGAAGGCGAGCTGTACGAGTTCGAGAACAAGGTCACCGGTGGCCGCGTTCCCCGCGAGTACATCCCGTCCGTTGACGCCGGCATCCAGGATGCGCTGAACGACGGCGTCCTGGCCGGCTACCCGGTTGTCGGCATCAAGGCCACGCTGATTGACGGCGCATACCACGATGTTGACTCTTCGGAAATGGCGTTCAAGATCGCCGGACGCATGGCTTTCAAGGAAGCTGCGCGCAAGGCGAACCCGGTTCTGCTTGAACCGCTGATGGATGTCGAGGTCCGCACCCCTGAGGAATACATGGGTGAAGTTATCGGTGACCTCAATTCCCGCCGTGGCCAGATGCAGTCGATGGAAGATGCACAAGGCGTCAAGGTCATCCGTGCGCACGTACCGCTGTCCGGCATGTTCGGCTACATCGGTGACCTGCGTTCGAAGACCCAGGGCCGTGCTGTGTACTCCATGACGTTCAACAGCTACGCCGAGGTCCCGAAGGCAGTTGCCGACGAGATCATCCAGAAGACCCGCGGCGAATAGTCCCTGGGACTTCTCAAAGCGAACAAACTCGGGTGCGCTTGCCGGTTACGGAAAGCACAGCCGGTGCAGGTGGACGGGGCTCGGTCGGATTCGTCCGGTCAAGCCGGGCTCCGGCCATCTGCACGAACAGGCTCTAGGGACTAGTATTAGTTCCTGAATCTGCAATTTCACCAATCCAAAGCCCCCCAAGTAGACTTACCTGAGTTTCTGCCGCGACAAGAGCGGCAGGAGGGTATGTCATTTGAAAACGTTCTAGGAGGAACCTGTGGCAAAGGCAAAGTTCGAGCGGACTAAGCCGCACGTCAACATCGGCACCATTGGTCACGTTGACCACGGTAAGACGACGCTGACGGCCGCCATTTCCAAGGTGCTGTACGACAAGTACCCGACTCTCAACGAGAAGCGTGACTTCGCGTCGATCGACTCTGCACCCGAAGAGCGTCAGCGCGGTATTACCATCAACATCTCCCACGTGGAGTACCAGACCGAGAAGCGTCACTACGCACACGTTGACGCCCCCGGCCACGCTGACTACATCAAGAACATGATCACCGGTGCTGCGCAGATGGACGGCGCAATCCTCGTGGTTGCCGCTACCGACGGCCCGATGGCTCAGACCCGCGAGCACGTTCTGCTGGCCCGCCAGGTTGGTGTTCCCTACCTGCTGGTCGCGCTGAACAAGGCTGACATGGTTGACGACGAAGAGCTCCTCGACCTCGTCGAAATGGAAGTTCGTGAGCTCCTGAGCTCGCAGGGCTTCGACGGTGACAACGCTCCCGTTGTCCGCGTTTCCGGCCTGAAGGCCCTGGAAGGCGACCCCGAGTGGGTCAAGTCCGTTGAGGACCTGATGGCTGCTGTCGACGAGTCCGTTCCGGACCCCGTACGTGACCGCGACAAGCCGTTCCTGATGCCGATCGAAGACGTCTTCACCATCACCGGTCGTGGCACCGTTGTTACGGGCCGCGCCGAGCGTGGAACCCTCGCCATCAACTCCGAGGTCGAGATCGTCGGCATCCGCCCGGTCCAGAAGACCACGGTTACCGGTATCGAGATGTTCCACAAGCAGCTCGACGAAGCATGGGCCGGCGAGAACTGTGGCCTCCTGCTCCGCGGTCTGAAGCGCGACGATGTCGAGCGTGGCCAGGTTGTCGTCAAGCCGGGTTCCATCACCCCGCACACCGACTTCGAGGCAAACGTCTACATCCTCTCCAAGGACGAAGGCGGACGTCACAACCCGTTCTACTCCAACTACCGCCCGCAGTTCTACTTCCGTACCACGGACGTAACCGGCGTTATCACCCTGCCTGAGGGCACGGAAATGGTTATGCCTGGCGACAACACTGAGATGACCGTTGCGCTCATCCAGCCCATCGCGATGGAAGAGGGCCTCGGCTTCGCAATCCGTGAAGGCGGCCGCACCGTTGGTTCGGGACGTGTTACCAAGATCATCAAGTAGTTTCTGCTGATCAGGGACCATCCGAATCGCTGATTCGGTAATCCACAGAAAACCCCGCTGCCCTGCGCAGCGGGGTTTTCTTTTGCTAGAATTTATCCATTCGCTGGACAAAAAAGTGGATTGCTGCTGTCTGTTAGAGGAAGGCCGGACATGAGGGACGAGTCGTATGCTGCAGGCTACCGGGCCGGCCACCTGCAGGGTTGGCTGGACGCCATAGCGCAAATCGAACAGATGCGGCAGCCGACTGGCACGCCCCAGCCTGCGCCCCAAGGCGTGCAGCCCGCACCTGTTCCTGTGCGGGAGCCCGCTCCCGTCTCTCCGCGGGAAACCGCAGCATCCGCCGCGGCAGCACCCGCCGGGCAGGTAATACCGGCATCCCCCGCCATGGCCACCCAGGTCGACGCCGAGGGATCCGGAATCGTCGTTGGCCCCGGACTGCGGGTGCAGCCACGGCCCCCCGCACCTGCATCGCCCGGTGTCCGTACCGTAGGGCCCGCATTCACGCCTGCCGAGCGCCAGGCGCGCCGTGAACGGCGGGACCGGCAGAACATCAACACCACGCTCTACGTAGCGAGCCTGCTCCTGGTGGCTGCTGCCGCTCTGTTTGTCGGCAGCGGGCTGCCGCCGATGCTGCGCTTTGCCGGCGTAGGCGTCGTCACTGCGATGTTCTACTGCCTCGGCTTCGGGCTGCATGCGAAGATCGCGCGGTTGAGGCCCGCCGCCGTCGCCTTCACGGGGACCGGCCTGGCGCTGGTGCCGGTCTCCGGCCTGGCACTGTACAACTTTGCCTGGCATAACGGGCCCGCCACCTGGTTGGTGACGTCCATAGTGGGGACCGCCGCCTATGTAGCGGCCGCCATCAGGCTGGAGAGTAAAGTCCTGACGTACCTCTCCTTGACGTTCGTGGTGTCGAGTGCGTGGTCGGGAGTTGCTGTCCTTGGGGGAGCGCTTGTTTGGTATTTCGCGGCATTGATCAGCGTGGCCGTGGTATTCACGCTGTTATCGCACCTGCGCCCCGCCTGGATGCCGCCACTCTTCGTCGGGCCGCTCGCCGCGCTGCACCCCTACTTGGTGCCAGGCGTCGCCGCCGCGGCCTCGTTGTCGCTGTTCCTGCCGGCTGAACCGGGGTTGACCAAGGCAGAGTATGCACTCGTCCTCGGCACCTGTGGGGCATACTTCGCCGTGGTTGCAGCAGCCACGGCCGCCTTAAGGTTGGCCTATTTCAGGGCCGCCAGGGTGGCACTGACAATCGCGGCCGCCGTCGGGATGTGGCACATGACAGGCCGCGGGACGGACGCCCTGTTCACCCTCGTCGTGCTGCTCGGCGCCCAGTCAGTGGCTGTTGCGTTCATGGGTGCGCGCCTTGAAGCCTGGATCGCGCAGGCAACCGGCGTGTCCGGCGGGCACCAAAGGGCGGCCGGTCCCGTCCCGAAAGCGGGTATGGCACGGTGGCGGCGTGACGCTTTCATCACGTTCGGCCTCCAGATCGCGGCCACGGCCGCCTTTGCGCTGGCTGTCGTCGTCGTGGGCTTATTCCCGCCGGCTCGGATATCTGTCACCCCTGTGCCTTTGTGGCTTCCGGTCCTGCTCTGCCTTGTCACGGGTTTTGCCCTGGCTGCGAGGCTTCGCGGCCGCGCCGAGATTGCCCCGGTTCCGGCTCTGTTGCTGGCAGCCGTCGTCAGCCATCACATTGGTGAGGGAATGTTTGCGGTGCTGCTCGCCCTGGCTGCCGGCTTCTGGACAGTCAGGGCCTACGCTGCGGACGGGGCGTTGCGTCGCCTCATGGTGCTCAACGCACGCGTGGCCGTCACACTTCTGGCGCCTGCCGTGGCGGCAGCCGTGACCGAAGGCGCTGTGCAGGACCGGGCCGTATGGTTCGTGTTGCTGATCGCCGCTGCAGCACAGCAACTTCTCTCCGCGGGGATTCAGCGATTCGGGATAAGCGCGCTGGCACCCCAAGTGAGCCTGGTCGGCTTCACGCTTGTTGGCCTGGGGAGTATCGCCAGCGTCTCTTCACTTGAGGGCCGCGGTTCCCAGGGACTGACGTGGACAGCGGTGCTGATCCAACTGGCCGCCGTCCTTGTGACCGGTCTGTTGCTGACCGGCAAACCTACGGACTGGCGCAACTGGCGGCCCGTCGCGGGCGAGCTCCTTCCCCCGGTGGTGTCCACAATGCTGGCAGCGTTCACGTTTGCGAGGCTTCCGGAGGGTGCCGGCAACCTGGTGCTCTTGCTCCTGCTGGCGTACCTGGTGGCTTCTGCGCTCAGGCTCCCGGCGCTGGAGCACCGGTGGGCTTATTGGTGGGCAGCCCGGGCGGCAGGAACTGTTCTGGTGTTGACGGCGTTCTCGCAGTTGCAGCACAGCACCGGCAGCATCGTTATCGGCGGAGAGGTGCTGCATCCGGCCACCCTTCTCTCCGCCGCATTGTTCGTTCAGCTGGCCCTGCCGCTGGGCGGGCAAATGCTGCGGCGGGCACCTGCGGGCGTGGTGTTCGATGCCGCCGGTGTCATCCTGCTGCAGCTTGCCGCCTGTGCCGTCCTGGCGCAGCAAGCCTCCGGGAGTTGGCAACACCTCGTTGCCGTGTCCGGGGCTGCAATTTCCGCCGCGTTGGCTGCCTACGTCCTGCGGACCGAGCCCGTCACTGTGGTGTTTGCCCCGGTGTCCTTCCTGATCCTCGTCGGCCTCTCGCTCGGAAATGTCCGGGTGGTGGAGGTTCTCCTGGGTGTCTTCGCAGTCTTTGCCGCCGTCATGGTGGTGGCGGTGCCCCGGCCTCGGAGCAAAGGGTGGTACTTCGTTGCCGCGCGCGTGCTCACTGCCGTCCTTGCCCTGGTGCTCAGCGACGATGTCACGGCGTCACCTACCGCTGTCTCCGTAACGTTTGCGCTCGTCCTCGCCGCCCAGCATGTGATCCGCTGGATGATGCGTTTCCGGCTCGCCGCCGTGCCGTTCCAGCAAGCCGCCGTATGGATCACCCTTGCAGGCCAGGCCCTGCTGCCCCTTGTTTACGCCGTGCAGCACGGGGCTTTGTGGCCTGGCACAGACCTCAGTGGCTCGCTGCCAGGCGGCGGCGGGATGGGCGACGCCGGCCGTTGGGTGTTGCTCCTTGAGGTGGGCCTCCTGGTGGTTTCGGCTGCCGTGGCCCGCAGGCTGTTCGTTGCCCGCGGTGCGTTGTACTTCGGCGTTTACGGCCTGCTCTTCGGTGTTTTGTCCCTCAGCCCGGTGGTTGCTTTTGGGGACGTAGCAGCCCTCAGCTTCACCGGGACGGCGGTTGTGCTGCTGCTCTTGGGCCTTGCGGCAGCGGCGTCCGGTCCGGAGTGGCGGCGCCGCAGCGCTTCTGCGGCCGGCCCGGAACTCCGCCTGTGGCTCGCCGCCGCAGGAGCATTCACCGGTGCGGCGCTGGCTGTGTCGCCGCAAGCAGCTGGCTGGGTTCCGGGAGCTGCTGTGCTGGCTGTGGCCGCAGTCCTGCTGACCGCATCCCATGTGGAAGCCGTGCCGATGCTCTATCCGCCCGCCGCGGCCGCCGTCCTTGGTGGAGCCTTTATGCTTGCGGACGCTTGGCCAGGAGTTGGGAGCGATGCTGGCCCGGGGGAGTGGGAACGCTATCTGCCTTGGTTGGCGGGCCCGGGTGCAGCGGCATTGGGGCTGTATGCGGCGCGCCGGGCACGGTCAGCGGCGCTGGCGGATGATCCGGTCCGGCGCTGGTCGCTGGCGGGCGGCGCATTCTTTGGCCTTGTGCTGGCAGCGGCAGCGGGCCTGTACCGGGATGGGACCGCCTGGGCCGGTGTGGGCGTGCTCATGGCCGCCGCGGGTGTTGCAGTCTTCGAAGCTTCACCCCGCATGCGCAGGCCTGCTGCGGAACTGGCTGCCATCCTGATCGTGGCTGCTGTCCAGCGGGCAGCAATATTCGAATTCAGCGGAGCCCGGGGACTCCTGCCGTGGCCGGCAGCTTCCCAGGCGGATCCCTTCTGGGTGGCGCAGTGGTACATGCTGCTGGCGGCTGCGCTGGCAGGCCTGCGGTACCTGACAGGCAGTCCTTCCGTGGGCCGGCGTTATGCGTGTGCCTCGGCGGGGCTGCTCTCACTGTCCGGGCTGGGCACCATCTTCGGCGGCGAAGCCTCCCAGCAGCTGTGGGTGCTGGTATGGCTGGCACTGCTTCTGGCTGCGGGGCTTGTCCTTGGTGACAGGCTCTTCGTCAGGTGGGGTGCGGTGGGGATTGCCGTCTGCGTCCTGTGGGCGATGCGGCAGTACACCTTTGCGCTCCTGGCAATTGTCGCCGTCGGCCTTATTGCCTTCGCGGTGTGGCGCCTCAACCGAGCTGCCACCGGTGCGGATAAAGCAGGGGACGCGTCCTGATACTGTTTCAGCACTGAAAGGAGTCCATCATGGGGTGGCTTATTTTCCTGATCATCGCGGTTGCCGTAGTCGCCGGGGCGTTCTGGGCCAGAAGGTATTTCCGGCGCGAGATCGATCGCGCCAAGCGGATCAACAGGTCCAACAAGAACCAGTAACACGGGCCCTTCCAAGTTTGCCGGTCTACCGTATTACTACTTTTCGGTATGCCTAAATTCGCGCTATCCTCGTCTTATTGATGCCCGCAACGACGAGGACACGTGATGGCTGCTCCAACACTGACGGCCGGACCTGCCGCCCCCAAGGCCTGGTCCCGGCTCCTGCTGCTCGGACCTGCCTTCGTGGCAGCCATCGCCTATGTGGACCCGGGCAATGTTGCCGCAAACCTGACCGCCGGTGCCAACTTCGGGTACCTGCTCGTGTGGGTCCTCGTGGCGGCCAACGCCATGGCAGTACTGATCCAGTACCAGTCCGCAAAGCTTGGGCTCGCCACCGGGATGAGCCTGCCGGAAATCCTGGGCAAGCGGCTGGGTACCCGTCGCCGCCGTGCCTTCTGGGTCCAGGCCGAGATTGTGGCCGGCGCTACGGACATGGCCGAGGTGATCGGCGGCGCCGTGGCGCTCAACCTCCTCTTCGGTGTGCCCCTCCTAGCGGGCGGACTCATCATTGGCGTAGCCTCCATGCTGTTGTTGACACTGCAGTCACACCGCAGCCAGAAGTCCTTCGAGATCGCCATCTTGATGCTCCTGGGCGTGATAGCGGTCGGTTTCGTCTCGGGCCTGTTCGTCAGCCCACCTGACGCGGGGGGCGCCCTGGCTGGTCTTGTGCCGCGCTTCGAGGGGACGGATACGGTCCTGCTGGCGGCAAGCATGCTCGGGGCAACCGTTATGCCGCACGCGATCTACCTGCACTCAGCCCTGGCACGGGACCGCCACGGCTTCTCGCCGGATCCGCGGGTCAGGTCCCGGCTGATCCGGGCCACGCGCTTTGACGTCGCCGGCGCCCTGCTGCTTGCCGGAATCGTCAATATCGCCATGCTGTTGCTGGCTGCCACCAGCCTCCGCGGCGTGGAAGGAACCGACACCATTGCCGGGGCGCACGCCGCGGTGACGTCGGCACTCGGACCGGTGATCGGCGTCGTATTCGCCGTGGGCCTGCTGGCCTCGGGGCTGGCCTCCACCTCTGTGGGCTGCTACGCCGGCGCCACCATCATGGGCGGCCTGCTGAAGATGAAGGTTCCCCTCTTGGTCCGCCGGATCATCACCCTGATCCCGGCACTGGTGGTCCTGGGCGCGGGCATTGAACCGACGCTCGCGCTGGTCCTGAGCCAGGTGCTCCTCAGCTTCGGGATTCCGTTCGCGCTGATCCCACTCATCCGGCTCACAGGCAGCCGGGAAGTGATGGGTATCCACGTGGACTCCAAGCCGCTGCGCGTTGCCGGCTGGACCAGTGCCGCGCTGATCGTTGGGCTGAACTGTGTCCTGATAGTCCTCACTGTGTCCGGACATGCCTGAGCCACGGCCGGCAGCCCTGCGCTAGCTGTCCCGGCGTGCCCTCGCCCGCGAGAGAGCCTGGTACCAGTAGAAGGACCTTTTCGGGGTCCGTTCAAGGGTCTCAAAGTCCACATGCACCAGGCCGAAACGCTGCGAGTAGCCGGCGGCCCACTCGAAGTTGTCCATCAGGGTCCACACGTAGTAGCCGCGCAGGTCCACACCGTCGGCAATACCGCCGGGCGCGGTGGCGTCAAGGGCCGTGCCCAGGTGCGCTGCGAGGTAGTCCACCCGGTCGGCGTCCTCCAATGTCCCGGATACACGATCGGGCTCGGGGAAGCTGGCCCCGCCCTCGGTGATGTACACCGGCGGCAGGGCGTCGCCGTACCGGTCCCGCATTTCCTTTAGGAGAATGCCCAGGTGGTGCGGTGCCACCGGCCAACCGAAGCCGGTGCTGCCGTACTCCGGGTACCCCACCTCGTGGAAGGGAAGCCGTGCCAGTTCCTGGTGCACGTCCGCGGGCAACGGGGTGATGCCGGGCCCGAGCGCCACCTTGACCGGGAAGTAGTAGTTGAGCCCGTAGAAATCCAGCGGCTGGTGGATGGTTTTCAGGTCCGCGTCGGAGATCCTGCCAATGGAGCGCAGCCACGGCCTGGCGTACAACGGCAGGGACGGGTACCGGCCCAGCAGGACGGGGTCGGCATAGAGCCGGTTCATCAGCAGGTCATACAGGTGGGCCACCAGCCGGTCGCCGATCTTCCGGGTTGCGGGCCTCACCGGTGAGTGCAAGTTCGTCAGCCCGATTCCGCCGGCAACACCGGCGGCCCGCAGAGCCTGGACTCCCAGGCCGTGCGCCAGGAGCTGGTGGTGGATGGCGGGCAGGGCATTGAACATCAGGCGGCGCCCCGGTGCGTGCACCCCCAGGGCATACCCGTTCAGGGTCACTGAGACGGGTTCATTGAGGGTGACCCACTGCGCCACCCTGTCCCCGAACCGGTCGCCGGCTGCCCTGGCGTATTCGGCAAACCGATGCGCCGTGTCCCGGTTCAGCCAGCCGCCTCGGTGCTCGAGCGGCAGCGGGGTGTCCCAATGGTAGAGGGTGGCCATGGGGGAGATACCGGCCTCGAGGAGCTCGTCGATCAGTCGGTCGTAGAAATCAAGGCCCTGGGCATTGAAGCTGCCCTGGCCATCGGGCTGGATGCGGGGCCAGGAGAGCGAGAAACGGTACGAGCCAACGCCCAGCTCCTTGAGCAGTGCAACGTCTTCGGGCAGCCTGTTGTAGTGGTCGCAGGCGACTGCGGGGGAGTGGCCGTCCATTATCGCCCCGGGTTTTTCGGCGAAGGCGTCCCATCCAGAGGGTCCCCGGCCGTCCGCCTTGAGCGCGCCTTCGATCTGGAACGCCGCTGCCGCGACGCCCAGGGTGAACGACGGCGGCACGCGCCCGGCCAGTTCGGTCACCGATTCCGTGCCTTCCATGGTCATGCCCCTATCATCCAGTGGCTTCCCGTCCACGGCAATGGCCGTTGCCGGGCCTGAAAAGGGACGATTCGCATCTGGCCGGGTTTTCCGGCATACTAGATGAGTTGTTCAAGCGCTTCTTCGCGTCCCGATCCGGATAATGCCGGGTGCAGGGTCCAAGCTGAAGTCCAAACATAACCCACCCCCAAGGAACTGCGGATTCATATGCGCGCCCAGCGCGACACGCCCGACCGCGGGGGTCGGTTACGCCGGCAAGGTGAGGAACCCGGATCTATCCGGATTCAGTTTGTGCGGCGGATGGTGGTCACGACCTCAAATGCTTCGGCAGCCATACAACGAGTAAGTGAACAGGGCAGCCCTAAACCGGGGAAGCACAGACTGAAAGAGAGTCAGGCGACATGGCGGGACAAAAAATCCGCATCCGGCTGAAGTCATACGACCACGAGGTCATTGACGTTTCAGCACGGAAGATCGTTGAGACGGTCACGCGCGCAGGCGCAACGGTAGTTGGCCCCGTGCCGCTGCCGACGGAGAAGAACGTGTACTGCGTGATCCGCTCTCCGCACAAGTACAAGGACAGCCGCGAGCACTTTGAAATGCGCACGCACAAGCGTCTTATCGACATCATCGATCCCACGCCGAAGGCCGTCGACTCGCTCATGCGTCTCGACCTGCCGGCTGACGTGAACATCGAAATCAAGCTGTAGGGAGGTGCTGAGAAACTATGACCGCAACCCGTAACGTAAAGGGCCTGCTGGGCACGAAGCTCGGCATGACCCAGGTCTGGGACGAGAACAACAAGCTCATCCCCGTCACTGTGGTCCAGGCAGACTCGAACGTCATCACCCAGCTGCGCAACGCTGAGACCGATGGCTACGTCGCCGTTCAGATCGGCTACGGCCAGATCGATCCCCGCAAGGTCACCAAGCCGCTGGCTGGTCACTTTGAAAAGGCAGGCGTAACGCCTCGCCGCCACGTCGTCGAACTCCGTACCGCAGATGCTGCCGAGTACGAGCTGGGCCAGGAGCTCTCCGTAGAGCTCTTCGAAGCCGGCCAGAAGATCGACGTCATCGGCACCACCAAGGGTAAGGGCTTCGCCGGTGTTATGAAGCGTCACGGCTTCCACGGCGTCGGCGCTTCCCACGGTGCCCACAAGAACCACCGTAAGCCCGGTTCAATCGGTGGCGCATCCACCCCGAGCCGCGTCTTCAAGGGCATGAAAATGGCCGGCCGCATGGGCGCCGTTCGTCACACCACGCTGAACCTCACCGTTCACGCGGTTGACGTCGAGAAGTCGCTGCTCCTGATCAAGGGCGCCGTTCCCGGTGCCCGCGGCCAGGTCGTCTTCGTACGCACCGCCGTGAAGGGAGCCTAGTTCAATGGCTAACACTGTCCAGGTTGACCTGCCTGCAGAGATCTTCGACGTTCAGACCAACGTGCCGCTGCTGCACCAGGTTGTCGTTGCTCAGCTCGCTGCTGCACGCCAGGGAACCCACAAGACCAAGACCCGCGCTGAAGTTTCCGGTGCAGGACGCAAGCCGTTCAAGCAGAAGGGCACCGGCCGCGCCCGTCAGGGTTCAATCCGTGCTCCTCACATGACCGGCGGTGGCGTTGTCCACGGTCCCACCCCGCGTGACTACAGCCAGCGCACCCCCAAGAAGATGATTGCTGCTGCACTGCGCGGCGCACTCTCCGACCGGGCCCGCAACGGACGCATCCACGTTGTCGCAGAACTGGTTGAAGGCACCAAGCCCTCCGCCAAGACCGCACTGGCAACGCTCCGCGGTGTTTCCGACCGCAAGAACCTGCTGGTCGTCATCGAGCGCGATAACGACGTTGCCGCACTGTCCGTGCGCAACCTCGCCGGCGTTCACGTTCTGTACGCAGACCAGCTGAACACCTACGACGTTCTCGTCTCCGATGACGTTGTCTTCACCAAGGCAGCCTACGAAGCATTCGTAGCCGCCAAGGCAGCTAAGAACGAGGAGGATGCCAAGTGAGTGCAGCCACCATCAAGGATCCCCGCGACGTCGTGCTTGCACCCGTCGTGTCGGAAAAGAGCTACGGCCTGATCGACGAGGGCAAGTACACCTTCCTGGTGGACCCCCGTTCGAACAAGACCGAGATCAAGCTGGCCGTGGAGAAGATCTTCTCCGTCAAGGTCGAATCGATCAACACCATCAACCGTGCCGGTAAGCGCAAGCGCACCAAATTCGGATGGGGTACCCGCAAGAACACCAAGCGTGCGATTGTCACCCTCAAAGAAGGCACCATCGACATCTTCGGCGGTCCGCTCGCGTAGCGGAGACCACTTTAACGAGGAAATAAATTATGGGAATCCGTAAGTACAAGCCGACTACCCCGGGCCGACGTGGCTCGAGCGTAGCGGACTTTATCGAAATCACGCGGTCGACGCCGGAAAAGTCGTTGGTACGTCCGCTGCCCAAGAAGGGCGGCCGTAACAACACCGGTAAGATCACCACCCGTCACAAGGGTGGTGGACACAAGCGCCAGTACCGTCTGATCGACTTCCGTCGCCACGACAAGGACGGCGTCAACGCCCGCGTTGCCGAAATCGAGTACGATCCGAACCGCACGGCTCGCATCGCCCTCCTGCACTACGTTGATGGCACCAAGCGTTACATCATCGCCCCCAACAAGCTCTCCCAGGGTGACGTTGTTGAGGCAGGTGCCGGTGCTGACATCAAGCCCGGCAACAACCTGCCCCTGCTGAACATCCCGGTGGGTACCGTCATCCACGCAGTTGAACTGCGTCCGGGCGGCGGCGCCAAGATGGGCCGCTCCGCCGGTGCATCCATCCAGCTCGTTGCCAAGGAAGGCCGTTTCGCCCAGCTGCGTCTGCCTTCCGGCGAAATCCGCAACGTTGACGTGCGCTGCCGCGCAACCGTCGGCGAGGTCGGCAACGCCGAGCAGTCGAACATCAACTGGGGCAAGGCCGGCCGCATGCGGTGGAAGGGCGTTCGCCCGACCGTCCGTGGTGTCGCCATGAACCCGGTTGACCACCCGCACGGTGGTGGTGAGGGTAAGACGTCCGGTGGACGTAACCCCGTCAACCCGAACGGTAAGCGTGAAGGCCGCACCCGCCGCCCGAACAAAGAGAGCGACAAGCTTATTGTGCGTCGCCGTCGTACTGGCAAGAACAAGCGATAGGAGCCTGGACACATGCCACGCAGCCTGAAAAAAGGTCCTTTCGTTGACCAGCACCTCTTTGTGAAGGTCGCCAGGGAAAACGAAAAGGGCACCAAGAACGTCATCAAGACCTGGTCCCGCCGTTCGATGATCATCCCCGACATGCTCGGGCACACGATCGCCGTACACGACGGACGCAAGCACATCCCGGTGTTTGTCACTGAGTCGATGGTCGGGCACAAGCTCGGCGAATTCGCTCCCACGCGGACATTCCGCGGCCATGTCAAGGACGACCGTAAGGGCAAGCGCCGCTAGGCGCCTGCGTTTACGTCAAAGACGAGAGAAGGAAAGCAATGGAAGCCAAGGCAATTGCGCGCCACATCCGCGTAACGCCTATGAAGGCCCGGCGCGTCGTCAACCTTGTTCGTGGATTGCAAGCGAATGAGGCTCTGGCAATTCTGAAGTTTGCCCCGCAGGCAGCTTCGGAGCCGGTATTCAAGGTAGTTCAGTCGGCAATCTCCAACGCCCGGGTCCTCGCGGACCGCGACGGCGTGGCGTTTGACGAAGGTGACCTCATCATCAGCGAAGCGTTTGTTGATGAAGGCCCGACCATGAAGCGGTTCCAGCCGCGTGCCCAGGGTCGTGCATTTCAGATCAAGAAGCGCACCAGCCACATCACCGTGGTAGTCGCTACCCCGGAGAAAGAGGAGGCTCGCTAAGTGGGACAGAAAGTAAACCCGCACGGGTTCCGACTCGGCATCACCACCGATCACGTATCGCACTGGTTCGCTGACAGCACCAAGGCCGGCCAGCGGTACAAGGACTTCGTTCGCGAAGACATCCGCATCCGCCAGCTCATGTCCACGGGCATGGAGCGCGCCGGTATCGCCAAGGTTGAGATCGAGCGCACCCGTGACCGTGTCCGCGTGGACATCCACACGGCACGTCCCGGCATCGTCATCGGCCGCCGTGGAGCAGAAGCAGACCGCATCCGCGGCGAGCTCGAAAAGCTCACCGGCAAGCAGGTCCAGCTGAACATCCTCGAGGTCAAGAACCCCGAGATGGAAGCCCAGCTTGTGGCCCAGGGCGTTGCAGAGCAGCTGACTTCCCGCGTGGCATTCCGCCGTGCGATGAAGAAGGCCATGCAGTCCGCACAGCGTGCAGGTGCCAAGGGCATCCGTATCGCCTGCTCGGGCCGCCTCGGTGGCGCTGAAATGTCCCGCTCGGAGTTCTACCGTGAAGGCCGTGTGCCCCTGCACACCCTCCGTGCGAACATCGACTACGGCTTCTACGAAGCCAAGACCACCTTCGGCCGCATCGGTGTGAAGGTCTGGATCTACAAGGGCGACGTCACTGCCAAGGAACTGGCCGCCCAGGCTGCCTCGGCACCGTCCCGCGGCAACCGTGGCGAGCGTCCCGGCCGTCCGGGTGGCGCCGACCGCGGTGACCGCCGTCGTCGCAACGACCGCCCGGCCGCTGACGCAGCTCCTGCTGCCGAAGCTCCGGCAGCTGAAGCTGCACCTGCAGCAGCAGAAGGAGGACAGGCTTAAATGCTTATCCCACGTCGAGTCAAGCACCGTAAGCAGCACCACCCGGGTCGTTCCGGCGCTGCCACGGGCGGCACCGAGGTCTCGTTCGGTGAGTGGGGTATCCAGGCTCTGAGCCCGGCATACGTCACCAACCGTCAGATCGAATCTGCCCGTATCGCGATGACCCGCCACATCAAGCGTGGCGGTAAGGTCTGGATCAACATCTACCCGGACCGTCCCCTGACCAAGAAGCCGGCCGAAACCCGCATGGGTTCCGGTAAGGGTTCACCGGAATGGTGGGTCGCCAACGTCAAGCCGGGCCGGGTTCTGTTCGAACTCTCCGGTGTCAATGAAGAGGTAGCTCGCGAGGCCCTGCGCCTGGCAATCCACAAGCTGCCGTTGAAGGCACGCATTGTGCGTCGCGAAGGTGGTGAGTAGAAATGGCAGTAGGATCCAAGGATCTGGCTCCCGCACAGCTGGACGGTTTCGACAACGAGCGTCTCGTTGAAGAACTCCGCAAGGCCAAGGAAGAGCTGTTCAACCTGCGTTTCCAGTCCGCCACCGGACAGCTGGAGAACCACGGTCGCCTGCGTGCAGTAAAGAAGGACATTGCCCGCATCTACACCGTTCTCCGCGAACGCGAGCTGGGCATTCGTGCCGAGGTTGCCGCACCGGTTGTGGAAGCCAAGGAAGAAAAGAAGTCCAAGAAGGCTGCAACCAAGAAGGCCGAAAAGGCTGAAACGGTTGAGACCGAGGAGGATGCCAAGTGAGTGAAAAGGACGAGAACGTGACGGAAACTGCTACCGCCGCCAAGGCTGGGGAGCGCGGTTACCGCAAGACGCGTCGCGGCTACGTGGTCTCCGACAAGATGGAAAAGACCATCGTTGTCGAGGTTGAGGACCGCGTAAAGCACGCCCTGTACGGCAAGGTTATCCGCCGTACCTCCAAGGTCAAGGCACACGACGAAGAGAACACCGCCGGCATCGGCGACCTCGTTGTCATCGCCGAGACCCGTCCGCTGTCCGCCACCAAGAACTGGCGGCTCGTGGAAATCCTCGAGAAGGCCAAGTAGCACCTGCTGCTTCGCTGTTGCCCCTGCTCCCTTACGGGAGCGGGGGCTTCCTCGTTTAAGCCGTGCGGCGGCCCCGTGCCCCGGCGTGCGTCACGCGCGGCAGCCTTTGCTGGAGACGACGACGGCGGGCCAGCGCCGATGCGGGGGAGCGGCACCCTGGATACGGGGAAAGGCTGCCGGGCGTGACGCCGTCGTCCATCTTGCAGTGCGGGCGCGGAGGGTGATATGGGGACTGGCGGAATACGTGCTAGGATATTGAGTTTGTATGGCGCCTTTTGCGCGCTGTCATCAACCTCGTAAACAAGCGTGCCACAGCATAGTGCCCCTGTGCGCCCGGGATCCGTCCCGGACCGGATGGGAGCAACTGCTTCTGGCACGGGCGTTTAGGCCTGGTCTGGCAACATCCAGGCAGGTCAAGAGACACCCCGATCAACCGTTCCGCAAGGCTCATTCCGTAGCAACACCACGGCCTGAGAACCGGCGCGACGCAAGGAGTAAATAGTGATTCAGCAGGAGTCGCGACTCAAGGTCGCCGACAACACGGGTGCTAAGGAAATCCTTACCATTCGCGTTCTCGGTGGATCCGGCCGTCGCTACGCAGGCATTGGTGACGTCATCGTCGCCACCGTCAAGGATGCAATCCCGGGCGGCAACGTAAAGAAGGGCGATGTGGTCAAGGCCGTCATCGTCCGTACCAAGAAGGAACGCCGCCGTGCGGATGGTTCCTACATCAAGTTTGACGAGAACGCAGCTGTGATCCTGAAGAACGACGGTGACCCCCGCGGTACCCGTATCTTCGGACCGGTTGGTCGTGAACTGCGTGACAAGAAGTTCATGAAGATCGTTTCTCTGGCTCCGGAGGTGCTCTAGTCCATGGCTGCAAAGATCAAGAAGGGTGACCTGGTTCAGGTCATCACTGGCGCCAAGGCTGAGCGCGGCGGCGACCGTGGCAAGCAGGGCAAGGTTCTGCGCGTATTCACCGACACCAACCGCGTGCTGGTCGAGGGTATCAACCGCGTCACCAAGCACACCCGTGTTGGACAGTCGCAGCGCGGCACCAAGACCGGCGGCATCGAGGTCGTAGAGGCCCCGATCCACGTTTCCAACGTGGCCCTGGTTGACCCGTCGACCAAGAAGCCGACCCGCGTGGGCTTCCGCCTCGACACTGTGGAGAAGAACGGCGTCAACAAGACCGTCCGCATCCGCGTGTCCAAGAGCACCGGGAAGGACATCTAATGACCGAGACTATCGAGACCCCGGCAACGAAGATCGTTCCTCGTCTGAAGACCAAGTACGCCGAATCCATCAAGACTGCGCTCCAGGATGAATTCAAGTACTCGAACGTGAACCAGGTACCCCGTCTGGTGAAGGTTGTTGTGAACATGGGTGTTGGAGATGCCGCCAAGGACTCCAAGCTGATCGACGGCGCTGTCCGCGACCTCACCCAGATCACCGGCCAGAAGCCGCAGGTTACCAAGGCCCGCAAGTCGATCGCACAGTTCAAGCTGCGCGAAGGCATGCCCATCGGTGCACACGCAACCCTGCGTGGCGACCGTATGTGGGAATTCGTGGACCGTCTGGTTAGCCTCGCACTGCCCCGTATCCGCGACTTCCGCGGCCTCAGCGGCAAGCAGTTCGATGGCAACGGCAACTACACCTTCGGTCTGACCGAGCAGGTTATGTTCCACGAAATCGACCAGGACAAGATCGACCGCGTCCGCGGTATGGACATCACGGTTGTCACCACTGCGAAGACCGATGACGAAGGCCGTGCGCTGCTCAAGGCGCTTGGTTTCCCGTTCAAAACCGAAGCTTAATTAACTACGTAAAAGGTCCGGCTGCTCCGCTCCCCACGGGACGGAATGGCGGAAACCGTTATGAGGAAGGGCATGAGCCCACATGACAATGACAGATCCTGTCGCAGATATGCTTACGCGCCTGCGTAACGCAAACTCGGCTTACCACGACTCCGTGACTATGCCGTACAGCAAGCTCAAGGCACGCGTTGCCGACATCCTCAAGGCCGAAGGTTTCATCGCCGGCTGGAAGGAAGAGGACGCTGAGGTTGGCAAGAAGCTGACCCTCGAACTCAAGTTCGGTCCGAACCGCGAGCGTTCCATCGCCGGTGTACGCCGGATCTCCAAGCCGGGTCTCCGCGTTTACGCGAAGTCCACCAACCTGCCGCACGTGCTCGGTGGCCTGGGTATCGCAATCCTGTCCACCTCTTCCGGCCTCCTGACTGACAAGCAGGCCGGCAAGAAGGGCGTGGGCGGCGAAGTCCTCGCGTACGTCTGGTAACGGGAAAGGAAGAGAATAATGTCACGTATTGGACGTCTCCCCATCACCGTTCCTGCCGGCGTTGAGGTCAAGGTTGACGGCTCTGTCGTCAGCGTCAAGGGTTCCAAGGGGGAGCTGACCCACACTGTGGCCAGCCCCATCGAGGTTGCCCTGGACGAGAACACCCTGACCGTTTCCCGCCCGAACGATGAGCGCGCCTCCCGTTCGCTCCACGGCCTGACCCGCACCCTGATTGCCAACATGATCCAGGGTGTCACCGCAGGCTACGAGAAGAAGCTTGAAATCGTTGGTACCGGTTACCGCGTTCAGGCCAAGGGATCAGACCTTGAGTTCGCTCTCGGCTACAGCCACCCGGTCAGCGTTTCCGCTCCGGCTGGCATCACCTTTGCAGTAGAGGGTCCGACCAAGCTCTCTGTCTCAGGCATCAACAAGCAGCAGGTCGGCGAAGTTGCTGCCAACATTCGCAAGCTGCGCAAGCCTGACCCGTACAAGGGCAAGGGCATTCGTTACGCCGGCGAAGTCATCCGCCGCAAGGTCGGAAAGGCTGGTAAGTAACCATGGCCATCGCCATTAACAAGAAGCGTACGAACAAGAGCAAGGCTGCTGCACGCAGCCGTCGCCAGCTTCGTATCCGCAAGCGCATTGCCGGCACGGCTGCCCGCCCCCGTTTGGTGGTCAACCGCTCCGCACGCCACGTATTTGTCCAGGTTGTCGATGACAGCATTGGCCAGACCGTAGCAAGCGCGTCCACTCTGGAAGCTGACCTTCGTGCATTCGACGGTGACAAGACTGCCAAGGCCAAGCGCGTCGGCGAGCTCGTTGCCGAACGTGCAAAGGCTGCCGGCGTCGAGGCTGTCGTTTTCGACCGTGGTGGTAACAAGTACCACGGCCGGATCGCTGCCGTCGCCGACGGCGCACGCGAAGGTGGGCTGTCACTGTGACCGAAGCAAACAAGGAAAAGGACACTGTGTCTGCAGATCAGAAGGCGCCCGAAGCCGCAGCTGCTGAGACCACTGCCCCCGCTGCCGAGGACCGCCGTGGTGGCGCCCGTCGGGGCGAGCGTGGAGACCGTGGCCAGGGCCGCGGCGACCGCGGTGGCCGTGGCGGCCGCGACGGTGGCCGTGAAGCCGAGAAGAACCAGTTCGTAGAGCGCGTTGTCACCATCAACCGCGTTTCCAAGGTCGTCAAGGGTGGTCGTCGCTTCAGCTTCACCGCTCTGGTGGTCGTTGGTGACGGTAACGGCATGGTCGGCGTCGGCTACGGCAAGGCCAAGGAAGTTCCCGCTGCTATCGCCAAGGGCGTTGAAGAGGCCAAGAAGTCCTTCTTCCGCGTTCCCCGCGTCGGCAGCACCATCCCGCACCGCGTTCAGGGTGAAGCCGCTGCCGGTGTCGTAATGCTGCGTCCGGCTTCCGCCGGTACCGGTGTTATCGCCGGTGGTCCGGTCCGTGCAGTATTGGAGTGCGTGGGTATCCACGACATCCTCTCCAAGTCGCTCGGTTCCTCCAACGCCATCAACATCGTTCACGCGACCGTTGATGCCCTGAAGCGCCTCGAAGAGCCGGCATCCGTGGCAGCACGCCGCGGCCTGCCGCTGGACGAGGTTGCCCCGCCGGCACTGGTGAAGGCCCTTCTCGCACCGAAGGCAGGTGCCTAGTCATGGCTAAGAACCTGGTCCCCTCCGACGCTCAGTTGGAGATCACTCAGATCAAGTCCGCCATTGGCGGCAAGCAGAACCAGCGCGATACCCTGCGGTCCCTCGGCCTGAAGCGGATCGGACACACCGTTGTCCGCACCGCCGACGCCGTGACCGTCGGGATGATCAACACGGTTCCGCACCTGGTAAAGGTAGAGGAGGCGAAGTAAATGGCAGAGAACACTGCTGATAAGGCACAGGCTGCTGAGAAGCAGAACGCCCTGAAGGTTCACCACCTGCGTCCCGCTCCGGGTGCCAAGACCGCCAAGACCCGTGTTGGTCGTGGTGAGGCATCCAAGGGTAAGACCGCCGGCCGCGGTACCAAGGGTACGGCTGCCCGCTACCAGGTGAAGGCTGGCTTTGCCGGCGGCCAGTTGCCGCTGCACATGCGCCTGCCGAAGCTGCGCGGCTTCAAGAACCCGTTCCGGGTTGAGTTCCAGGTTGTAAACCTGGACAAGCTCAACGAGCTGTTCCCGGAAGGTGGCGCAGTCACCGTGGAGAACCTGGTCGAAAAGGGTGCCGTTCGCAAGAACCAGCCCGTCAAGGTGCTGGGCACCGGCGACATCACCGTCAAGGTTGACGTCACCGCCCACGCATTCTCGGCCAGCGCCGCTGAAAAGATTGCCGCAGCAGGCGGAAGCACCACCGCCCTCTAAAGGGACGGCGCCAGCTGTTGAACTCCCGGTATCCGCGGGCCTCGGCCCCGGATACCGGGAGTTTTTCATATCCGCCGGACGACTTTTTCCTGCCTTCCGGCGCACGCTGGCCGGTATGGATTGTTCGCATGGCGTATCCAACCGTTAGACTCGGATGTCGGGATTTATCAAGTTCCGCAACCCCACTCTTATTGACACCACAGGAGGACGCTTGCTTAGCGCATTTGGCCGGGCCTTTCGCACGCCTGATCTGCGGCGCAAGTTGTTGTTCACGCTGGGAATCATCACCATCTTCCGCTTGGGTGCTTTCATTCCCTCGCCAGGTGTGAACTACCAGAATGTCCAGCAATGCTTGCATAACGGTCAGACTGCCGGCGGGCTGTACCAGCTCGTCAACCTCTTCAGCGGCGGCGCGTTGCTCCAGGTGTCCATCTTCGCCTTGGGCATCATGCCGTACATTACGGCCAGCATCATCGTTCAGCTGCTCCGGGTGGTCATTCCTCGGTTCCAGGAGCTTTACGACGAGGGCGCGTCAGGCCAGTCCAAGCTGACCCAGTACACCCGCTACCTCACTATTGCCCTGGGCTTGCTGAACGCCACCACCCTGGTGTCCCTGGCCCGTTCCGGCCAGCTGCTGCCAGGCTGCCAGCTCCCCATAATCCCGGATGCAAGCATCATCACCACCATCCTGATCATCATCACGCTCACGGCCGGCACCGGCCTGATCATGTGGATGGGCGAGCTCGTCACCGAAAAGGGTGTGGGCAACGGCATGTCGCTGCTGATCTTCACCTCCATCGCAGCGCAGTTCCCCACCTCGCTCGGAGCGATCTGGACCTCCCAGGGGCCGGGGACCTTCTTCCTCGTCCTGGTGGTGGGCCTGCTGACGGTCGCCCTGGTGGTCTTCGTGGAACAGTCCCAGCGGCGCGTCCCGGTGCAGTACGCCAAGCGTATGATCGGCCGGCGCACGGTGGGCGGCACCAGCACCTACATCCCCATCAAGGTGAACATGGCCGGAGTCATTCCGGTGATCTTCGCTTCCTCGATGCTCTACATTCCCGGGCTGATTGCGCAGTTCAACCAGCCCAAGAACGGCGAGCAGCTCCAGCCGTGGGTTGAATGGATCAACAACAACCTGACCCGCGGTGACCACCCGATCTACATGGTGGTTTATTTCCTGCTGATCGTGTTCTTCACCTACTTCTACGTCGCGATTACCTTCAACCCTGAAGAAGTCTCAGACAACATGAAGAAGTACGGCGGCTTCATTCCAGGTATCCGCGCCGGCCGGCCGACCGCGGACTACCTGCAGTACGTGCTCTCGCGGATCACGCTCCCCGGCGCCCTCTACCTTGGCTTCGTGGCACTGATTCCGCTGGTGGCACTGGTACTGATCAACGCAAACCAGAACTTCCCGTTCGGTGGCACCTCGATCCTGATCATGGTGGGCGTTGGCCTGGAGACCGTCAAGCAGATTGATGCGCAGCTACAACAACGTCACTACGAAGGGCTTTTGCGATGACGAGAATGCTGATTATTGGACCTCCCGGTTCCGGAAAAGGAACGCAGGCGGAGCGGATCTCAGAACGCCTCGGCGTTGTGGCCATCTCCACCGGCGACATCTTCCGGGCCAACGTGAAGGGCGAAACCCCGCTCGGCATCGAGGCCAAGAAGTACATGGACAACGGTGACTTCGTCCCGGACAGCGTGACCAACAAGATGGTCCGCGACCGCCTGGGCGAGTCCGACGTCGAAAACGGCTTCCTGCTGGACGGCTACCCGCGCACCACCGCGCAGGTGGACTACCTTGACGAGATCCTCGCCGATGGCGACGAGAAGCTCGACGTGGTGCTGCAGTTGACGGCCGACGACGAGGAACTGGTCCACCGCCTCCTGGGCCGGGCCAAGGAAACGGGCCGGAGCGACGACAATGAAGCCGTCATCCGCCACCGCCTTGACCTTTACCACGAGCAGACGGAAGCCGTAGTGGCGAAGTACGCCGAGCGCGGCATCCTGACCCAGGTGGACGGGATCGGTCCCATCGACGAAGTAACCGACCGCGTGATGCAGGCCATCAAGGCCGCACAGGCAGCCTGACTTAAGGCGCCGCGGTTATCGAGGCTCCTCCCGGAATCCGGGAGGAGCCTCAGCCATTTGAAAGGACACACCATGGCCTTCGGCCAACCCCGCATCGAATACAAGAACAACGCCCAGATGCGCACCATGCACGAGGCCGGACTGGTGCTCAGCCGCGCGCTGGACGCCGCCGTCGCCGCCGCGGTGCCGGGGGTCACCACCAAGCACTTGGACGACGTCTTCGCGGCAATCCTCAACGAAGCAGGCGCGAAGTCCAACTTCCTGGGCTACCACGGCTTCCCGGCCACCATCTGCACCTCTGTCAACGAGGAGGTGGTCCACGGCATCCCGGGCAGCCGTGTCCTGCAGGACGGCGACATCATTTCCATCGACGGCGGGGCGATAGTCAACGGCTGGCACTCCGATTCCGCCCGGACCGTGATCGTGGGAACCGTGGACCCGGAGGACCAGCGGCTCTCCGACGTCACCCAGGCAGCCATGTGGCGGGGCATTGCGGCACTGGCCACGGGCAGCCATGTGGGCGATGTCGGCGCCGCCATCGACGATTACGTCTCCTCCGTACCCGGCAAGCCCTTGGGCATCCTGGAGGACTATGTGGGCCATGGCATCGGCTCCGAGATGCATATGGCACCTGACGTGCTGAACTACCGCACCAACCACCGCGGCCCCAAGATCAAGCCGGGCCTGTGCCTTGCCATCGAACCCATGCTGGTCCGCGGCAGCATCGACACCGCGGTACTGGAAGACGACTGGACCGTGGTCACCACCGACGGCAAGCGGTCCTGCCAGTGGGAGCATTCGGTTGCGGTGCATGAGAAGGGCATCTGGGTGCTCTCAGCGCCCGACGGCGGCGCGGAGCAGCTGGTGCCCCTCGGCGTCACCCCGGTGCCCATCCCTTAGTCCGACCCGCTAAGAGTCTTACGACGCGTGTTTTCCTCCGCGACGCGGAAAAGCCCTGGCGAACCCATATACGGTTCGCCAGGGCTTTTGCGCGTCGAAAACGGTTAGGACTTCAGCTTGGGCTTGACGTCCCGGTCGTAGATGCCCTGCAGGGTGCTCTTCAGGTCCGTCATGGAGGCCTTGACGTCGCCCTGCTGGGTGAGGATCTTCGCGGCAGCCTTGGCCATCTCCTGGTCTGCGCCCGGCAGGAACACCCTGGCGTTGTCCTGCACCTTGGTCACGGCCAGCTGGTCCATCGCCGTCTTGATTTGCGGGGTCTTGGCGAGGACAGCCGCCATGTCTGCCGACTTGCGGGTGGGCATGTAACCGGTGGCGGCCGAGAACTCCGCAGTGCTTTCCGGCTGCGTGACGAATTTCAGGAACGTACCCGCAGCAAGCTGTTCTTCTTTGGTGATTCCGCTCGGGATGCCCAGGCCTGCGCCGCCGGTGGGGCATACGTTGGACTGCGCTTTCGGACCTCCCGGCAGGAAGCCAACGCCGACATTGAACTTGGCGGACTTCAGGATCCCCAGCAGGGAGCCCGTGGAGGAGATGGTGGTGGAGGTCAGCCCGGCGGAGAAATCGTCAGCGGCTTCCTTGGACGAAACGCCTGCCCACTTGTCCTTGTAGATCGAATCCTGGGCCCACTGCAGCGCCGCAACGGATTCGGCGGAGTCGCACGTGATGTCCCATTCCTTGGACCAGCCTCCGCCCCAGCCCCACAGCATGTTCTGCAGCGTCCACCCCGCGTATCCGGCCAGGGCCGGGTAGATGTAGGCGTACTGGGCGCCGGAGCTCGCCTTGAGCTTTGGTGCCCATTCACCGAACTCGTCCCAGGTCTTGGGTGCGCGGTCGGGCAGGCCGGCCGCGGCGAAGTGATCCTTGTTGTAGTAGAACAGCGGCGTTGAGCGGCCGTAGGGGAGCGCCCACTGTTTGCCGTCGTATTTGTAGTCATCCACCAGGGACTGCTGGAAATCGTCCATCTTCATGTCCAGCTGCTTGGTGAGGCTGTCCACGGGGATGATGCTGCCGTTGGTGTAGTAGCGGAACCACCAGACATCGGACAGGACCACGACGCCCGGGAGCCCCGACTTGGCCGCCTGGGCAGTCTGGAACTTCTGGGCGATTTCCTCGTAGTTGGCGCCGGCCGTTACCAGGTTGACCGTGATGTCCGGGTTCTGGGCGTGGAATTTGTCGATCAGGCTCTTTTCCACGTCCTGGGACTGGCCAGGGTGGCTGGACCAGAAGTCGATCTTGGCCGCGGGCTTCACTCCGCTGAAGTCGATGTCGGCCGCTTGGGACGTGGCCTGGCCGCCACCGGTGGTTGAGGGTCCGCCGCACGCTGCCAGGGCGGCTGCGGAGGCGGTGGCCCCTGCCAGGCCCAGGAAATGCCTCCGGTCCAGATGCAATGCCATGAGATGTCCTTTCGGTTGTTGCCTTGTGGAAGGTGGGAAGTACGACGGCGACCGGCAGCTTAGCCGGTCACGCTGCCTTGGGTGAGGCCCGCCACGATGTAGCGCTGCAGGGCCGCGAAGATGATCAGGATGGGCACGATGACCAGGACCGCGCCGGCCATGAGCACGCCCCAGCCGGCCGCGTTGCTCTCATTGTTTTGCAGCAGGGTAAGGCCCACGGGGAGCGTCATGGTCTCTGGCCGGTCCGTGATAATCAGCGGCCAGATGTAGTCGTTCCATTCGGTCACGATGGTCACCAGCGCCACCGTGGCGATCGACGGGACCGAGACCGGAACCACGATCTGCCACAGACGGCGCCAATGCCCGGCGCCGTCCATCTCCGCTGATTCCAGGATGGAGGCGGGCAGGGTCCGGAAGTGCTGGCGCAGCAGGAATGTGCCGAATGCGGTGCCGAGGCCCGGCAGGATGATGCCCCACAGGGTGTTCTTTCCGCCGATCCCGGCGATCAGGATGAAGTTGGGCAGGATGGACACCTGCGGCGGCACCATGAGCGCCACCAGGATCAACAGGAAGATGAAGTTCCGGAACGGGAAGCGGACAAAGACCAGGGCGTACGCCGTCAGGATCGCCAGCAGTACCTTGATGGTGGCCCCGGCCAGGGTGACGATGGTGCTGTTCAGGAAGAACTGTCCGAACGGGACCGTGGTCATGGCGGTCCGGTAGTTCTCCAGGTTCAGGCTCTCCGGGAGGATCTTCAGGTCCGTGGTGACAATCTCGCCGGACGACTTGAAGGAGCTGAGGACCATCCAGAGCAGGGGCAGGAACACCACCAGCGTGGCCACGAGCAGCGGCAGGTATCCGCCAACAACGGTCTGAACGAGGTTTCGGCGTGAGAAGGGACGGTCAGGGCTAAGTTCGGGATCCGGCGACGCAACCGCCGGGGCGGCCGGATCCGGGTTGACCGGTGATAGTGATGTCACGAGTAGTGCACCTTTCGTTCCACGAAGCGGAGCTGCAGCACGGTGATCACCAGGAGGATCGCAAACAGCACTACAGAAATGGCTGCCGAGTATCCGGCCCGGTTGTAGGCGCCGAACGCCTGGAGGTAGGCCTCGTAGATAAGGGTGCTGGTGCCGGCGCCCAGCGGCGTCATGATCCGGATGAGGTCGAAGGCCTGCAGCGAACTCAACATGGTGGTGATGAGGAGGAAGAATGTGGTGGGGGACAGCAGTGGCAGCGAGATGCTGAGGAATCGCCGGAATCCGTTCGCGCCGTCGAGGGAAGCCGCCTCCATGACGTCCTTCGGAAGGGACTGGAGCCCGGCGAGGTACACCACTGCGCAATAGCCCAGGTTCTTCCAGACGTACACCAGGATCACCATGACCAGCGACAGCTGGGGATCGTTGATCCATTGCGGGCTCTGTTGGCCGATGCCCCGCAGCAGCCAGGCAAGGACGCCATAGCCGGGGTCGAAAATGAACAGCCAGACGAGGCCGACGCCCACACCGGAGAGCACGTAAGGGGCAAACACGGCGGACCGGGCAAACGTTGTGCCACGGACCGTCCCGTTCAAAGCCACCGCCACCAACAGGCCCAGCAGCATGGATCCGCCCACGGTCACCACGGTGAACACTGCGGTTGTCCCCAGGACTTTGGGGGCATCATTGCTGCTGAAGAAGGTGACGTAGTTGGCGAGGCCCACCACGGTGGCGGTGGGGGAGCCCAGCGTCCAGTCCAGCGTGGAGTAGTACATGTTGCTGATAAGCGGACGGTAGGTGAATACGGCGATCAGCACCAGGTTGGGCAGCGCCATTGCAAGGAAAACAAAGAAATCCCGGCGGTTCCTTGCGGTCCACCGCCGGTGCGGAATTTTCGCTGTCGGTCCTGGCGGCCGCTTGGGCTTGGTGGACGGACGCGGGGCGAGTTGACGGGTCATGCGTGTCTCTCCCGGGTTGGGAGCCTGCTTGTGGCGGGCACTGGCTGAATCTAGGGACTAACTACACCAGACCGTCAGTGGGCTGAAGCCCGCATCTGCCCTTCTCGAAGGACTGTTATCCAAGGCTTCGTCGCCCGTTAACGCTGTGTTGGATGCAGTCTCGCACAAAGTTTGGGCTTGCGGCAGGGGGTTGCCCGCGAAGTGGAGAATAGGGGACATGGGAACCATTGCAGACGTCCCGGGCATCCGGGTAGGCCACCACCAGCGGACCGGTGACGGCTGGCTGACCGGCGTCACCGTCGTCCTGCCCCCGCCGGGCACCGTGGGGTCGGTGGACGTACAGGGCGGCGGGCCGGCCACCCACGAAACGGACGCGCTCGACCCCACCACCCTGGTCAGCACCGTTGATGCGGTGGTGTTGACAGGCGGCAGTGCGTACGGGCTGGCTTCGGCCGCCGGTGCCCAGGCCTGGTGCG
This sequence comes from Pseudarthrobacter sp. YAF2, assembly GCF_052113345.1. Lineage (NCBI taxonomy): Bacteria > Bacillati > Actinomycetota > Actinomycetes > Micrococcales > Micrococcaceae > Pseudarthrobacter > Pseudarthrobacter sp. YAF2. Next base: position 282,573 of record NZ_JBFRDA010000002.1, on the reverse strand, counting down.
AGGAGAATGGCCGCGGTTTTGCCGTGCCCGGGGGAGTGGTGCCCATTGTTCCCGCGGCCGCCATCTTCGACCTTGGCAGGGGTGGCGACTTCTCCGCACGTCCGACGCCGGACATGGGCTACGCGGCCGCAGCGGCCGCAGCGGCACAACAGGAAGGGCACGACGTCGAACGAGGCAACGTCGGCGCCGGCACTGGAGCAGCAATCGGCAGGGGACAGTTCAAAGGCGGAATCGGCACCGCCTCGATCACGCTGGACAACATCTCAAAAAACGGACCGGTGGTGGTCGCGGCGCTGGCGGTAGTCAATGCGCTGGGACTGCCTTGGGGATGGGGCACATCGGGCGAGTGGACGGAACCCGGCAGCGTGCGTCTAAGCGACGAAGGAGCGAGCACGCAGAGGGATTCGGACGCTCGCCCGGAGGGCGAGCCGGAAGCAGGAGGCGATCGGGCGCGCGCTTCGGAAGCACCACCCCTAAACACCACCCTCGTCGTCGTCGCCACCAACGCCGTACTGGATGTTGCCGAGTGCAAGCGGACTGCCTCGGCCTCGCACGCCGGGATCGCCCGGGCGTTGAACCCGAGCCATACCCTGGCCGACGGGGACACCGTTTTCTGCCTGGCAACCGGTGCCGTGGCACTTGACCGTTCGGACGACGCTGCCCGGCAGGTCAGTCTCATAACGCTCCAAAGCGCGGCAGCCGACGTCGTCCGTTTGGCCATCCTGGACGGCGTGGCCGCGGCTGGTGCGGTGAGCACTCCGGCCGGCGAATATGGTGCGTACCCCACTGCGTAGGCTACTATGGCCGATTTAACTTTTACCGGCCAACAGGGTAGTGTTGTTTGTTGGTTGTCTGGACTGCCACGCCCTTTTGGGGCCTGGATCCGACAATCGATCCAACAAAAACGTTCGTGGTCATGCCCGGTGCAATCCGGCGGGACTGCGGCAACAACAGTTAGCGGAGGGTATGGCCAAGAAGGACGGGGTCATTGAGATCGAAGGCGTTGTGACTGAGGCGCTGCCTAACGCGATGTTTCGCGTTGAGCTCACCAACAAGCACATCGTACTGGCACACATCTCTGGAAAGATGCGTCAGCACTACATCAGGATTCTCCCAGAGGACCGCGTAGTGGTGGAGCTGAGCCCGTACGACCTCACCCGTGGTCGTATCGTCTACCGCTACAAGTAAATTGCTGGGCGGCCTCAGTGCGAGCTGAACGCCGCTCCAGTTGACCAACTGTTACACGCAAAGGAACGCCATGAAGGTCAAGCCGAGCGTCAAGCAGATCTGCGAAAAGTGCAAAGTGATCCGCCGTAATGGCCGGGTCATGGTGATCTGCGAGAACCCGCGCCACAAGCAGCGCCAGGGCTAAATTCCCTTCACGGGGAATTCCTGGGTTGCTAACCCACGCAAGTAAATAAAGGCAGCACAAGCTGATCTGGAACATTGAGCTCGAAAGAGTCCGGACAGCTAACCCCCGGTCGGAGGCTGGGGCCGTACGGAACGTGCGGGTGTACTGCCTACGACCTCCGGTTTATCAAGGAGTACTGCCACTATGGCTCGTCTCGCTGGCGTAGACATTCCCCGCGAAAAGCGGCTGGAAATTGCGCTTACTTACATCTACGGCGTGGGCAAGACCCGTGCACACGAAACCCTGGCTGCCACTGGCATCAGCGCTGACGTTCGCGTCAAGGACCTGACTGACGCCCAGCTGGTTGAGCTGCGTGACTACATTGAAGGCAACTACAAGGTTGAGGGTGACCTTCGCCGCGAAGTAGCAGCAGATATCCGCCGCAAGGTTGAAATCGGCAGCTACGAAGGCCTGCGCCACCGCAAGGGCCTGCCCGTACGCGGTCAGCGTACGAAGACCAACGCACGTACCCGCAAGGGCCCGAAGCGTACCGTCGCCGGCAAGAAGAAGGCCCGTTAAAATCCCCGCTCGGGATTTACGGACTTTCCCCAATAACTTTCTGTAGGAGAAAAAATGCCCCCGAAGACTCGTGGCGCGGTTCGCAAGCCGCGTAAGAAGGACAAGAAGAATATCGCGCTTGGCCAGGCGCACATCAAGAGCACCTTTAACAACACCATCGTTTCCATCACGGATCCCTCCGGTGCTGTTATCTCCTGGGCTTCCTCTGGTGAGGTTGGCTTCAAGGGCTCGCGCAAGTCCACCCCGTTCGCTGCCCAGATGGCTGCCGAGGCCGCTGCCAAGCGTGCGCAGGAGCACGGCATGCGCAAGGTAGACGTTTTCGTCAAGGGACCGGGTTCCGGACGCGAAACCGCAATCCGTTCGCTGCAGGCCGCAGGCCTCGAGGTTGGCTCCATCCAGGACGTCACCCCCGCAGCGCACAACGGCTGCCGCCCGCCGAAGCGCCGCCGCGTCTAATTCTTTTCCGCAGCAGGAGCTTGCCCGGACCAGTGATGGCCCGGGCAAGCCCAGCGCGTTAAGTCTTCAGACCGAATTTCCACCACCTGTGTTGCGTCATATAGCGGATGCTCGCCGAAAGGAAACCTAAGTGCTCATTGCACAGCGCCCCACCCTCTCCGAAGAGGTAGTCTCCGAAAACCGTTCGCGTTTCATCATCGAACCGCTGGAACCGGGCTTCGGCTACACCCTCGGAAACTCCCTCCGCCGTACCCTGCTCTCCTCCATCCCCGGTGCTGCCGTAACCAGCATCCGGATCGATGGTGTGCTGCACGAGTTCACCACGGTTCCGGGTGTCAAGGAAGATGTCACCGAGATCATCCTTAACATCAAGAGCCTGTCGGTTTCCTCCGAGCACGACGAGCCCGTCGTGGCTTACCTGCGCAAGCAGGGCCCCGGAGTCGTCACCGCCGCGGACATCGCTCCGCCGGCCGGCGTCGAATTCCACAACCCGGATCTGCACATCGCCACGCTGAACTCGAAGGGCAAGTTCGAACTCGAACTGACCATCGAGCGCGGCCGCGGCTACGTTTCGGCAGCTCAGAACAAGTCCGGCGATGCAGAGATCGGCCGTATCCCGGTCGACTCCATCTACTCGCCGGTCCTGAAGGTTACTTTCCGCGTGGAAGCAACCCGTGTTGAGCAGCGCACCGACTTCGACAAGCTGATTGTCGACGTCGAGACCAAGCAGGCCATCGCCCCGCGCGATGCCGTTGCTTCCGCAGGCACCACCCTGGTGGAACTGTTCGGTCTGGCCCGTGAGCTGAACACCGCAGCTGAAGGTATCGAGATCGGCCCGTCGCCCACCGACGCTGCCCTGGCAGCCGACATGGCACTGCCGATCGAGGATCTGGACCTCACCGTCCGTTCCTACAACTGCCTCAAGCGTGAGGGCATCCACACCGTGGGTGAACTCGTTGCCCGCTCCGAGGCTGACCTGATGGACATCCGCAACTTCGGTGCGAAGTCCATTGACGAGGTCAAGGCAAAGCTGGTTGAACTGGGCCTGTCCCTCAAGGACTCGCCTCCCGGTTTTGACCTCGCAGCACGCGCCGCAGCAATCGAAGAGGACGACGCCGCCTTCGGCGACGACGAACTCTAAACCAGACCTTGGCCGGCGGGCAGCACCACGGTGTGCCGCCCAACGGCTTCCACATGAGGAGAAACAATTATGCCTACCCCCACTAAGGGTCCGCGCCTCGGAGGCGGCCCGGCTCACGAGCGCCTCATGCTCGCGAACCTGGCAGCATCCCTGTTCGAGCACAAGCGGATCACCACCACGGTGACCAAGGCCAAGCGCCTGAAGCCGTACGCAGAGCGCCTGGTGACCTTCGCCAAGCGTGGCGACCTCGCTTCCCGCCGCCGCGTGCTCGGCCTGATCAGCAACAAGGGCGTCGTCCACGAGCTGTTCACCGACATCGCCCAGGCAGTGGAGAACCGCGATGGCGGCTACACCCGCATCACCAAGATCGGCAACCGCAAGGGCGACAACGCTCCCATGGCTGTCATCGAGTTGGTCCTGGAGCCGGTTTCCGCCAAGCAGGCTGTCGTAGCCGAGGCTACCTCGGCCGCCAAGCGCGACGCCGACAAGAAGGAAGCTGCCGCTGCTGCTCCGGCTGCCGAAGAGGCTCCGGCCGCTGAGGAAGCTGCTGTGACCGAAGAAGCACCTGCTGCCGAAGAAGCCGCAACCGAAGAGGCTCCGGCCGCTGAGGAAGCTGCCGACGCTCCGGCTGCCGAGGAGAAGGACGCGAAGTAATTCGCTGACCTGCTTCGCATAGACTTAGGTCTGTGAACCACCAAAAACCCGCGGCCCCCGTCTTAGGGGGCGGCGGGTTTTTGCGTCTCCGGCTTGATCTTTCGTACGACGGCGGCCCCTTCAGCGGGTGGGCCCTGCAGCCCGGCCGGCGGACCGTCCAAGGCGTCCTCGAGGAAGCGATCGCGCTCGTGGTGCGCCGCGCGGTCCGTGTCACCGTTGCCGGACGCACCGACGCCGGCGTGCACGCCCGCGGCCAGGTGGTCCACCTGGACCTCACCGAATCTGAATGGCTGGCACTGCCGCGCGGTCACGAACTCGATCCCGCCGTCGCCATGCTGCGCCGGCTCCGTGGCGCGCTGAACCGTGCCCTTGGCGACCTTCACGGCGCCGTCGAAGTCCATGACATCGCCCTGGCCCCGGTGGGCTTCGACGCCCGCTTCTCGGCCCTCTGGCGCCGCTATAGCTACCGGATCGCGGACGGACCGGCCCTCTGGGACCCGCTCGCACGGTACTTCACGCTGTGGCACAAGAATCCGCTGGACGTGGACCTGCTCAACCAGGGTGCATCGCAGTTGCTGGGCCTGCAAAACTTCCTGTCGTTCTGTAAGCCGCGCGAAGGTGCCACCACCATCAGGGAGCTTCAGCGCTTCGAGTTCACCCGTGGAGACGACGGCGTCATCGTGGCCACCGTGCAGGCCGATGCGTTCTGCCACAACATGGTCCGGGCCCTGGTGGGCTCGGCGCTGTATGTGGGTGAAGGCGTTGTGGAACCGGGATGGCTGCACGAGCGGCTGCTCCTGCAGAAACGGGACGCCAAGTCCGTCCTGGCCGCTCCGCACCCCCTGGTGCTGGAGGAAGTGGCCTACCCGTCGGACGACGACCTGCTGGCCCGGGCCGAACAGACGCGGGCCCTGCGTGAGTACTAGAACGAGGGCGGCGGGCCCTCCGCCGGCAGCGTCACCGTGAAAATGCTGCCTTGGCCTTCACCGCTCTCGCACGCGATGGAACCGCCATGCCGCTCGACGATCATCCGGGTGATGGACAAGCCCAGCCCCGCCCCCGGGATCGCTGCCCTTTGTGCGGAGTCGGCGCGAAAGAACCTGTTGAACACCCTGGCAGCGTCTTCCGCTGACATCCCCATTCCGGTGTCTTTGACGCTGAGCCTGACCCATTGCTTGTCTGTTTCCGCGCTGATGCTGACCTTGCCGCCGTCGGGCGAGTACTTGATCGCGTTGGACACCAGGTTGTCCAGCACCTGCCCGATCCGGAGGGGATCGGCGTAGGCCCAGAGCGGCGACGGGACGTCGGTGGCGATCTCCACGCGGGACCGCTGCGCCGATGCCTGGGCGGAGCTGAGGCTGGTCTCCACCAGGCTGGCGAGGTCGGTCCGTTTCGGGTGGACGTTCAACGCAGTGGACGCCGAGGCCGACAGGTCCGCCACGAGGTCGAGCATCCGCTCGGCATTGCGCTGCACCACCAACAGCCGCTTGGCCACGTGCGGGGGGAGGTCGGCGACGTCGTCAAGAACCAGGTCCACGTTGCCGAGGATTGAGTTGAGCGGGTTCTTGAATTCATGCGACACGTTGGAGACCAGGTCCTGGTTCGCGGCCAGGGACTCCACCCACCCGGTCACATCGCTGTACACCACCACGGCCCCGGTGAGGCGGCCATCCTCGCTGAGAAGCGGACGTGCGGCAGTGGACACGGCCCGCTGCTCCAGGCCCTCTCCCGCCCAGACCAGATAGTCGGCGAATGACTCCCCGGCCATCGCCCGGCTGATGGGCCGCCGGTCCGGGGGCAGCAGGGTGCGCCGGTCCTGGCCATAAATAAGCTGGTGCCCTTGGCCGGGGACTTCTTCGTCGGCGCCCGTGACCCGGCGGAAGTTGCGTTGGCGGCTGTTGGAAACCAGGAAGTGGCCTGAGCGGTCGACGGCGGCAATCCCGACGTCGGTGGCGTCCAGGACGGTTTCGAGCAGTTTCTCCCGTTCCCGGCTTTCGCTTAGCAGCTCACGGAGTTCCCGGTCCTTCTCGGCGAGTTCACGCTGCTGCAGCCGCAGGTTCACGCTTGCGAAGCGGATGGCCAGGGAAACGGCGAGCATCATGAGGGGGAAGAGGACCACGGTGGTGAGGTCCGAGGCCATGATGGCGGGCAAGTGGGCGGCCGTCGGAGGAACCATGATCAAGAAAGGGCCCATAAAACTCAGGACCAAACTGCTCCGGGACAGCATGCCGGACGCGGAAAGCCAGATGACCGGGAAGACAACAAGTACTGCCAGGCCCGGCAACAGCGGCGCTGCGCCGTTGCGCAGTAAGCCAATGGCTGCGAAGTCCAGCACGGGGATCAACAGGTAGGCCCGGTGCGCCAGCCGCTCCCAAGGGATCAGGAAACAGGCAAGGAACAGGATTCCGTGCAAAGCAATCCCTGCCTGGTACATGGGGCTGTGCGTGAGCGAGGGCCAGGCGTACGGGGTGGCCAACGCAATGATGGCCACAATGAGCGTGATGGGAAGCTGGCATAACGCCACTTGCACGCGGGTTCCCAACCGGCGGAAGATGCGTCCCGGTCCCCGGTGGAACAACGGCTCAGCCATGTTTGTGACTTGTACCCCTTTACATTGGGAAAGCACGGTGGCCCGGGGGCCCATTCAATTGGTCCTGCTACTTCGGCACGTACCCATTCCCGCCCATAATGCACACGTCCTGTCATAATAATTGACTTTTCAATTTTTAGGACGGTTTGTTGATGTCATCAGCCGGGCTTACTAGTAGCGTATAAATGGTTGGAGCGGGTATGGCATTGGCGCTGGGCCAATGGGGGGCCATTTCCGCCTGGCGCAGGGATAGCAATGGACGATCTTGGTGTAGCTGTGGTCATCGAAGATGACGCCGATGTACGGAACCTCCTTGAAGGTGTTTTGACCCAGGCGGGTTTCGAAGTGCATACAGCTGATGATGGGCGGTCCGGGGTTGAGGTGGTCCGCAGCAAGCAGGCCAACGTTGTGACGCTCGATATCGGGCTCCCGGACATTGACGGGTTCGAGGTCCTGCGGCGGATCCGGACTTTCAGCAATGCCTATGTGGTGATGCTGACAGGCCGTACCGAGGAGCCGGACCTATTGTCGGCGTTGAACGCGGGGGCGGATGACTACATCGCCAAGCCGTTCAGGCCAAGGGAGCTCCGCGCCCGGGTGGCGGCCATGATGCGGAGGCCCCGCCCGGAGGCGGATGGGTTCGGGCCATCGCCCACGGCTTGGGGACACGTCCCGGCTCCTCCCGCCGGCCAGCCCGAGCCGGGAGTCCTGCAGCACAACGGGCTCCGGTTGAACCACCGGACGCGCACGGTGGAAATCAAAGGTGAGCCGTTGGGCCTCACGCGCAGCGAATTCGACCTGCTCCATGTGCTGCTGAAAGGCGGAGGCGCCGTATGCACCAGGGCTGACCTGGTGCGGGCTGTCCGGGGTGAGTTCTACGACCACGACACGTACATCAGCGAAGCTGACGAGCGCGCCGTCGAAGTCCATGTAGGAAACCTGCGGCGCAAGCTCAAGGAGGACCAGATCTCGCCGCGCTGGCTGCAGACAGTCCGCGGGGTGGGTTACCGGCTGGCGCCGCGGCGCTCCGAAGACGCGTGACCGATCGGCTAGTTCTGTTCCAGGATGAAGGTTGACTGCAGCTCGGACACAGTCTGCGCTCCATCCTGGGCGACGCCGGCCATCATCGCCTGCCCCTGAACGAAATCGCCGTCCCGGATCAGGGCTTCGAGGACTTCGGCAAGCTTGGCCAGCCGGATACCGCCCACCATGGCGGAACTGATTTTGAGGCTGATCACCGCGTCCAAGGCTGAGGCCTCGTCCTCGCTGTCCACCGCTGTTCCCAGCCGGGCCAGGCGCGTGTCCCACATGGCGGCGTAGTCCCGGGCGAATTGCCGGGCCAGTCCGGACCCTGCGAGTTCGTCGTCGAGTTCATCCAGCACGGTTGCATCAATCAAGGGCAAGAGAGCGGCCGCCTTCAGTGAATGGGCCGCACCGGCGGCCGGAATGGATGGCGGCTCGACCCCGGCCAGCGGGAAGTCCGCAGCGGGGCTGTTTCCGCCGGAACCGGGATCGGGGTTGTGCATTGTTCAAGGCTACTTCCTGGAAATCCTTCGGTGACCTATTTAGGATGATTCTGTGTAAACCTTGAGGCAACCTTGCCGCCACGCTGAGCTACCCTACTGGCCGGTAAAGGTGGCGATGGCATTGATAACCGCCGGTCCCAAAATGGCAATAAAGAGGACCGGAAAAATAAAGAACAACAGCGGGAAAAGGATCATAACCGGTAGTTTCATGGCTTTCTCCTCGGCCCGCTGGCGCCGCTTGACGCGCATTACCTTGGCCTGGACACGCAGTACCCGGCTGATGGCGATGCCGTAGGTGTCGGCCTGCACCACGGCCTGCACGAAGCTGCGCAGTTCAGGAATGCTGGTCCTCTCGGCCAGGGCAATGTAGGACTCCCGGCGGCTGCGCCCCACCTGCATGTCCTGCAGGGTGCGGACCAGTTCCTCGGCCAGCGGGCCTTTGCCGTTCTCGCCGGCCCGTGCCATGGCGCCTTCGAAGCCCAGCCCCGCTTCCACCGAAATGAGCATCTGGTCCAGGGTGTTGGCCAGTTCCAGCTGCATGGCCTTCTGCCGTTCCTGGCCCTTGCTGTACAGCAGGAGGTCCGGGATGAAGTAGCCGAGGAAGAGGACGAAGAGTCCCGCCAGTTTCATAATCGGTGAGCTGCCGATGGAGGTCAGATAGAGGCCAACGGCCGCGCCTGCCAGGCCAAGGCCGAGCTTGGACCCCAGCACCTTGCCCAGCGGCATGGAAGCGGGCCGGCCGGCAAGTGACAGCAGGCGGTCAAGGAAGGCGACGTAGGCCGGGGGAGTCAGGCGCCTGCCCAACGCTTCGAGAAGTCCCGGTGCCGCCCCGGTGGGTGCGGCGGTAACGGGCGGCGCCCCGCGCGAGAGCAGTTCGGCGGCGGCGATCCGGCCCTGCTTGTCAACGGTCAGGACGGACCAGGCCAATGCCGCCAGGGGCAGGCAGACCAACAGGACTGAGAGCAAGATGATCAGGTTCATGGTGTCCTCAGAACTTCAGGTCGATGATCTTGCGCATCCACAGCGCGCCGATGGTCATCAGGACAAAGGAGGCACCGATCATCACCCAGCCCAGCGGGTGGGTGAACATCGCATTCATATAGTTGGGGCTGACGGCCAGCAGCATGGCCACGATGCCGAACGGCATGGCGATGAGGATGTAGGCGGAAAACTTTCCCTCCGCTGCCAATGCCTTGATGTGGCCCTTGATTTCCGCCCGTTCGCGGATGGTCTCGCCCACCTGGTCCAGCACCTCAGCGAGGTTGCCACCCACCTCCCGGTTGATCTGGATGGCCTGCGAGATCCATACGAAGTCCTCGTTCTTCATCCGTTGCGCAGTGTCATTGAGGGCGGCCAGCAGGTCGCGGCCCAGGCTGGTCTCGGTGATCACTCGCCGCATCTCTTCCGACGTCGGTTTCTGTGACTCAGTGGCTGCGGCGTCAATGGCGCGCAGGATGCTGTGACCGGCCCGCAGGCCGCCGGAGAGCAGTTGCAGGGTATCGCCGAGCTGGCTGTCGAAAGCGGCACGGCGCTTGCAGGCCAGGAACCCGAGGACGATCTTGCCGACGAACGGTGCCATCAGGGCAAGGAGCAGCCCCATTAGGGGTCCGACGGTAACAATGCCAACGAGCATGCCCACGCAGGCGCCGATTCCCACCAGCAGGAAGAACTCCGCTTGGCTGAGGCGCAGCCCCGCGTTCTCCAGCTCCGCACGGGAGAAGAGCTTGACGTTCCGGCCAGCGAGCAGACGTTCGAAGGACTTGACCCCTGAGAGGGCCAGGCGCGTCAAGGAGGACGGCGGCTCGGGTTCGAAGGGACGACGGCGGTCCAGCGGCACCGTGGGGGCGCTTGGCAGGAGGACGGCCACGCCGAGCAGGCAGATGGATGCCAGGAGGATGATGGCTCCGATGCCGATGCCGATGACCATGGCGGCGGCCCTACTTCGCGCCCGGGGTGAGCGGTCCGGCAAAGACTGCCGGGGACACGTGGATGCCAAGGTCCTCAAACCTGTCGATGAACCGGGGCCGGATGCCGGTGGCGACCGGCTTGCCCAGGAATCGGCCGTGCGCGTCAACGCCGGCGGAGTAGTCGAAGACGAAGGCGTCCTGGAGGGTGACTATGTCGCCTTCCATCCCCTGGACCTCCGTGACGTGGGTGATGCGGCGGGAGCCGTCGCGGAGCCGGGAGATTTGGACGATCAGGTTCACCGCGGAGGCGATCTGTTCACGGATGGCCCGCAGCGGCAGGTCCATGCCGGCCATCAGGACCAGGGTTTCGAGGCGGGCCACGGCGTCGCGGGGGGAGTTGGAGTGCACCGTCGACAGGGAGCCGTCGTGGCCGGTGTTCATGGCCTGCAACATGTCCAGTGATTCGCCGCCGCGGACCTCGCCCACCACGATCCGGTCCGGACGCATACGGAGGGAGTTCCGGAGGAGCTCACGGATGGTCACCTCGCCCTTGCCTTCCGTGTTGGGCGGACGGCTTTCCAGCCTCACCACGTGGTCCTGCTGGATCTGCAGTTCCACGGCATCCTCGATGGTGACAATGCGTTCGTCCTGCGGGAGGAAGGAGGACAGCACGTTGAGGAGGGTGGTTTTGCCCGTGCCTGTACCACCGGAAACTATGATGTTCAGTTTGGCCTTGACGCATGCGTTCAGCAGTTCGGCCATTTCCGGAGTCAGGGTGCCAAAGTCAATGAGGTTGCGGACTGTCAATGGGGTCTTGGAGAACTTCCGGATAGTCAGTGAGGAACCGCCCACCGCCAACGGCGGAATGACGGCGTTGACACGGGAGCCGTCCTCCAGGCGGGCATCCACCAGAGGGGAGGATTCGTCGATGCGGCGGCCCACTTTGGACACGATGCGTTCGATGACCTTGCGCAGGTGTTCCTCGGAGCTGAAGCGGGACTCGGAGAGGGTCAGTTTGCCTTTGCGTTCGACGTAGATCTGGTCCATCCGGTTGACCATGATTTCCGTGACGGCGGGGTCGTCCAGCAGGCGCTGGAGGGGGCCGTAGCCCAGCACGTCGTCGGCAACATCCTGGACCAGGCGGGTGCGTTCTTCCGGCGTCAACGGCACCTGCTCGGCGTCGATGATGCGGGTGAGTTCCTTTTTAGCGGTACTCCGGAGTTCCTGCTCGGTGACGGCGGCATCGTTGAAGCGCGCTCCCATGCGTTCGAACAGGGCGGTTGCCGCCCTGTCCTTCATGGCTGCGAAGACGTCTATCCTGGGTGCGGGGGGCACCTGTTGAGCGGCGTCGTCGTGCGTTGGATGCGCGACGGCGGTACGCGCCGGAAGGATCCTGTCCGGGCTTTCCACCGGGGACGGCAGTGGCACGGGCGCCGGACGCGGCGCGTCAAGAAGGGCGGTGCCGGTACCCGGTGCATGGGTAGATGCCTCGTTGCGGCTCTGGACCGCGTTGATGCGTTCTGAGAGTTTCATCAGATAACCACCCTTCGGTGAAGCTTCCGCTGCGCCTGGGTCCGCCAAGCCGGGTTGAAGCGCTGGACCAGCTGGCGGAGGCTTTTGACGGCCGGGTCCTTCTTGGAGTCCTGGAGGACGGGGATGCCGCGGTTGGTGGACAGCGCCACGGCGCGGGAACGGGGGACGCTGACGTCCACCGGGGCGCCGATGGTGGATTCGACGTCCCGGACGTTCAGGCCTGCCTTGGCGTCGGCCATGTTAAGGACCACGTGCCGGGATTCGGGCATGATCTCCAGTTGGCGGAGCACCTCCAGGCCGGAGCGCAGGCCGCGCAGGCTGGGGATGTCCATGGCGCTGACCCAGACAACGTCCGTGCATTGTTCCATGGCGGCGAGGCCGATTTCCGGCATGCCGGGGGCGGTGTCGATGACCACGTACTGGAATTCCTGGGCGAGCTGTTCCAGCAGGTGACCGACCTGGTCCGGGGTGATGTGGTCCGCGTCCACCGGGTTGGGCGGGGCGCACAGGGCGTAGATGCCGGCCGGGTGGACGGTGAGGAACGCCTTGAGGACCAGGGAGTCCTGGGCGGCGGCGGGGGTGACGGCGTCCGTGACGGTGTGTTCGGGGTTGAGGTAGAGGCCGGAGGCGACGTCGCCGAACTGCAGGTCAAGGTCCACGATGACCACGCTCATGGGCGCGATGTGGCCCAGGCCGATGGCGATGTTGGTGGCCAGGGTGGTTTTGCCGACGCCGCCCTTGGGGGAGAAGACGCCGATGACCAGGCCTTTGCCGTTTCCGGGCTGCTGCGCCTCGGGGCCGCGGTGCCGGGTGGCAAATGATTGGCAGGCCCGCTCGAGCAGCACTCTGATTTCGGCCGCGTCCGCCTGCGGACTGAGGATGTCCCGGATACCGGCGCGCATGGCGTGCAGCAATCCCGCGGGGTCGACGTCGCTGACCAGGACCAGGCTGAGGCCGGGCAGCTGCACGTCGAAGACCTTGGCGAACCGGAGTGCTTCTTCGTAGGGGACGTCCGGGCCGACGATCAGGACCTCCGGCTGCTCCTGGTTGAGGAGGGCGAACAGCTCCGCAGGGCCGGCGGGGAGGACCTCGCTTGAGAGTGTCTGGACGGAGCCGCGCAGGCCGTTGGCGACTGCGGCACGCAGCTTCTGGTCGAAGTCGCCGTTGGGGGAGAGGAGGACGAAGCGGCTCACTTGTACACCGTGTCCTTCCTGGCGATGAAGCCGCCGTTGTCCTGCGCGTCGAGGGGTTCCTTGGTGAGCCAGAGATCGCCATTGTTTGAGGAGTAGATGATCTTGGTCGCGTCGATGTCGCTCACGGCAACGGTGACCATGAATGATCCCTGCGGAAGCGTTGTGTCCTGGGGATTGGTGCCGTCCGTGGGTTTCGCGCTTGGTGTTGCCTGTGCTGCCCGCTGGACGGCGGTGACCAGGACCTTGCGGAGGGTGAGCTGGGTGGTTGCTTCTCCCGGCTTTGTTTTGTCCGCTCCGCCGCCAAAGCTGAATCCGATGCCGATGTGATCGCCTGCTTCAATCCTGCCGCCCACAACGCGCTTCGCTTCGAGTTCGAAGGTGACCTCCTGCATGCCGGTGGGCACTTTGACGGCACCGCTGGATTTGGCGTCCTGTGGGGCGACCAGCCGCTCAGCGAGGAGTTGTTCGCCCGGGACGAGGTCTACAGCGGCGACCTTGCCGGCTGAGTCGTCCAGGTTTTTGAGAGCAGACTTTGAAACGGCCGTTGCCGGAACCTGCTGAACGGCAACCGACGCCTGCACGATGTCGAGGGAGGAGCCGGCCGGTACGGCCTTGGTCACCACGAGTACCCCGGTAGGGTCCATGTCCTTCATGGCGCGCTGGTCCGCACCTTGGGCGTAGGTGACGATGAGGACCGCTCCGACGATGGCCAGCGCTACTGCTGATACACCGGCCAACATGCGTGACTTCACTGACTGCTCCTGGGTCTTGCTATTGGCTATGGGGTGAGGCGGACGATTGAAGCCCCGTAGTTCGGGACGTTGCCGAGTTCAAAGGCTTGGGCGAGAGAAACAAACTTTACGAAGTAGCCACGGATCGTCTTGTTTTGGATGTTGCCGCCGGTGGACCAGTTGAAATTCGAAAAGTGATAGCCGGTTACGTGGAAGGCGGCAAAACCCTTCACGTAATACTTGACAGCGGTACCAGTGCCTGTCGCCACATCAAACAGTGGCAGGAGTACGGTCTGGTCTTTGATCTGGTCGAAATCGGTAGTGGTGCAGATGGTGGGGGGGCTTGCACCTGGGTCACTGTCGAACCAAATGCCGGAATCGTTCGATTGGCCCGCTGTCATTGTGACTGAGCACTTTGTCCCCGTGGTTGTGATCCAGCCGAACCCGCCGGGAAGCTTGTTATTGCACGCCGGCGTCGACTGATCGAGCACCTGCACATTTCCGGTCGTTCCGCCAGTGGGGATGTCCAGCTTGCAGTACGCAATGGCGAGGGGAAGGATGGCCGGGCCCTTGGATGGCGTCCCCCATGCCGCTTTCGAGCTGGCATTGACTTCAGCCGTAGTTATCCCAAGAATCCTGGCGAAGAATAACGAAACCTGGTTGGGTGCGTGGCCCGATTCTTGGGCACCAACGGTCACTGTCACCGGACCGCTTGGCGATCCGAAGACTATGGATTTGATGTTGCTGATGCCGTCGTTGGCGTTCGAGTTGGCGAGATTGGACGCCAAGGGCGCGGAAGTCGAGCAGTTGGCATCACTGGAACTTTTGGCACAGCTTTGGGCAATCGCTAGAGCGGCTGCATCTGCCCCGTTCCGCAGTTGGGTGCGTTCCGAGTACATCATGCTGACATCTACCGCCATGGCCGCGAAGCCGAGGAGCACGACGAGTATGATGGCGACGATTACGCTGACAGCTCCGTGTTCGGGCCTGTCCATGGGATTCCGCCGAATCAGCCGCCGCACAGCATCGCTCCTTTGGCGGTCATGGTGAACGGCCCGGCAATCCCCGTTAGCGTCGACAGGCTGTAGGTGATCGTCACCGTGGTTTGCGGGCTTGTCCCGGTGGCGATCGTTGATGGGCATGGTGTGCCAAATTGAACAGCGCTGTCCTGCAAGCCGGGCTGCAATGAAACAGCCGTGTTTTTGGCTGCCGTTGTGGCATTGATCTTTGCAGCTGCTTGGGCCGTAGCCGTTCGATCGGCCATTGCCATGACACGGACGGCCTCGCGAGCCGCTGCTGAAAGCGAGGCCTGGGCGTTGTAGGCGCGGCTGAATTCCATGATGCCCAGCAATAGCGACACGAGGACCGGCACCACTATCGCGAACTCCACAGCAGCTGCGCCGCGTTCGGATTCACGAAACATGAAAGTGCCTTTCGCAAGTACGCCGGTGATGAAAAAGACACAATGGCGACGGTTTTACCGCCGCCATTGTCACGTTGTGTTGGACTGATTACGGAGCGCAGGTCCCGCCTGCGGCCGTTGTAGCGGTCTGGGCGACAGCCGTCCAATGGCCGCCGCCGACCTGGCACTTCACCTGATCAAACATGGTGCTCAGTGTCCCGCCCAGCATCGTAACGGCAGCGATAATCACAACGGCGATAAGCGCGACCATGATGCCGTATTCGACAGCGGTCGCGCCCTTTTCACTGCGAAGGCGGACAGAGAGATTCGTGTAAAGAGAAAGCATTTTGACTCCTGAGCGAGACGGATTGGCTGGCCCTGCACCAGCACTGAATCGAAGTTAGCAACGGGACTTGCCGTCCTGACCGGATCTTGCAACATCCTGCGCAAAGCCTTTACCTTTTGGCTGCGTCCTGCGCTTTTGCTTGGCTATTACTGGTTTGCCGGTGGGGAAGCAGGGACACCGAAACACAAAAAAGGACCCCCTCGGTTCTGGGTGCCGAGGGGGTCCGGTCTAATGGCGTCTGTAGGCGCGTTATATGGTTCTTTCAAACACGGCTAAAGGCTTCGATAATGTTGATGGCGGCGGGTCCCAGCAGAACGATGAACAGCACCGGAAAGATGAAGAAGATCAGGGGAAACAGGACCTTTACCGGGAGCTTCATCGCTTTTTCTTCTGCACGTTGGCGCCGTTTTACGCGAGCATCTTTGGCTTGTGCACGGAGGACTTTGGCGATGCCGATTCCATATTTATCAGCCTGCACGACGGCCCTGACGAAGCCCTTCAAGTCCGGCACTGAAGTCCTTGCCGACATTGCTTCGTAGGCTTCGTGCCGGGGTCGGCCAACTTGGATATCCTGCAAGGTGCGCACGAGTTCCTGGGCCAGCGGTCCTCCGCCATAGGAGCCTACCCGGGCCATTGCCGATTCGAAGCCAAGCCCAGCTTCCACAGAGATCAGCATTTGGTCCAGGGTGTTGGGCAGTTCCAGCTCGATCTCTTCCTGCCGCTTAATCGCCTTGTTGTAGACCAGCAGGTCCGGGACAAAATAGAAGAAGACGGTCATGAAAATCGCCACCGCAATGTTCATTGAAGTAAACGAGTTGGATAGTACGACGATCCCTGCGAGCGCACCTGCAAGGGATAGCAACGGTTTAGAGACGATCAACTTATCGAGCGGCATGGACGCCGGGCGTCCGGCCAATGAAAGCCAGTGATCCAGTTTGGCCTCGTAAGTGCCCGGCGTAAGTCGTTTTGATATTCCCAGGAGAAGCGGAGCCTGCTGCCCGGCTTCGCGACCTCCAACGGTGAAGCCGCGAGCAAGGTTTCCCCGGATGGCGAGGGCCCCTTTGCGGTCCAGGGTGGCCCATGACCACACGAAATAGGTGAGGGGAAGGATAACCGTGGCGATAATCAACCAAGCGATTGGAGTCATGTTCGATCCTTAGAACTTGATCTTGACAATGCGGCTCATCCAGAAGCCGCCGATGATGAACATCAGTGCACTGAGGCCCAGCAGGAACCAGCCGATCGGTTTCTGGACAAAGACGTCCAGGTAGCCCGGGTTGACCATTCCGACGAAGAATGCGACCCCAACGGGCAACGCCATGAGGATGTAAGCGGACATCTTTCCTTCCGCGCTGAGTGACCGCACGTGGCCTTTTATTTCGCTACGCTCACGTATCGTTCCAGCGACTTGGTCCAGGACCTCCGCAAGGTCTCCGCCGACTTCGCGATTGATCTGGATAGCCTGCCCAATCCACCGGAAGTCTTCGCTGTCCATCCGGTTGGCGGAGTCATCGATTGCCTCCCGGGCATCCTTGCCGATTCGCGTCTCGTTGACGATCCTGGTCAGTTCCTCTGATGTGGGCGCCTCCGACTCGTTCGCTGCGGCTTCGATCGCCCGCATCACGCTGTGGCCGGCACGCAACCCGCCGATCAGCATTTGAATGGTGCCTATCAGTTGCGCATCGAACTTACTCCGGCGCTTGTCCCTTCGAACTGTGAGCACCAACCTGGCCACGAACGGCGTCGCCAGTGCCAGTAGGATTCCGAATCCCAGGTTAGTGGCGAGGCTGGACAGCAGGCCAACAGCTACGGTGGCCGCGGCCACGAAGGCGCTGAATTCTGCAGGCGTCATTTTCACGCCGGCGTTGTACAGAAGCTCGCGGCTGTAGGGGCCGCCTGATTTCCCTATCAGGCCACCCATCGCGTCGGCCGCTGATTCCGAAAATCTTGACAGCGTGGACGGGTCCGGCTGCCCGTCTGGCCTCCGGCGTTGGATTGGAATAGCGGCGTATCGAGGCCTGAGAACAACTATCACCAGGACTAGCAGGGCGCCGAAGCACAGAGTGATGGCACCGGCGAAAACCAAGGGCGAGTCCATCGGCCTACCTCCTGCCGGCCGGAACTGCAGCCCCGAATACTGCTGGTGAGACACCAATGCCGAGCTCTGAGAACCGGTCAAGGAACCTGGGGCGAATGCCCGTAGGGATTGGTTTGCCCAGGAATCTCCCGTGCTGGTCAACTCCGGCTGAGTAGTCGAAGAGGAACGCGTCCTGAAGGGTGACGATGTCACCTTCCATTCCTTGGACTTCCGTGACGTGCGTGACCCTGCGGCTGCCATCGCGCAGGCGAGTGACCTGGATGATGAGGTCGACTGCCGACGAAACCTGTTCGCGGATAGCCCTCAGGGGCAGATCCATGCCGGCCATCAGCACAAGAGTCTCCAAACGGGCGATTGCGTCCCGGGGAGAATTTGCGTGGACCGTGGAGAGCGATCCGTCGTGGCCTGTGTTCATGGCCTGCAGCATGTCCAGTGACTCGCCGCCCCGGACCTCGCCTACGATGATGCGGTCGGGACGCATGCGAAGGGAGTTACGTACAAGTTCCCGGATTCCAACAGCACCTTTTCCCTCGATATTCGGAGGGCGGCTTTCCAGGCGAACAACGTGCTCCTGCTGCAACTGCAGTTCCACCGCGTCCTCAATGGTGACGATTCGGTCGTCTTCGGGGATGAAGGACGACAGCACATTGAGCAGGGTAGTTTTGCCTGTACCCGTTCCACCGGACACTATGATGTTCAACCTGGCTTGGACACATGCGCTGAGCAATTCAGCCATCTCCGGGGTCAAGGAGCCCCAGTCGATGAGGTTCCGGACTGTGAGGGGTACGTGGCTGAACTTCCTGATGGTCAGCGAAGGCCCGTTGACCGCCAGCGGAGGAATGATCGCGTTGACGCGGGAACCGTCCTCAAGCCGGGCGTCGACCAGCGGCGACGATTCGTCGATGCGCCGGCCCACCCTGGAAACGATGCGCTCTATCACTTTTCGGAGGTGGTCGTCTGAGCTGAACTGCGATCCGGTCAGGCTCAAGTGGCCGCCGCGCTCGATGTAGATCTGGTCGTACTTGTTGACCATAATTTCCGTCACGGACGGGTCTTCGAGCAGCTTCTGCAGGGGACCGTACCCCATCACTTCGTCTGCAATTTCGCGAATGAGCCTGCGGCGTTCTTCGGGCGAAAGTGGCACCTGTTCGTCGTCGATGACTGCCGAGAGTTCATCGACGGCTATGGTCCGCAATTCCTCGTCCGACGACGACGTGTCCCCGAAGCGCGTGCCGAGACGATCAAAAAGTGCCAGGGCAGCCCTTTGTTTGAGCCCGGCAAGCGCATCGATAGGCGGTGCTGTGAGGTTGCCACCCAGCGGCGAACCTGGAACCGGGGCGCCAGCCGGGGGAAAGGATGTGCTCTCAGGTTGGGTGCCTGTCTTCGACATTTCAGACAGCGTACGGCCGTTGGGCGGTGTGGCGTTTGGCCCGTCGGAATTGCCTTGAGAGCCAGCGAGCCTATCTGAGAGTTTCATGACACAACCACCCTTCGGTGCAGCTTGGTGCGTGGGGAGGATACCCACTCGGGATCAAACCGATCTACGAGCTTCTTCAGCCCTTTGGCCGCGGCATCCCTGGTGGTCGCTTGGAGGACCGGTATGCCGCGGTTCGTTGAAAACGGGAGCGTCCGGGACCGCGGGATAACAGCGTCAACAGGGACGCCAACGGTGGCTTCCACATCCTGGACGGACAGTCCGCTTTTGCGATCCGCGAAGTTAAGGATGGTGTGCCGTCCCTGGGGCATCAGTTGCAGTTCCTTCAGTACTCCAAAGCACTTTCGCAACCCACGGACACTTGGAACGTCCATCCCGCAGACCCACACCCCGTCGGTGGCCTGTTCCAACGTGGCGAGTACGTGCTCGCCCAGGCCCGGCGCGGTATCCACCACGACATATTTGAATTCACTGGCCAGTTGCTCGAGCAGCCGGCCCACGTGCTCGCCGGTGATGTAATCGGCTTCGGCTGGAGTCCGGGGAGCGCAGAGCGCGTAAATTCCGGCGGGGTGCACGGTCAGGAATGCCTTGAGAACCATGGAGTCCTGGGAGGCAATCCCATGAACGGCATCGGTGATCGAGTGCTCCGGCTCGAGCAACAAACCGGATGCAACATCTCCGAACTGGAGGTCCAGATCGACAAGGACGACGCTCATCGGCGCTACTTTGCCCAATCCCACCGCGAGGTTGGTGGCGACTGTCGTCTTGCCAACTCCGCCCTTCGGCGACATGACGGCGATGACCCGGCCCCGTTCCTGCCCCGGGTCCGTGGGCAACGACATTCCCCGCCGCCGGCTGGCAGATGCCAGGCAGGCCCGTTCGAGCAGCACCCGCAGGTCGTTCACCTCGATATCTGGTTTTAACACGTCCCGGATACCTGAGTGCATGGCACGGAGCACCAGCTCAGGGGAGGGCTCCGCAACCAGAAGCAGGCTGATCTCCGGATACTGGAGGTCAAAGACGGTGGCCAGTTTCAGCGCGTCTTCTTCGCTGACGCCCGGCCCCAGGATGAGAACTTCAGGCGGTGCCCCTGTGAGCTGCCGGAATACGTCCTCCGGTCCGCCCGACAGAATGGCCGGGCTGAGTGTTTCCAGGTCCCCGTGGAGGGCAGTCGATACCGCCTCCCGCACACGGGACTCGAAGTCCCGCACCCCGGTTATGGCTACGAAGCGGCTCACCGGTACAGTCCGCCAAAGGTCGTCACGGGAGGCTGCGTCTTGGTGCTCTTGTCGGTCTGCTTCGAGAGCCACAGCGTGCCGTACTCTGCCCCGAAGACCATCTTTGCGGCGTCGGCGTCGCTCCTGGCCACCGTTACGAAGGCCGAACCATTCGGCATGGCCACCGTTGAATCACCAGAGGAGTTGGACGAGTTCTTGCTGTCATCGGGTGCGGCTTTTTGGACGGCAGTGACCAGCACGTCGTGGAACAGCAGCCCGGTGGACTGCTTCCAGCCCTTCACTTCGGCTGGGACGTTGGCATCGGCGGGCATGTTGTCGTCACTCTTGAATGAGCTGTAGACAGTGACCACGTCTCCAGCTTCCAGTCGGCCTCCCAAAATCCGCTCCGGGGCCAGGAGGAAAGTAACCTCCTGCAGGCCATCCGGCACCGGCACGGTGCCCGGTACCAGTTCCTTCGGGTCCACCAGCTTTGCTGCAAGCAGCTGTTCGCCGGTTTGCAGGGCGGAGGCGGTAACACGTCCCGCCTGGCCATCCAGGCTTTCGAGTGCAGCTGCCGGTACGGCAGACTGCGGAAGCTCTTCGACCTTAACCTTGCCGCCCAAGTCTTCAACCTTGGTGCCGGCAGGGATGGCCTCCTTGACGACGAGAACTTTCACGGGGTTGAGCCCCTGCGCAGCTCTAGCATCGGCGCCCTGGACATAGACGACCAACAGGGCAGTTCCTATGATTGCCAGCACCAGTGCTGCAATGCCTCCCAGTAGGCGAGATTTCACGGTGGGTACTCCTTTGCAATGTGGGTTTGTTCGATTAGCGGGAAAGTCCCGCACGGTTAGTTCTTGAGGAACACCTCGGAGCCGCCGTAGTTGGGAATGGTGCTCGAAGACAACCCCTCGGCGAGGGACACAAAGCGAGTGAAGTACCCCTGGACGGCACGGCAGTTTCCACTGCAGGATGGCGCTAGCGGGTCGAGGTCCTGGACGCTGCCGCTGAACTTGTAGCCGGTGACCTTGAAGGCCAGGAAGCCTACGATCGTGTATTTGGTGTTGTTGCCGTTGTTGAGCGAGACAGCTGATGAAAAGACGGGAACCAGGACTGTGGTGCCCTTGATGGTTGACGGCATGGTGTCGCAAACGTGTGGCAAGGAAATTCCAGGCTTGCTGCCGACGATGGCGGTACCCGCATCGATTGTGGCGGAGCAGTCACTTCCGGCGTCCAGCCAGCCGAAGCCGCCAGGTGCATAGCCGTTTTGGGCTGCGCAGCCTGGGTACGCGGGTGTGTTCTCGTCGTAGCGAAGGGTGAGGTGGTTGGGGATCGGATCCCCGGTGAAAGTGCCCGTGGAATTGAAGTCCGCCAGTTGTGAAGCGGTGAGGTTTTTCTTGAAGACGCAGTCACTGATGGTCCAGGGGAAGCTCGTTGCTTCGGAAACGGCGCCCCACGAGGCTTCTGCTGTCGCTTGGATTTGAGTGGAGTTGAATCCCATGACGCGTGCAAAGAACAGCCCAAATCCGTCAGTCGACGATCCCGCTGCCCGGGCTTTGGTTTCCACGTGCACGGTTGTGGCGTTGGGAAATGTGACAGTGGATCCGCTGGTGCCGTCATTGGCGTTGCTGTTGGCGAAGAGGTTCCCGGTTCCGGACGAATCCCCGCAGGAGCCTTTGGCACACTGATTCGCAACGGCCAAGGCCGCCGCGTCCGCCCCGTTCTGCAACTGGGCCTTTTCGGCATACATTGCTCCGACATCGACAGCCAGGGCGGCAAAGCCGAGGAGGACGACCAAAACAAGTGCCACAACAACTGTTGCCGCCCCTCGCTCATCCCCTTCTCCTCGGGTGGTCCGTTGCTCACTTTGCGCTCGCGTGCGATCTATCCGCCGCATCTCATAACTCCTACTCCTGTGAGGGTCATCGGAAAGATGCCCGGGGCGCCGAAGAATCCGGCATCCAAAAATCCGGAGAGTGAAGGCAAAGTGACCCTGGTGGTCACTGTCACGTTGGCGTTGGCCGCGCAGCTGCCCGCATTGTTCGTTACGCCAACGGGGAGCCCGGAAAGCGAGGGTGCGGCGGCGAGGGTAGCTGATGTTACATTCAGACCGGCCTCTTTGTAATGGATGGCGGCGTAACGTGCGCCCTCCCTTGCGGCCTGGGTCAGAGAAACCTGCACGTTCAGCACCCGGCCAAATTCGATTGTTCCCATCACTACGAGAAGCAGTAGTGGCAGTAGCATTGCCATCTCGACGGCGACTGCGCCGCGCTCTTTTCGTTTCGCTTTCAAAACCGTCTCCCAGGCCGATTTGCGAGGATTACCGTGTGTGTAGGTTCGTTTAATGGAGTTGGCCGGCTCTCGGTTTTCCACCATGAGAGCCGGCCAACGCGGCTTGGGCTAGAGGCCGGCCGTGACGCCCTGGAACATGTTCCGGATGGCGATGCCGAGAGGTCCGATCGCGACGATGACCACCACTGCGATGAGGGCGACCATGATGCCGTACTCGACCATCGTTGCTCCCTTTTCTTCGCGGGTGAACCGATCCTTGACGCCGGCGATGAAAGCAGTCATTGAGACCATGAGAGAAGTCATTGTATTTTCCTTAATTCGGTGAAATTGGAGTTGATGCTGATTTCAACGAATTTCCAGCTGCCCCCGTAAAAGTTTTAGCGGCTGGACTTCGCTAAGAAGAGATTGTCACTGGGGGCCATGGGCAACAATGCGTAGTGGTACTCGTCTTTTTAGCCGTGCGATAAAAAGACGTACTCGAATACGTGGACAAGTACTCAGGCATCTTGTGCTGGCAGCTACCCGGCTACTTGCAGCAGTGAACCTCTGGGCGTGTCTGGGCACTGACGCGACAGGCCGCCATGGGCATGGGTGAGACGTGGATAGAGTGGGTGGCTTGGCGCCGCCGGGAGCAGCAGGTCCGGGACTGAGGTTTGCACAACGATCCGGGAGGTCGACGCTGTTCGCCGGCTGCCTCTCACAAAGCAACCGGCGCGAGCAGGGCAACGGCGAACCCGAGGTTCAGCGCAGGCTCCCAAATGACGAAAGCGCCCAAGGCGTCGCCCTCGCCTTCCCGGTGAAGCGTGAACCGGAAACAAAAGCGAGAACAAACATGCCTTGGGCGCTGAGTCCGTCTGGGAACAGGGCGCTCGGCCCCGAAGAACCGCGGAGATAATATCGTCGGGGCCGGCAAGCCTCAGGGCCTGGAGTTAGTCAGGACCTGGCGCGGGCGTCAGTCAGTGATGCACTAAATGCCGGCAGTGACACCTGCGAACATGTCGCGTATAGCGATGCCGAGAGGTCCGATAGCGACGATGACCACCACTGCGATCAGGGCCACCATGATGCCGTACTCGACCATCGTTGCACCCCTTTCTTCCCGACTGAAGCGATCCTGGACGCCTGCGATGAAAGCAGTCATTGAGACCAAGAGAGAATTCATTGTATTTTCCTTAATTCGGTGAAATTGGATTACTTTTGATTTCAACGAATTTCCAGCTGCCCCCATAAACTATTTAGCGGCTGGGCTTCGCTAAGAAGAGAGTGTCATTGGGTGGCATGGGCAACAATGCGTAGTGGTACTCGTCTTTTTGGCGGTACGCGCAAAAGAAGTACTCGAATATGCGGGCCAAGTACTCAAGCGCCGCATGCCGTAACCGGCCGACTACTTGGAGTCATGCCTTGGCGAAGCTCTCGATGTGGTAAGAGCGCCAATCCGGGTCTAAATGAAGGACAAAGTCACGGCCATGATGGCACCCAGCATGGAGGGCCCGTGGGGCACTTCGGTGGCTTTATTCCGGCCCTTCGTGCCCAGGACAATCACCGTGACGATGCCATTCAGGATGAACCCGATGAGCCCTCCGTAGAGGAGGTGGCTCCAACCTAGGTACCCCAGGTAAAGGCCAACGGGGGCCGCTAGCTTCACGTCGCCCATTCCGATGCCGCCCGGAGAAATAAGTCCCAAAATAAGGTAGCCGGCAAACAAGATGACAGCTCCCAGGACTGAGCGGAGGAGATCGCCAGATTCCTTACCAAATATACCTGGCAGCAGAAGCAACAAAAGACCGCCGGCCAGCAGCATCAACACGAGGGGGTTCGGCAGGAGATGGAGTGCGACGTCGATCCTTGCCAGCTGGACGCCCAGGACAGCAAGTAAGAGGAACGCCGGGAGGCTCAGCGCGCTGCCGAAATGTGCCGCGAAGGCCCCGCACGCGACGGCGGTTACTGCCGCCGACGTAATTCTTGCCTTCAGGCGCGGCACCTCGCCAAGCCTGGGAAGCAGCTTTGCGATGAGTCGCTCGGCGATGGGGGAGAGGACGGCTCCCAAGAGCGCGGCGCCAACGACCAGGAGCGCGGCGTTAGGGTCCCAGTTCCCCGCTGACAACACTGCATCCCCCTGCGTTGGCTCGGGCCGGCACGGCCCCAGCGGCCTCCGGCTACCTCATTTTGACCCCGAACCACCTGACGCGCTAATCTAGGTAGTCGTTGTGCGTGTCCTATTCCGATGGTGCGTGCCCGCTTGAGAATCCGGTTGCAGGATAACTACTCAACGTGCACATTCGGAACCTCAGGATGACTGGTTACATGGAGCCCTCACCTCTGTTCCGGTAGCGCGCAGACAGTAGGTGCGCGAGCTAGCGACACCTAAACAAGAACGCCAGAACAAGAACGAGGCAAACACCGTGCGTACGTACACCCCGAAGCCCGGCGATATCAACCGCCAGTGGCACGTCATTGACGCCACCGACGTTGTCCTTGGTCGTCTTGCAAGCCAGACCGCAATCCTGCTGCGCGGCAAGCACAAGGCCACTTTCGCGTCCCACATGGACATGGGCGACTTCGTCGTCATCATCAACGCTGAAAAGGTTGCCCTCACCGGCGCCAAGCTGGAGCAGAAGCGCGCATACCGCCACTCCGGCTACCCGGGCGGCCTGACCTCCGTCAACTACGCGGAACTGCTGGAAAGCAACCCGGTCCGCGCCGTTGAGAAGGCCATCAAGGGCATGCTCCCCAAGAACTCCCTCGCTGCACAGCAGCTGGGCAAGCTGAAGGTGTACCGCGGTGCTGAGCACCCGCACGCTGCCCAGCAGCCCAAGACTTTCGAAATCACCCAGGTCGCCCAGTAGTCCTGGCCACCAAACAACTTATCTATACAAGGAGAATCGTGGCTCAGAACGAAGAGACCACCGAGGCCGTCGAGGCCGAGGAAAACCTGACCAGCTACACCTCTGAGAGCTCAGCTTCCGAAGCTGCTCCCAAGAAGGAACGCCCGGCCCTGACCGTTGCCGGCGCAGCTGTTGGCCGCCGCAAGGAAGCCGTTGCACGCGTCCGCGTTGTGCCCGGCTCCGGCAAGTGGACCATCAACGGCCGCGAGCTGGCGAACTACTTCCCCAACAAGCTGCACCAGCAGGACGTCAGCGAGCCCTTCAAGATCCTTGATCTCGAAGGCGCCTACGACGTCATCGCCCGCATCCACGGTGGCGGCATTTCCGGCCAGGCCGGCGCCCTGCGCCTCGGCATCGCCCGTTCGCTGAACGAGATCGACGTCGAGAACAACCGCGCCACCCTGAAGAAGGCCGGTTACCTGTCCCGCGACGCCCGTGTCATCGAGCGTAAGAAGGCCGGTCTCAAGAAGGCCCGCAAGGCCCAGCAATACTCCAAGCGCTAAATCCGCTTACACAGAAGCCCGTCCCGCTGTTCAGCGGGGCGGGCTTTTGCCGTTAGTGCCTGACGGGGCCTAGCCGGGTGATCGCGAGGCGAGCGAACGTACCGCGGAAACCTGGCCCTGGCCAGCCGTTTCAAGCTGCAGCAACCCCATCCTCTACACTTGACCGGTGTCTAGATTATTTGGAACTGATGGTGTCCGGGGGTTGGCCAACGGCTTGCTGACAGCTGAGCTGGCCCTGCAGCTGGCCCAGGCGGCCGCCGTCGTGCTCGGCCATGACCGCAACTCCAACGGCTCCCGCCCGCGTGCGGTGCTGGCACGTGACCCGCGCGCCAGCGGCGAATTCATCGCCGCCGCAGTGGAGGCCGGACTTTCCAGTTCGGGAATCGACGTGTACGACGCCGGGGTCCTGCCCACCCCGGCCGCGGCCTACCTCGTGGCGGACCTGGATGCCGACTTCGGCGTCATGATTTCGGCGTCCCACAACCCGGCGCCGGACAACGGCATTAAGTTCTTCGCCCGTGGCGGCCAGAAGCTGCCGGACGAGGTTGAGGACGCCATTGAAGCCCAGATGAGCAAGGAAGCCGTCCGCCCCACGGGAGCCGACGTGGGCCGCATCCAGCGCTTCTCCGATGCTGAGGACCGCTATATCGTCCACCTCCTGCGCACGTTGCCGCACCGCCTGGACGGCCTGACTGTGGTCCTGGACTGCGCCAACGGTGCCGCCAGTGGCTGCTCACCCCAACTCTTCAAGGACGCCGGCGCCCGCCTCATCGTCATCGGCGCCGACCCCGACGGCCTGAACATCAACGACGGCGTCGGCTCCACCCACCTGGGTCCGCTCAAGGAGGCGGTGGTCAAGCATGGCGCGGACCTGGGTATCGCCCACGACGGCGACGCCGACCGCTGCCTGGCCGTGGACCACGAAGGCAACGAAGTGGACGGCGACCAGATCATGGCCATCCTCGCAGTCGCGCTCAAGAAATCCGGAAAGCTAAAGGACGACGTCCTCGTGGCCACCGTTATGAGTAACCTGGGACTCAAGATCGCGCTCCGCGACGCCGGCATCACCATCGTGGAGACCGCCGTGGGGGACAGGTACGTCCTTGAAGGCATGCGCGACGGCGGCTACAACCTCGGCGGTGAACAATCCGGTCACGTGATCTTCTCCGAGTACGCCACCACCGGTGACGGCCTCCTCACCGGCCTGCAGCTCGCGGCGCAGGTGGCCCTCACCGGGAAGCCGCTCAAGGAACTGGCCACCGTGATGACCAAGCTCCCGCAGGTCCTCATCAACGTGAAGGGCGTGGACCGCAGCAAGGTGGGCAGCAACGATGTGCTGGCCCAAGCAGTGGGGGCGGCGGAAGCAGCGCTCGGCGACACCGGCCGCGTCCTTCTTCGCCCCTCCGGAACCGAGCCCGTGGTCCGGGTGATGGTCGAGGCCGCCGACGAGGAAACCGCCCAATCAATCGCCGAGCACCTGGCACAGGTGGTCCGGGCAGAACTCGCACTGGAACTCGCCTCAAACTAGAAGTTAATGATCTGGCCCGCCTCCTGATTAGGAGGCGGGCGACGTCCGGTTGGGTGCACGCAACTCGCGATCCCCCAGGAGCGGCAGCGTCGTCAGAACAAGCCGGGCACGAACCGCGCAGTCCGCAGCTTGTATGCGGCATATTCGGGCAGGTTATCCGCTAGTAGCTTCTCCTCTTGAATTGCACGGTATGCCTGAACGGCTGCCAGTGCCACAAGGATTGCCGTCTTCAGCAGAGTGGGGCTGAAGCACAATGCCCCGATCAGGGTGATCACTTCTCCAACGTAAAGAGGGTTGCGGATCAGCCGATAGGGGCCGTGCTGTACGAGAGTTCTTACCTGGGGCTCCACGCCGAAACTCTTACCAAGCGTCGTCAGGGACCAGACAGTGAAAACCATCCCCAAGGTCATGAGCCCCACCGCAAATGAAGCGACGCCTTCAGATACTTCCGTCCCGCCGGCAAACGCGAGCAGGAAAGGCAGAAAGGTTCCGACGTAGGCCGCGACTGTGGGAGCAATGCGTCCGCTCCGGGCGCTTGCGGAACTCCTGGTCAAAAGGAAGTAGACGGCCATCAGATAAAAGACAGTCATCAGTACTTGGTAGGAGACGTGCAACCCGGTGACAAAGGCAGAAGTCGAAGCGACCTTCGAGCCCGAAAACAGTGCGGAGACCGCCCACATCAGCAAGAGCGCCATGATCGGGACCAGGATTACCCGTTCAATGTCAATTGACGTTGACTGCTGGCGAAGTTTCATCAAAAGCCTTCCAGAGAGTTGCAGACTCAACATCTGCAGCTATGGTTCCGCGGCCTCCCCATTGCGGCTGCGGTGCACTGAGCCTAATAGGGCTCGGGGACTTATTGGAGAAATTTGTCAGAAATTGCCCCGATCCTGAGCAAGATCCGCAGGTATTCACAACATCGTGGACGGTGACCAGCGTGGAGTGGCCCGACTCCATCGCGGACACCTTGCCCAGGTGGTCCGGACGGAGTTCGCCCTCGAGCTCGCCTCAAACTGAACGTCAAAAGAAATTTGGCCCGCCTCCCAAAGGGAAGCGGGCCACTTGCGTTTCGGGAAGGACCTAGACTGCGCGGTCCTTAAGGGCGTCACGGATTTCGGTCAGGAGCGCAACCTGAGGATCCTCCGCAGCCTCCTCCTTGACGTTCTTGTCGATGCCCAGCCGCCGGTTGCGGCGCTCGATCATGTGATTCATCGGCATAACCACAACGAAGTAGATGGCGGCAGCAATCAGCAGGAAGTTGACGATCGCGGTCAGCAGCACCCCGAACTCCACGGCGTTGCCGTTGAAGTCCACCCTGGCAAAGCTGTCAAAGTTGGGCGAGCCAACAAGACCTGCAATGAACGGCATAAGCACCTTGTTCACCAGTGCGGTGACAACCGCGCCGAAGGCAGTACCCATGACAACAGCGACGGCAAGGTCAACGACGTTGCCTTTCATGATGAAATTCTTGAATCCTGTCAGCATGGGACTCACGCTAGCCCACGGAGCCATGGCAGTGAATGACGCGCCGGTAAATTTTCGTCGCGTGTCCGGAACTGGAATAGGGCGTTCGACGTTCAGGAATAGCCCGGCGCCGCTTCCAGGCCGAAGTATTCCTCCAGTGTGCCGATGCCCCGGTTCAGCATGTCCGTGGCCGCCTCAACCCCCACGAACCGGAGGTGCCACGGCTCGTAGTAGTAGCCCGTGATGGGGTGCAGCATCCACGGATACCGGACCACGAAACCGAACCGGTAGGCGTTCGCCTTCGCCCAGGTGGCCGCCGGCTGGTCAGCGAAACACGGCTGGAAGCTACAGGCACCGCCGCCGTCCCCGATGTCGAAGGCCCATCCCGTCTGGTGCTCCGAGTGGCCGGGCCGCGCACTGGCGGTGTCGGCGTCGGCTTGTCCGCGTGCGGCGACGTACCCGTTGTAGGTGGTCACCTGCGTGCTGTAGGACCGGTAGCCGCTGGCCAGGACCATGGCTACGCCATCCTGCGCGGCAGCCGCGAACATCGCCTCGGCGGCTGCCGCCGTCGTGCTGTTCAGCAGCGTTGCTTCGCCCGAGGCGGAAATGGCGACGGCGGGACGCGCCAAATCAGCCGGCACGTAATCCGCCGGCTTCAGGGGACGGTGCTTGTTGACGATGACCCACTGGCTCGCCGGGTCATCAAGCGAAAACTGCCGCGCCAGCGTAGCCGACGGCGATGGCGTGGGGGACTGTGTTTCCGGCGACTGGCCCACTGTGGCCGCCTCCGCCGTCGGGCCCGCCGACGCTGTGGCGGCAGCGGGGGACGGCGAAGCGGAGGAAAGAGCAGCGGACGACGACGGCGCCGCCGGTGGTGCCTCCGGCGTGCAGGCTGCCAGGACAGTCAGCCCGGCCCCGGCCGCGAGGAACCGGGCGAAGCTGCGGCGCGTGGCCGATCCGCATTGGTAGCACACGTGTGCTAGACCTTCCGCAGCAGCATGCGGCGGATGGAATGGTCTGCCTCTTTGGTCAGCACCAACTGCGCCCGTCCCCTGGTGGGCAGGACGTTCTCCTCCAGGTTGGGCTCATTAATCCGCTTCCAGATGTCCCGGGCGGTGCTCTCGGCTTCCTCATCGGACAGGGTGGCGTAACGGTGGAAGTAGGATTCCGGCTGCGCGAACGCCGTGCTCCTCAGCTTCCGGAACCGGTCCACGTACCACTCTTCGATATAGGAAGTCTTGGCGTCGACGTAGATGGAGAAGTCGAAGAAGTCGCTCAGCGCCAGCCCCTGGCGTCCGTCATGCCGCGGCCGGGCAGGGGCCAGCACGTTCAGCCCCTCCACGATCAACACATCCGGCCGGCGCACCACCACTTCCTTTTCCGGCACGATGTCGTAGGTGACGTGGGAGTACCAGGGCGCCCGCACTTCCTCGGCCCCGCCCTTGATTTCGCTCACGAAGCGCAGGAGCGCCCGGCGGTCATAGGACTCCGGGAACCCCTTCCGGTCAAGCAGCTGCCGGCGCTTCAGCTCAGCCAGGGGATACAGGAAACCGTCAGTGGTAATCAGTTCCACATTGGGAGTACCAGGCCAGCGGCGCAACATCTCGCGCAGCACGCGGGCGATGGTGGACTTGCCCACGGCAACGGACCCGGCCACGCCGATCACAAAGGGGGTGCGCTGGGTCTGTTCACCCAGGAAAGTGGTGGTGGCTGCGTGCAGTTGCCCGGCCGCCTCCACATACAGGTGCAGGAGCCGTGACAGGGGCAGGTAGACATCCCTGACCTCGTTGATGTCCAAGGGATCACCGAGCCCGCGAAGGCGCAGCACATCCTCTTCATTAAGGGGCTGTTCCATCTGGGCTGCGAGCCGGGACCAGGTATGCCGGTCCAGCTCCACGAACGGCGAGGCACCCTCCCCGTTCGCTTCATTGCGTTGCGAAGTCACGCTAAAGATTCTGCCCCCCGCCCGGCGCATCACGAAATGACGGTCCTGTTCAGCGCGGCGACGTACGTCACGTGGGCCGCGCGCGGGTGCTTTCCGGTTTAGAGCAACAGGCACGCTGCCGATAGTCTTGTGACTATGTGTGGAATCGTGGGTTACGTAGGCCGTTCGACCGACGGTGCAATTAACGGTCACAGCGCGTTGGACGTTGTCCTGGAGGGGCTGCGCCGCCTGGAGTACCGCGGGTACGACTCTGCCGGGGTGGCCGTGGTGTCCGAGGGTGCCATCGAATCGCGGAAGAAGTCCGGGAAGCTGAGCAACCTGATCAATGAGCTGGAGGCCCGGCCGCTGCCCGAAACGATGACCGGCATCGGGCACACCCGCTGGGCGACGCACGGCGGCCCCACGGACCGCAACGCGCACCCGCATCTGGCTGACGGTGGCAAGCTGGCCGTGATCCACAACGGCATCATCGAAAACTTCGCCGAGCTCAAGCTTGAGCTGCTCGAAAAGGGCGTCACCTTCCTGTCCGAAACGGACACCGAGGTGGCCGCCGCACTGCTGGCGGACATCCTGCGGAACCAGTTGGGCGGCGACACCGCCAACGGTGGCCTGACCCGTGCCATGGAGCTGGCCTGCCAGCGCCTTGAGGGCGCCTTCACCCTGCTGGCCGTGCACGCGGACCAGCCCGACGTCGTCGTGGCCGCCCGCCGCAACTCACCGCTGGTGGTGGGCTTGGGTGAGGGGGAGAACTTCCTGGGCTCGGACGTGTCCGGGTTCATCGACTACACCCGCCGGGCGGTGGAGCTGGGCCAGGACCAAATCGTCACCATCACCGCGGACACCGTGGAAATCACCGATTTCTACGGCAACCCGGCCCAGGGCAAGGAATACCACGTTGACTGGGATCCGGCCTCGGCGGAAAAGGGCGGCTTCTCCTCCTTCATGGAGAAGGAGATCAACGACCAGCCCGACGCCGTGGCCCAGACCCTGCTGGGACGCTCGGACATCAAGGGCAAGCTGACCCTGGACGAGCTCCGGATCGATCCGGAACTGCTGAAGCAGGTCAACAAGATCATCGTGCTGGCCTGCGGCACCGCCGCCTACGCGGGCATGGTGGCCAAGTACGCCATCGAGAACTGGTGCCGGATCCCCACCGAAGTGGAGCTCGC
The DNA here is from genome assembly GCF_052113345.1 of Pseudarthrobacter sp. YAF2. Classification (NCBI taxonomy): domain Bacteria; kingdom Bacillati; phylum Actinomycetota; class Actinomycetes; order Micrococcales; family Micrococcaceae; genus Pseudarthrobacter; species Pseudarthrobacter sp. YAF2. The sequence goes on along the minus strand of NZ_JBFRDA010000002.1, from coordinate 250,628 downwards.
ACACGAGTTCCGCTACCGCGACCCGATCCTGGACGAGAACACCCTGGTGGTGTCCATCAGCCAGTCCGGCGAAACCATGGACACCCTGATGGCCGTCAGGTACGCCCGCGAACAGGGCGCCAAGACCATCTCCATCTGCAACACCAACGGCTCCACCATCCCGCGCGAATCCGATGCCGTCCTGTACACGCACGCCGGCCCGGAAATCGCCGTCGCCTCCACCAAAGCGTTCCTTGCGCAGATCACCGCCGCCTACCTGCTGGGCCTGTACCTGGCGCAGCTGCGCGGCAACATCTTCTCCGGCCAAATCAAGGACGTCCTGGCGGACCTGAACAAGATCCCCGCCAAGATCCAGACCATCCTCGACAGCGCCGGCCCGCTGCGCGAACTGGCCCGCAGCATGGCCAACGAGAAGTCAGTGCTGTTCCTTGGCCGCCACGTTGGCTATCCCGTGGCACTCGAAGGCGCGTTGAAGCTCAAGGAGATCGCGTACATCCACGCTGAGGGCTTCGCCGCCGGTGAGCTCAAGCACGGCCCCATCGCCCTGATCGATGAAGGCCAGCCGGTGTTCGTGGTGGTCCCGTCCCCGCGCGGACGCGACTCGCTGCACGCCAAGGTGGTCTCCAACATCCAGGAAGTCCGCGCCCGCGGCGCCCGCACCCTGGTCATCGCAGAGGAAGGCGACGAAGCCGTCAAGGCCTACGCCGAGTACGTCTTCTACGTCCCCGAAACCCCCACCCTGCTCATGCCGCTGCTGACCACGGTGCCGCTGCAGATTTTCGCCGCAGAGCTGGCAGCAGCCAAGGGGTACGACGTGGACCAGCCCCGCAACCTGGCCAAGAGCGTCACAGTCGAATAAACGGTTCGCCACCGAACAGCTGGAAGCCCCGGGCCCGACGCCTGGGGCTTCCGGCGTTAACACGCCGATGCCAAAACCAGGTGTTGCGCTGATGGCGGACAAGGTCGATATCCCGGCCGAACCACGGCGTGCGCCGCCTTCCCGCCATGACCGCCCCCGTAGACTGAACCGCATGATCGTAGGCATTGGGGTAGACGTAGTAGACATCGAACGATTCGGCCGCCAACTGGAGCGCACGCCCGGCCTGCGGGACCGGCTGTTCGTCCCTGCGGAGCGGGAACTGAACACCCGGTCCCTGGCTGCCCGGTTCGCGGCAAAGGAAGCCGTCGCCAAGGTCCTCGGGGCGCCTGCAGGCATGAACTGGCAGGACTGCTGGATCGGCCTCGACCACAACGGCCCCACCGTCCAGGTCAAGGGCACCGTCCTGGCGGTTGCCGAGGCCAAAGGCGTCAAGCGCTGGCACCTGTCCATCAGCCACGACGGCGGCATTGCCACGGCAACGGTCCTGGCCGAAGGCTGACCCGGCGGCCGCCGCATGATCACTGCCTACACAGGAACGCAGGTCCGCGCAGCCGAGGAACCCCTCCTGGCCGCCGGCATGGGGGACACACTCATGCAGCGCGCCGCGCACGGCCTGGCAAACGCCGTCGTCCAGGAACTCCAATCACGCGGCGCACGCCTGTACGGGGCCAGCGTGGTGGTGCTGGCCGGGAAGGGGAATAACGGCGGCGACGGCCTGTACGCGGCCTCCTTCCTCGCCGCCCGCGGAATGCGTACGACGACGGTGCTCACCGGCGATTCCGCCCATCCGGGCGGCCTGGACGCATTCGAGCGCACCGGTGGCCGGGCGCGACGGCTCACTAAGGCGGAACTTCCGGAACTGGCGGCCGAAGCCGCCCGGGCCGACGTCGTGATTGACGCCGTGCTGGGAACCGGGGCTAAAGGCGGCCTGCGGGGACTTGCTGGAGACCTCGTGCGTGCCCTCGAAAGGGCACGCACGGCCGAAGGCGGCCACGGCTTCGTGGTGGCCTGCGACCTCCCCAGCGGTGTGGACGCGGACACGGGAGAGGCCGCCCTGCCCGTGTTGCCGGCGGACCTGACCGTCACGTTCGGGGGAGCGAAGGCCGGGCTGCTGGCCGATCCGGGGGCCGACTTCAGCGGGCGCGTGGTGGTGGTGCCGATCGGGATTGAGGAGCACTTTCCGCGGCCGTCCCTGCGCAGACTCGAAGGTGCCGAGATGGCGGGCCTTTTGCCGCACCCCGCCCGGCGTGCGCAGAAGTACTCACGGGGTGTACTCGGCGTGGTGGCAGGGTCGGAGGATTACCCTGGCGCCGCCGTTCTCGCGTGCCGGGGCGCGCTGGCCGCGGGAGCGGGCATGGTCCGGTACCTCGGTCCGCCGGCTGTGGCGCACCTGGTCCGCCAAACGTGCCCCGAGGTTGTCTGCAGCACGGGAAGCGTGGCGGAAAACCGCGTGCAGGCCTGGCTGGTGGGCTCGGGAATGGGGCCGCAGGATCACGAACAATTGGCCCGTGCCCGGGACGCCATTGATTCCGGGCTGCCGGTGGTTGCCGACGCCGGCGCGTTGCCGGCCCTTCCGGACACGCTGGCGCCGCACGTGGTGCTGACCCCGCATGCCGGGGAGCTCGCGTCGCTGTTCCAGCGACTGGGCGGCGGGGAGGACCGGGAAGCGGTGGAAGCGGGCACCCTCGCCGCCGTCCACAACGCTGCGGACCATACCGGGGCCACCGTACTGCTCAAGGGGGCCACCACCCTTGTGGCCGCACCATCAGGCGCCACCTTCAGCCAAGCGGACGGCACCCCCTGGCTGGCCACGGCCGGGAGCGGGGACGTCCTGGCCGGCGTCATTGGGGCGCTGCTGGCCCAGGCGGGGTCCGTCGTCGAGCCTTTCCGGGAGCTTGGCGTTGACGACGACGACCGCTGGGCCGCGCTGGCCGCGCTGGGAGCCGCTCTCCATGGCCGCGCGGGCAGGTCGGCGTCGGAAGCGGCGGCAGGCGGACCCATCACCGCGGGCCGCATCGCGGATGCCATACCCGAAAGTTGGGGTAAAGTCAGCATGCTTAGTAAATATGGAGCGTGGAAACGTAATAGTCACAGCCAACCACTACGGTAGGCATTAGTTCGCACCAGCAGCAGGGGCGTTCCGATGCCCTCTGCTGCTGACACAAAATGAGGAGCACGATGGAAGTCTGGCCTGGAACTGCCTATCCGCTGGGAGCGACCTTTGATGGCACCGGCACCAATTTCGCCCTGTTCAGCGAGCGGGCCGAACGGGTCGAACTCTGCCTCCTGGCTGATGACCTGACCGAGACCAGGATCGAGCTGACCGAGGTGGACGGCTACGTGTGGCACTGCTACCTGCCGCACATCCAGCCCGGCCAGAAGTACGGCTACCGCGTGCACGGTCCGTACGACCCCGCCAGCGGCAACCGTTTCAACCCGAACAAGCTGCTGATGGATCCCTACGCCAAGGCCATCCAGGGCCAGATCGACTGGGACCCGGCCCTGTTCTCGTACGAGTTTGGTGACCCGGACTCCCGCAACGACGCCGACTCCGCCCCGCACACCATGCACGGCGTGGTCATCAACCCCTTCTTCGAGTGGGACGGCGACCGCCAGCTGCGGATTCCCTACCACCAGTCCGTCATCTACGAAGCCCACGTCAAGGGCCTCACCGAACTCCACCCGGAGATCCCCGAAGAGCAACGCGGCACGTACGCAGGCGTGGCGCATCCGGCCGTGATTGAGCACCTGAAAAAACTCGGTGCCACCGCCATCGAGCTCATGCCCGTCCACCAGTTCGTTAATGACGGCACCCTGGTGGAGAAGGGGCTCAACAACTACTGGGGCTACAACACCATCGGCTTCTTCGCCCCACAGAACACTTACAGCGCCACCGGCGACGTCGGGCATCAGGTCCAGGAATTCAAGGCGATGGTCCGCGACCTGCATCGCGCCGGCATCGAAGTGATCCTCGATGTCGTCTACAACCACACCGCCGAAGGCAACCACCTGGGCCCCACGCTGTCCTTCAAGGGCATCGACAACCAGGCCTACTACCGCCTGGTGGACAACGACCTCAAGCACTACATGGACTACACGGGCACGGGCAACTCGCTGAACGTCCGCCACCCGCACTCCCTCCAGTTGCTGATGGATTCCCTGCGCTACTGGGTCACCGAGATGCACGTGGACGGCTTCCGCTTCGACCTCGCCTCCACCCTGGCCCGCGAGTTCTACGACGTCGACAAGCTCTCAACCTTCTTCGAACTGATCCAGCAGGATCCGATTGTTTCCCAGGTCAAGCTGATCGCCGAACCGTGGGACGTCGGCCCCGGCGGCTACCAGGTGGGCAACTTCCCGCCGCAGTGGACGGAATGGAACGGTAAGTACCGCGACACCGTCCGTGACTTCTGGCGCGGCGAACCCGCCACCCTTGGCGAATTCGCGTCCCGCCTGACCGGCTCCGCGGACCTTTACGAAAGCTCCGCCCGGCGCCCGGTGGCCTCGATTAACTTTGTCACCGCCCACGACGGCTTCACCATGCGCGACCTCGTCTCCTACAACGAGAAGCACAACGAGGCCAACGGCGAAGGCAACAACGACGGCGAATCGCACAACCGGTCCTGGAACTGCGGCGTTGAAGGCGACACGGACGATGACAAGGTCCTGACGCTGCGGGCGCGCCAGCAGCGGAACTTCATCGCCACGCTGTTGCTCTCCCAGGGCGTACCCATGCTGCTGCACGGCGACGAGCTGGGCCGCACCCAGCAGGGAAACAACAACACCTATTGCCAGGACTCCGAGCTCAGCTGGATCCACTGGGAAGCCATGGACCAGCCGCTGGTGGAGTTCACCGCATTCGTCAATAAGCTCCGGCACGACCACCCCACGTTCCGCCGCAGCCGCTTCTTCGACGGCCGGCCGGTGGTACGTGGTGAGGGCGAAAAGCTCCCGGACATCGTCTGGCTGAAGACCGACGGCACCGAGATGCGGCCCGAAGACTGGGGAAGCGGCTTCGGCCGGACCATCGGCGTGTTCTACAACGGCGATGGCATCCAGGAGCAGGATTCACGCGGCCGGCGCATCACCGACGACAGCTTCATCATGGCGTTCAACGCGCACGACGACGCCGTGGACTTCTGCCTGCCTTCCGACGAGTACTCCCAGTACTGGGAAGTCCTGATCGATACGGCAGCGCAGGCCGACGCCTACGAACCGCTCAAAGCCGGCGCAACCCTGGCACTGGACGCAAAGTCGATGGTGGTACTGCGCGCCTACTCCGGCCCCGAGGCTGAGGTGGATACGTCGGCGGCCGCGTCCCTGGCCTCCATGGCCGAACACGAAGAGGCCCAGGAGGAGATGGTGGAGGCCCAGACCAAGGCAGCGGAAGCGAGCGAAGCACGGGCAACCGAAGCCGCCGACGCTACGGCAGCGGCTGAGGAAAAGGCAACCGAAACGAGTGCCACAAAGGCAACCGACGCATGAGGACGCCAACTTCCACCTACCGGCTCCAAATCCGGAGCAGCTTCACCCTCTTCGACGCTGCAGAGAAGGTCCCGTACCTGAAGGACCTCGGCGTGGACTGGGTGTACCTGTCTCCCATCCTCACCGCGGAGCAGGGTTCGGACCACGGCTATGACGTGACCGACCCCTCCGCCGTGGACCCGGACCGAGGCGGCCCCGAAGGCCTCCTGGCGCTCTCCAGGGCGGCCCGCGAGCACGGCATGGGCGTCCTGGTGGACATCGTGCCCAACCACGTCGGCGTGGCCTCCCCGCCGCAAAACCCGTGGTGGTGGTCCCTGCTGAAGGAAGGCCGCGACTCGCCCTACGCCGAAGCGTTCGACGTCGACTGGGACCTGGGCGGCGGAAAGGTCCGGCTTCCCATGCTGGGCTCGGACGCGGACCTGGACAAGCTGGAGGTCAAGGACGGCGAACTCCGCTACTACGACCACCGGTTCCCCCTTGCCGAAGGAACATACAGCGAAGGGGATTCCCCGCAGGACGTCCACGCCCGCCAGCACTACGAGCTGATGGACTGGCGCCGTGCCGATGGCGAGTTGAACTACCGGCGCTTCTTCGCGGTGACCACCCTCGCCGGGATCCGGGTGGAAGTGCCGTCCGTCTTCGAGAAGGCCCATGCCGAGGTGGGCCGCTGGTTCACCGAAGGCCTGGTGGACGGGCTCCGCGTGGACCACCCGGACGGTCTGGCCGATCCCGCCGGCTATCTCCGCTGGCTCAAGGACCTCAGCGGCGGCGCGTACGTCCTGGTGGAGAAGATCCTTGAACCGGGCGAGGTGCTGCCGCAGGAGTTCGCGTGCGAGGGCGCCACCGGATACGACGCCCTGGCCGACGTGGACCGGGTCTTCGTGGACCCGGCGGGGCAACAGGCCCTGGACTCCCTGGACGCTGCGCTGCGTGGAACCACGGAACCGGCAGACTATGCCGCCATGATCCGCGGCACCAAGCGCATGATTGCCGACGGCATCCTGCGTTCGGAGGTGCTGCGGCTGGCCCGGCTGGTTCCCGAGTCCCACGGTCTCACCGTGGACCAGGCGGCCGACGCCATCGCCGAGATCATCGCGTCCTTCCCCGTATACAGGTCCTACCTGCCGGTCGGCGCCGACGTCCTCAAGGAAGCCTGCGAGTCAGCCGCCGCGCACCGGCCGGACCTGGACGTGGCGGTGGGAACCCTCCTTCCGCTGCTCCTGGATCCTGCCAATCCCATCGCCATCCGGTTCCAGCAGACCTCCGGCATGGTCATGGCCAAAGGTGTCGAGGACACAGCCTTTTACCGCTACACCCGGCTGGGCACCCTGACCGAGGTGGGCGCCGAACCTACCGAATTCGCCGTGGCGCCGGAGGAATTCCACCGGCGGATGCAGCGGCGCCAGCAGGACCTGCCGCTGTCCATGACCACTCTGTCCACCCATGACACCAAGCGCAGCGAGGACGCCCGGGCACGGATCTCGGTCATCGCCGAGCTGCCGCAGGAGTGGGCGGAAACGCTGGATACCCTTCGCGGGCTGGCGCCGATCCCCGACGGCCCGTACGAGAACCTGCTGTGGCAGGCGATCGTCGGCGCGTGGCCTGCCAGCCGGGAACGGCTGCAGGGCTACGCCGAGAAGGCGGCCCGGGAGGCCGGCAACTCCACGAAATGGACGGATCCGAACGAGGCTTTTGAGGCCAAGGTCAAGGCTGCGGTGGACGCAGTTTTCGACGATGCCGCGGTGGCCAAGGTGGTGGGTGACTTCGTGGCCCGCATTGATGCTTATGCCGCTTCCAACTCCGTATCCGCCAAGCTGGTCCAGCTGACCATGCCCGGCGTGCCGGACGTCTACCAGGGCAGCGAATTCTGGGAACGGTCCCTGACGGACCCGGACAACCGCCGGCCGGTGGACTTTACTGCCCGGGAGGCTGAGCTGGCAAAGCTCGACGCCGGCACCTTGCCGGACGCGGGCACAGAGGCCAGCAAGCTTTTGGTCACCTCGCGGGCCCTCCGCCTGCGCCGGGACCGGCCGGAGCTGTTCCAGGGATACGCGCCGGTGCCAGCCACCGGCCCGGCTGCCGGGCACCTGCTCGCATTCACCCGCGGAACGGATGCTGCCTCCGGAGCCCTCACGCTTGCCACCCGGCTCCCCGCCGGACTGGAAGCCGGGGACGGCTGGCGGGACACCGCCGTCGACCTCTCCACTGCCATGCGCGACGAGCTGACGGGAGCCGGCTATGGACCAGGTCCGGTTGCGGTGGCCGACCTGCTGGGAACCTACCCGGTGGCCCTGCTGGCACCCGTAGATGGAGAAAAGCCATGACCCTTGTCAATGCTGGGCCTGAACGGTTTGATGTGTGGGCACCGGACGTTTCATCGGTGGTTTTGCTGGCCGACGGCCGGCAATACCCCATGGAGAAGAAGGACACGGCGCCGGGATCCGAAGGATGGTGGACGGCGCCTGACGCCCCGGCCGACGGCGACGTGGACTACGGGTACCTGCTGGACGGGGACACCACTCCCATCCCGGATCCCAGGTCGCGCCGGCTCCCCGCCGGCGTGCACGAACTGTCCCGGACCTACGATCCAAGCGCCCACTCGTGGCAGGATTCCGGATGGCGCGGCAAGGACCTGCAGGGGTCGGTGATCTACGAACTCCACGTAGGCACCTTCACCCCCGAAGGAACCCTTGACGCTGCCGTGGAGAAGCTGGGCTACCTGGTGGACTTGGGCATCGACTTCGTGGAGCTGCTGCCGGTCAACGGCTTCAACGGAACACACAACTGGGGCTATGACGGCGTCCAGTGGTACACGGTGCACGAGGGCTACGGCGGACCTGCCGCGTACCAGCGGTTCGTTGACGCATCCCATGCCGCCGGGCTCGGCGTCATCCAGGACGTGGTGTACAACCACCTCGGGCCCAGCGGCAACTACCTGCCCAAGTTCGGCCCCTACCTGAAGCAGGGCGACGCCAACACCTGGGGCGACTCCGTGAACCTGGACGGGCCCGGCTCTGACGTCGTCCGCGAATACATCCTGGACAACGCCGCCCTGTGGCTGCGTGACTACCGTGTGGATGGCCTTCGGCTCGACGCCGTGCACGCGCTGAGGGACGAGCGCGCAATGCACATTCTTGAGGAGCTCGGGGCCCTGGGCGACGCCGTTTCGGCCGAGACAGGGCTGCCCAAGACCCTGATTGCCGAATCCGACCTGAACAACCCGCGCCTGATCTACCCCCGGGACGTCAACGGGTACGGCCTGGCCGGGCAGTGGAGCGATGACTTCCACCATGCGGTACACGTCAATGTCAGCGGCGAAACCACCGGCTACTACTCGGACTTCGAATCGCTGGCCGTCCTTGCCAAGGTGTTGAAGGACGGGTTCCTGCACGACGGCAGCTACTCCAGCTTCCGGGGCCGGCACCACGGACGGCCCATCAACGCCTCGCTGGTGCACCCGGCGGCACTGGTGGTCTGCAACCAGAACCACGACCAGATCGGCAACCGGGCCACGGGGGACAGGCTCTCGCAGTCCCTGACCTACGGGCAGCTGGCCGTGGCCGCGGTCCTCACCCTGACCTCTCCGTTCACGCCCATGCTGTTCATGGGCGAGGAATACGGGGCCTCCACGCCGTGGCAGTTCTTCACCTCGCACCCCGAACCGGAGCTCGGAAAGGCCACCGCGGAAGGTCGCATCAGGGAATTCGAGCGCATGGGGTGGGATCCCGCCGTCGTGCCCGATCCGCAGGACCCGGAAACCTTCCGCCGGTCCAAGCTGGACTGGACCGAAGCCGGCAGGGGAGACCACGCGCGGCTCCTGGAGCTGTACCGGTCGCTGACGGCGCTGCGCCGGGAGCACCCGGAGCTGGCGGGGCTTGGCTTCGGCGGAACAGAGGTTTCGTTCGACGACGACGCCGGCTGGTTGCGGTTCAGCCGCGGTTCCGTTGAGATGGTGGTGAATTTCACCGATGCGAAGGTGCGGCTCGACGCAGCAGGGAACGTCCTGCTGGCCACGGACGAGGGGACCGCGCTTGACGGCGGTTCGCTGGCTCTGGCGCCCTGGAGCGCGGCCGTCCTCACGTCCTAGCTGCGGAAGTTGCGCCGCGGATGTGGTCCGCGGCGTAACTTTCTGCTGAGCGCTAACACCGGATGTGTAGCGCGCCTCACACTGGCAGGATAAAGCCCATGACTTATTCAGCAGCGGACAACCGTTACGAATCCATGCCCTACCGCCGCGTAGGTCGCAGCGGTCTGAAACTCCCGGCCATCTCGCTGGGCCTCTGGCACAACTTCGGCGACGACAAGCGCTTCGAAGAGCAGCGGGACATCCTCCGACGGGCCTTCGACCTCGGCGTGAACCACTTCGACCTCGCCAACAACTACGGGCCGCCGGACGGGTCAGCCGAGACCAACTTTGGCCGGCACCTCAAGGACGACTTCAAGCCCTACCGGGACGAACTGGTGATTTCCACCAAGGCCGGCTACTACATGTGGCCCGGTCCCTACGGCGAATGGGGCTCCCGTAAGTACCTGATCTCCAGCCTGGACCAGTCGCTGCAGCGCATGGGCCTTGACTACGTGGACATCTTCTACAGCCACCGGCCCGATCCTGAAACGCCCATGGAAGAGACCATGGGTGCCCTGGACTACGCCGTTCGTTCCGGCAAGGCACTGTACGCCGGCATCTCCTCCTACACGCCCGAGCAGACACTCGAGGCGGCCCGGATCCTCAAGGAAATGGGGACGCCGCTGCTCATCCACCAGCCCAGCTACTCCATGCTGAACCGCTGGACCGAGGACGGATCGCCCAACCTCTACGAGGCGCTGGACCAGGTGGGTGCCGGTTCCATCGCGTTCTCGCCCCTGGCGCAGGGCATGCTTACCGACCGCTACCTCCACGGCATCCCGGAAGACTCCCGGGCCGCCAAGGCCAGGTTCCTTTCCGAAGATTCCATCACGGAGGAGAAACTTGACCGGGTCCGCGGGCTGCGCCGCATTGCCGAAGGCCGGGGGCAGTCACTTGCCCAGATGGCCATCGCCTGGATCCTGAGGGACCAGCCGAAGGGCTCACCGGTCACCTCCGCCCTGGTTGGCGCCTCCAGCGTCCGCCAGCTCGAGGACACGCTCTCCGCCATCAACAACCTCGACTTTTCCGCCGAGGAACTGACCGCCATCGACGAGTTCGCCGTGGAGTCCGACATCAATCTCTGGAAGCAGACGCCGTGACGTCTGTCCCCAACGGGCTGTCCTGAGGAATGTTTTCTTACACAGCGGGACCGGGGGAACAACTGCCGGTCCCGCTGTGTTGGGTAGTATGAAAAGGCGCCGCGCGGCGCCGTGCCAGCCGGCCGCCGTCGGACCTCCTGCGGAGCCATACCCGGCCGGCTGACGTTTGTTCCCAAAGGAGTTTTGTGTCTTCACATCCGATTCGTGTTGCAATCGTCGGCGTGGGTAACTGCGCCGCTTCGCTGGTGCAGGGCGTCCAGTATTACAAGGATGCCGATCCCGCGGAGACCGTTCCTGGCTTGATGCACGTTGAGTTTGGCCAGTACCACGTGGGTGACGTTGAGTTCGTTGCCGCGTTTGATGTTGACGGCAAGAAGGTCGGCGTTGACCTTTCCGACGCCATCCTGGCCAGCGAGAACAACACCATCAAGATCGCCGAGGTCCCGCCCACGGGTGTGACGGTCCAGCGCGGCCACACATTGGACGGGCTGGGCAAGTACTACCTCGAGACCATCGAGGAATCCACCGAAGAGCCCGTGGACGTGGTCCAGGCGCTCAAAGACGCCAAGGTTGATGTCCTGGTCTGCTACCTGCCGGTTGGTTCGCAGCAGGCGGCCGAGTTCTACGCCCAGGCCGCGATCGACGCCGGCGTGGCGTTCGTGAACGCGCTGCCGGTCTTTATTGCCGGGACGAAGGAGTGGGCGGACAAGTTCACCGCGGCCGGGGTTCCGATCGTCGGTGATGACATCAAGAGCCAGATCGGTGCCACCATCACACACCGGGTGATGGCGAAGCTGTTCGAGGACCGGGGCGTGACCCTGGACCGGACGTACCAGCTGAATGTTGGCGGGAACATGGACTTCAAGAACATGCTCGAGCGTGACCGGCTGGAGTCCAAGAAGATTTCCAAGACCCAGGCGGTGACCTCGAACGTTGAGGCGGAGCTGGCGGCGAAGGACGTGCACATCGGCCCGTCGGACTATGTCCAGTGGCTTGATGACCGCAAGTGGGCGTTCGTGCGTCTGGAGGGCCGGAACTTTGGTGACGCCCCGGTGTCGCTGGAGTACAAGCTGGAAGTCTGGGATTCCCCGAACTCGGCCGGTGTGATCATCGACGCGATCCGTGCGGCGAAGATCGGCCTGGACCGTGGCATCGGTGGCCCGCTGCTGTCCGCGTCGAGCTACTTCATGAAGTCCCCGCCGGAGCAGTTCAACGACGACCTCGCCCGCGAAAAGGTCGAAGCCTTCATCCGCGGCGACCTCGAACGCTAACCCTCTCCAGGACGCTCCCTCACCCACACGGGTGGGGGAGCGTTCCCGCTTAACCACGCCCGCTCACGTTTGACCTGTTTTACTCAAACGCCCGCTCACGTTTGACCTGTTTTACTCAAACGCCCGCTCACGTTTGACCTGTTTTCCGCCCTTATTTGACGGTGCGATCCTTCATCCTGCGTGGGTCACTTGTGTTGGCGAAGCCTGTGGCAGTCACAGGATTGGCGTCGGAATTCCTTATGGCCTGCCTGACTCTCTTGAGCGCAGCAGCGAAACCGTTATCCTGATCGGTCTTGTCGACGATGATGACGACCCAACCGGCCCGTTCGAAGGCCTTGTCTCTGCGCCGATCGCTCCGTCGCTGCGGCTCCAAAAGGTGATGGCCGCCGTCGTACTGAATAGCAACTCTGTGCTGACGAAAGCCGAGGTCGGCTGATGGTGAGCGGGGGTCCCCCGGGCGAAGACCAATCTGCAACTCCGGTTCAGGAAGGCCAGCGTCAAGCATGGACAATCGAAGGAATGTCTCCGGCGCAGAGTCCGCCCCTACCCGCATCAGGTCCAGTGCTTGCCGGGCACGGACAACGCCCTGAAGATTTGGATGTCGGGCTACCAAACCCCGTAATTCCTCAAGCGTTGAGTACGCGCCCTCTCTGCCCTCAAGTTCCGGGCGGGGTATCCGGATGACTTGGTCTCCCATAGCCACCAAATCGTTCAATGGGAGTTGCCGTGCCATATCCAACCACGTCCGGCCCCTGGTGCTGAGCCAAATCCCGTCCACGAACTCAATCTCGCCAGGCTTCACAATGACCCGATGGCCATGAATTCCTTTTCTCCGTGCTCCGGGAAAGGCACTGGGTTTGCTGAGGTGCAGCTCGGTGGAATCGGATAGCCACGGAGGCAGGATGGAACTCTGGAGTCGAGCCGCGGTGACATGTGAAACCCACGCCCCAGGCGTAGCCTCCGACAGGCCGCGGGCGGCCTCCTCCAGACAGAAATCCCAACCGGCCGGACGGTAGAGTCCCCGGCTTACATGCTCAACATCTGTGCGCCGTAAGCGGCTGTACTTTAGCCCTGCGCCCCTGGCGCTCTCGAGAGTGAAAGGGCTGATGGCCAGGTGAGCTGGCAGGGGTGGGTGGGATCGCATACTGCATTCTCATGTAAACAGCCGATATGCGTCGGAAGTTATCCACAGGTGCTCATCAGGCCGGCAAAGCTGAGCAGGGGTTCAGGAAAAGGCGGTAAAAGGTGAGCGGGCGTCACCAAAAGATGTGCCAAAGGTGAGCAGGGGTCAGGTGAGGCCTACCGGGTTGCCGTCGGCGTCCACGTCCATCCTGAGGGCGGCCGGGACGGGTGGGAGCCCGGGCATGGTCATCACGGCGCCTGTCAGCGCAACGATGAAGCCCGCTCCGGTCTTGGGCAGCAGGTCGCGCACGTGGATGGTAAAGCCTTTGGGGGCGCCCAGGCGGGAGGCGTCGTCCGTGAAAGAGTATTGGGTCTTGGCCATGCAGACGGGCAGCCCGCTCCAGCCGTTCCGTTCGATATCGGCAAGGCGTTTCAAAGCCGGCACGGAGAAGTCCACCCCGTCTGCCCCGTAGATTTCCTGTGCAATGGTCCGGATCTTGTCCTCCACCGACAGGTCCAGCGCGTACAAATGCCGGAATTTGCTGGGAGCGTCAACCGCCTGGGCCACCAGCGCCGCGAGCTCGTCACCGCCGTCGCCCCCGCCGCCCCGGCCCCACACGTCGGCAACAGCGGCGCGCACACCTTCTGCCGCGCACCAGGCCAGCAGCCAGTCGAGTTCCTCCGACGAATCGGACGAGAACCTGTTGATGGCCACCACCGGCGTAACCCCGAACTTCTCCACGTTGTGGACGTGCCGGCGCAGGTTGGCTACGCCTGCTTCAAGCGCGGCCAGGTCCGGGCGGGTCAACGAGTCCTTGGCCACGCCGCCCTGCATTTTGAGGGCCCGCACCGTCGCCACCACCACGACGGCGGATGGTGCCAGGCCGCCGTACCGGGCTTTAATGTCCATGAATTTCTCGGCCCCCAGGTCGGCCCCGAAACCGGCTTCCGTCACCACGAGGTCCGCGAGCCGCCGGGCGGTCTGGGTGGCAATGAGCGAGTTGCAGCCGTGCGCGATGTTGGCGAATGGGCCGCCGTGCACCAGGGCGGGGGTGCCCGCGATAGTCTGCACCAGGTTGGGCTTGATGGCCTCCTTCAAGAGAAGCGTCAAGGCACCTTCCACGCCGAGGTCCGCGACCGTCACCGGCGTCCGGTCGTAGGTGTAGCCGAACGTGATCCGGCCCAGCCGCGTCCGCAAATCCGACAGGTCCGTGGCCAGGCAGAAGACGGCCATGACCTCGGACGCCACGGTGATGTCGAACCCGTCCTGCCGGGGCACCCCCTGCGTCGGACCGCCCAGCCCGATGACCACTTCGCGCAGGGACCGGTCGTTCATGTCCAGCACGCGCTTGAACGTCATCCGGCGCGGATCGATGTTCAAGGCGTTGCCCTGGTAGATGTGGTTGTCCACCAACGCCATGAGCGCGTTGTTGGCGGAGGTGATGGCATGGAAGTCGCCGGTGAAGTGCAGGTTGATCTCATCCATGGGCAGCACCTGGGAGTAACCCCCGCCGGTGGCGCCGCCCTTCATCCCGAGCACCGGTCCGAGGGATGGCTCCCGCAGCGCGATCATCACGTTGTGGCCGGCCCGGGCCAGGGAATCGGCCAGTCCCACCGTGGTGGTGGACTTGCCTTCCCCGGCCGGGGTGGGGGACATGGCGGACACGAGCACTACCTTGCCGTGCGGAGCAGGTGCCTCGAGCCTGGCCGGATCGATCTTCGCCTTGTACCGCCCGTACAGTTCAAGGGCTTCCTCGTTGATCCCTGCCGCTGCCGCGATCTCCCCGATGGGCCGGATCGGGGCAGCCCGGGCAATCTCAAGATCAGAAGGGAGACCAGACATCCTTGTCCTTTCCTGTACCGGCCGGCGCCGGACACCTGCCCCTAAGCTAACAGCACCCGGGCAGGCTGCGGAGGAACAGCGGCCCGCGGAGATGGCTTTCGAAGCAACAGCGGAAGGACGTCACGACGCGGGTACGGCCGGGGCGAGGCGGTGGCCCGAGTAATGGTCGACGGCGGCATGGTAGCTTTCGAGCGTGATGGCGGCCGTGCGCTGCCAGCCGGAGCTCTGGGCGCGGATGGCGGCGGCCCGCCCCAGGTCCTCACGGGTGGCGGGGTCGTCGTACAGGGCTTCGAGGGCATCCGCCCAGTCCGCCGCGTGGTGCCCGTCCACCAGGAGCCCGGTGCGGCCGTGGAATATTGCGCGTGACAGCCCGCCCACCCGCGTGGCCACCACGGGCGTGCCGCAGGCCTGGGCCTCAAGTGCCACCAGGCCGAAGGACTCGCTGAAGGACGGCATCACCACCACGTCCGCCGCGCGGAACCAGGATGCTAGCTCAGGCGCCTTGACCGGCGGAAGCTGCGTGACGACGTCGTCCATCCCGGCCTCCGCAACCAGGCACCGGAGGTTGAATTCCTTGTTGCCGCTCAAGGCGCCCAGAATGGTGACGCGCATGTCAATGTCCGGGCGGCGTTTCCGCAGCAGCGCCGCGGCCTTGACCAGGACCTGTGGACCTTTGAGCCGCTGGATGCGGCCGGCGAACACCAGGTGGAAGGTATCCGGGCTGATGCCGTGCTGCGCCCTGGACCGCGCCCGGAACGCCGGGGTGAAGGTGCTCAGATCCACCCCGGGCGGCGCGATATCGATTTGGTCGTAGGTGGCGCCGTAGTGGGACACGAGTTCGGCGGCCTCGGAACTGGTGTTGGCGATGAGCCTGTCCGCGCCCTCCACGATGCGGTGCTCGCCCAACTCGCGCCGGCGGGGTTCGGGCTGTTCGCCGGATTCCAGCAGCAGGTTCTTCACCTTGGCCATGGTGTGCATGGTGTGCACCAGCGGCACGTCCCAGAGCCGCGACAGTTCCAGCCCGGCGATCCCCGACACCCAGTAGTGCGAATGGATGACGTCGTACCGGCCGTGCGGCTGGCGGCGGCGGATCTGCTCGATTTCCGCCACCATGGCGTGCAGCAGCCCCGGAAGCTCTTCCTTGGGGACCTTTGTGGGCGGCCCGGCCAGGACGTTGTGGACGCACACGCCGGGGTCCGGGTGTTCGACAGCGGGCTGGTCGGCGGAGGTGGCGCGCGTGAAGATCTCCACCTCGACGCCCGCCTCTGCCAGCGCCGAGGCCAGCTCACGGATGTAGACGTTCATCCCCCCGGCGTCACCGGACCCCGGCTGTTCCATGGGGGAGGTGTGGAGGGAGAGTAAAGCGACCCTGCGGATCAGCGCCACGGGACCTCCTTCCGGCCACCGGCGCGCGTCAGCGGAGCCGGTCGAGAGCACATTCGATAAAACACTACTCCCTCACTCAACGGCCGCCGCCCGCAAACATCTTCCCCAGCGCCGGAAACGCCTCCTCGTAGCCTGCCAGCAGCCTGGTAGCCAGGTCCGGCGACGCCACGAGCGGGTGCCGGGCGAAAGCCTGCTGGGCGGCCTCGCGGTCGCCGCTGGTCGCGGCCAGGACCGAGAACCGTTCCACGTCCTTGACCTGCCGGAGCAGTTCGAGCTGCGGGTCGCCCGGCTCCCGTTGGGGCAGCGGGGAGGCGCCGGCGGCGGTGACGGTGCACGGAACCTCGACGACGGCGTCCGCGGCCAGGCCGGGTATGGCCGGTTGGGGAACACCAGGGATTGCCGGGGCCGGCAGGGGACCGGACGTTTTCCGGCCGGCTGCGGCAGCGGGTTCGACGGCGGGCGGGAGGGCGTTGCGGGTGTTGAGGATCAACTGGGTGTCTCCTCGGCCGGCGAGGGCCTTCATGGCTGCGAGGGCAACACGCTCATAGCCGCCGCCGGCCAGGTCGTCCTCGTTCCGCTGCTCACCGGCACCGCGGGCCTCGGCCAGGTACCCCTCCTCCCGGGACCGGCGCGCTTCCTCCCACAGCCGGTAGGCGTCCGGCGCGGCCGCGGCAAGCCGGGGATACAGCTCCTGCTGCTGGTTGTGGATGGCCTCGCCGCGGGTCTGCGCCATGGCCTGCATCGCCTGCCGCGCGGCGTCGCGCCGATAGTAGTAGTACAGGTATTCGTTTGGCAGCATGCCCAAGCGGGCCAGGAACGGCTGGGGGAACAGCCGGCCCTCTTCGAACGACTGGAGGGCCGGCGCGTTGGCCAGCAGGTCCGGCAGCACGTCCCGGCCACCGGACTCCAATCGGTACAGCCAGCCCAGGTGGTTCAGCCCGTAGTACCCCACGCCGCCCAACCATCCCTCCGCCAGGGGGACACGGGCGGCGCCGGCAGCCCGCTGCACCAGGCCGCCGGCTGAGTCGCAGATTCCGATGACCCTGTGCCCCAGCACGGGGAGCAGTGCCTCCGTGACCATCCCTGCGGGGTTGGTGAAATTGATCAGCCACGCGTCCGGACAGTGTTCCCGAATCAGGCGGGCCAGGTCCAGCATCGGTGGAATGGTCCGCAGGGCGTAGGAGATCCCGCCGGCTCCGGTGGTTTCCTGGCCCAGCAGTCCAAGGCCCTGCGCCACCTTTTCATCGGCAATCCGGCCAGCCGTGCCGCCGGGCCGGATCGCGGCGAACACCATGGTGGTGCCGGGCAAGGCGCCGGCAAGATCGGTGGTGGCGTGCACGGGAAGGCGGGCACCCGGGCCGGCGGGCATACCGGCCAGGACTGCGGTGACGGCCCTGAGCCGGGCGGGATCGACGTCGTAGAGCACCACCTCGGTGACCAGCCCGGAAAAGCGGCCGGACGTCAGTGCCCGGTATATCAAGGGCACGCGGAAACCCCCGCCGCCCGCAATCAGAAGCCGCATACCATGCAGTCTAGGACCCAGCCCCGACAGCTTGCCCACACCGTTCCTGCGCCCCTACCGCAGCACGGCGCCACGGCGTATTGTGCCGAACATGGACGCGATCCCCGCACGCCCGTTCGACCCCCTGGCCGCCGTCCGTTCACCCGTCGAGCCAGGATTCGATCTGTTGCTGGCCGGGACGGTTTTCCAGGACATCATCTTCACCGGCCTGGCGCACGGACCCGAGCCCGGCACGGAAATCTGGAGCGACGGTATGGGCAGCTGCCCCGGCGGGGTGGCGAACCAGGCCATCGCCGCTGCCAGGCTGGGCCTGCGCACCGGGCTGGCGGCAGCTTTCGGCGACGACGGATACGGGGACTTTAACTGGAAAATCCTGTCCAGCCAGGAACATGTGGACCTCAGCCTCTCCCGCCGCGTCCCCGGTTGGCATTCCCCGGTGACGGTATCCCTGTGCGTGGACCAGGACCGGTCAATGGTCACCCACGGGCATTCAGCCCCGGTGACCAACTCCGAGCTGATCGGAGACCCGCCCCCGGCGCTCGCCGGCATCGCGGAGCTGGGCGTGGAAGTGGAACCCTGGGCCAAGGCGGCCCACACGGCCGGAGTCCGGCTGTTCGGCGACGTGGGCTGGGATCCCAGCGGGGAGTGGGCGCCGGTGCGGCTCGAGAACCTGCAGCACTTCTACGCCTTCCTGCCCAACCAGCGTGAGGCCATGGCGCTCACCGGAAAGGACAACCCCTGGAGTGCCCTCTACGCCCTGGCGGACCGTGTTCCGGTCGCTGTGGTGACGCTCGGGGCCCAGGGGGCCATGGCGGTTGATTCCCAAACCGGGGAGGAGGAATGGGTGCCGTCCCTTCCGGTCAAGGCGCATGACCCCACCGGCGCCGGCGACTGCTTCGACGCCGCGTTCATCGTGGGCACCCTGGCCGGCTGGCCGCTGGGGGACCGGCTGCGGTTTGCCAACCTGTGCGCCTCGTTGGCGGTCCAGGAGGTGGGCGGATCGCTGGCAGCCCCGGGCTGGGGGGACATCGCCGACTGGTGGAAACGCGCCAATGCCCGCCCCGAACGGCAGACGAGCCAGTGGCTGCGGCGCTTTGGTTTCCTCGCGGACATCGTCCAGGACGTGCCCCTCGCTGCCCAGCGCAGGGCGGCCGCCACCATCGCGCACCTGTCCGACGCCTGAAGTGCGCGGGCTGCCGATTATTCGGCGCGAAGTGCCCGCACTAGAATCACTTAGGTGACTTACCCCGCAACAACCGGTGAATTCAGTGCTGCCTCCGGGCCGGACCCCCGCCACGAACGGTCCGCCGTGATCGACCTGGACGCCATCCGGCACAACGTCCGCCGGCTCGCCGACGCTGCTTCCCCCGCGAAAGTCATGGCCGTGGTCAAGGCCGACGCCTACGGGCATGGCGCCGTTCCCGTGGCCCGGGCCGCCCTGCAGGCAGGTGCATCCTGGCTGGGGGTGGCCCACATCTCCGAGGCCCTCGCACTCCGGGCCGCCGGCATCGACGCGCCGCTGCTGGCCTGGCTGCACACCACCGACAGCAACTTCGGGGCCGCCGTTGCCGCCGGCGTCGACATTGGCTGCTCAGGGTGGGAACTGGAACGGATCGTTGCCGCAGCCAGGGACCAGGAGCGTCCGGCCCGGGTCCACCTCAAGGTGGACACGGGGCTGGGGCGCAACGGAGCCACCCCCGAAGCCTGGGACCGCCTGGTGGGCGAAGCCGTGGAGTACCAGGACCAGGGGCTGCTGCGCGTGGTGGGAATCTTCTCCCACCTGGCCGTGGCTGATGAGCCGGAGCGCCCTGAAACGGATGACCAATTGGCGGCCTTCCGGGAAGCGCTGGCCATCGCTGAGGACGCGGGCGTGGACCCGGAAGTCCGGCACCTGGCCAACACCCCCGCCACTTTGTCCCGGCCGGACACCCACTTTGACCTGGTGCGGGTTGGCCTGGGCATGTACGGGCTCTCGCCGTTCGAGGGGCAGACGTCCGCGGAGCTCGGCCTGCGCCCGGCCATGACGCTGCGCACGCTGGTATCCCAGTGCAAGTCGGTCCCCGCCGGTCAGGGCGTTTCCTATGGCCTGCACTACCGGACCCGGGAGGCCAGCACCCTGGCATTGATTCCGCTGGGCTATGCCGACGGCGTCCCGCGCGTCGCCACCGGCGGCCCCGTCCGCGTGGCCGGGAAGACCTACCCGGTGGTGGGGCGGATCGCCATGGACCAGATGGTCATCGACCTCGGGCCGGAGGCCGGGGGTTCCGGCCTGCACGGTGCCGATGCGGAGCTTTTCGGAGACGGTGCCGACGGCGGCCCCACGGCTGACGACTGGGCACAGGCCGCCGGGACCATCAACTACGAGATCGTGACCCGCATCAGTCCCCGCGTTCCGCGCCGTTTCATCAACGAGGACCAGCAGGCCGGCAGCAGCCCCGGCCTGGCGGGCTTGCCCGGAACGGCAGGGGCGGCATGAGCGGGACAGGGCAGCCGGCGGCCACCTGGGAAAAGACGTTTACGGCGACGACGGCGGAACAGACGCAGGCGTTCGGCAGGCATTTGGCGGAGGTACTCCAGGCCGGAGACCTGTTGGTGCTCTCCGGTGAACTTGGCGCCGGGAAGACCACCTTTACGCAGGGGCTGGGGGAGGGGCTGGGTGTCCGCGCGGGCATCATCTCGCCCACGTTTGTCCTGGTCCGCATCCACCCCAACCTGCCGGACGGTCCTCGTCCCGGCGGCCCGGACCTGGTGCACGTGGACGCCTACCGTTTGGGATCTGTGGCGGAGATCGATGACATCGACCTTGAGAACACGATGGATTCGTCGGTGACCGTGGTGGAGTGGGGCCATGACCGGGTGGAGCACCTGAGCGAGAGCCGCCTGGAGATCGACCTGCACCGTGCCATCGGCCTTGGCAGCACCGTGGAAGCTGCCGGTGACGAGGGCACCACGGGCGGGCCGTCCGGAAGCCTGGACTTTGACGACGACGACACCGACGAACCACGCACCATCGTGCTGCGCGGGTACGGGCCCCGCTGGGCAACGGCGCCGGCGCTGGGCGGCTTTGAAGGGGGACTCCCATGCTGATCCTCGCCATTGACACCTCGGCCGTGGCAAGCGCCGCCCTGGTGTCCGACGATGCCCCTGAAAGCGTGATCGCCAGCTTCGCGACAGAGGACACCCGCAGCCATGCCGAGGTACTCGCCCCCGGGATCGACGCCATGCTGTCCGAGGCCGGAGTCAGCGGCGCGGACGTGGACGCCCTGGTGGTGGGCGTCGGCCCAGGACCGTTCACAGGACTGCGTTCCGGCATTGCCACCGCCCGCACCCTGGCGTTCGTCTGGGGCAAGCCCCTGCACGGGCTGATGAGCCTGGATGCCGTGGCCCTGGAAGTAGCGGAATCCACCGCGGCCGTTCCGGAATTCCTGGTGGTCACCGACGCCCGCCGCAAGGAGGTCTACTGGGCCCGCTACAGCCTGGCCGATGGCCAGCTGCCCCTGCTCCAGGACGGCCCGCACGTCGGCTTCGCCGCGGACCTGCCGGACCTGCCTGCGTTCGGCGCCGGTGCCGGGCTGTACGGCGACGTATTGAAAGCCCACCCGGAGTTCGCAGCCGAGCAGCCGGACGCCCTGTACCTTGGCCAGTTCGCCCTCGCCAGGCTGGCCTCCGGGGAATCCCTGCTGGACTCCACCCCGCTGTACCTGCGCGAATCCGACGCCCAGGTTCCCGGACCGCGGAAGCGGGCATTATGAGCAGGATGACCCATCCGCGGATGGCGGGTATCACGGTCCGCGACATGACCCTGGACGATGTTCCCGCCGTCGGACTCCTCGAACACCAGCTCTTCCCGATCGATGCCTGGCCCGTGCAGATGTTTCTGGACGAGCTGTCCCAGCCGGAAACGCGCCGCTACCTGGTGGCGGAGGGCGGCGACGGCATCGTGGGCTACGCCGGCCTGATGTGCATCGAACCCATCGCCGATGTGCAGACCATCGCCGTCGTCCCGAAGTACGAGGGCCGCGGCATCGGCAGCGACTTGCTCACCCGGCTCATCGGGGAGGCCCGCCGCCGGGGCGCCGCCGACGTCCTGCTCGAAGTCCGCGCCGACAACCCGCGGGCCCAACAGCTCTACCTGCGGTTCGGCTTCGAGCAGATCCATATCCGTCCCCGCTATTACCGCGACGGCGTGGACGCCCTGATCATGCGGCTGCAACTGGCCGCCGAAACCGCCGGTGGCGAAGCAACGGAAGCAGGCAGCCAATGAACCGCACTCAGCCCTTGGTGCTGGGCATTGAATCATCCTGCGACGAAACCGGCGTCGGAATTGTCCGCGGCACCACCCTCCTGACCAACACCGTCTCATCCTCGATGGACGAGCACGTCCGGTTCGGCGGCGTCATCCCCGAGATCGCCTCCCGAGCCCACCTGGATGCGTTCGTACCCACCCTGGAGCAGGCACTGGCGGACGCCGGCGTATGCCTGGCGGACGTGGATGCCATCGCCGTGACGTCAGGGCCCGGGCTCGCCGGCGCGCTCATGGTGGGCGTGTGCGCTGCCAAAGCGCTCGCCGTCGCCACCGGGAAACCGCTGTACGCGATCAACCATTTGGTGGCGCACGTTGGGGTTGGTCTCCTGGATGACCGGGCAACCGGCAGGAAGCAGGAACTGCCGGCGAACCTGGGCGCCCTGCTGGTGTCCGGCGGCCATACGGAGATCCTGCGGATCAACAGCATCACCAGCGATGTGGACCTCCTGGGCGCCACCATCGACGACGCCGCCGGCGAGGCCTACGACAAGGTGGCCCGCATTCTGGGCCTGGGCTACCCTGGCGGACCGGCCATCGACAAGGTGGCCCGCAACGGCAACCCCAAAGCGATCCGCTTTCCGCGCGGCCTCACCCAGCCCAAGTACATGGGCAGTGCGGACGAGCCCGGACCGCACCGGTACGACTGGTCCTTCAGCGGCCTCAAGACGGCCGTGGCGCGCTGCGTGGAGCAGTTCGAGGCACGGGGGGAGGAGATCCCGGTGGCAGACATCGCAGCCGCGTTCCAGGAAGCGGTGGTGGATGTCATCTCGTCCAAGGCCGTCCTGGCCTGCCGCGAGCACGCGATCAAGGATGTCCTTCTGGGCGGCGGGGTGGCGGCCAACTCACGCTTGCGGGAACTGACCGGGCAACGCTGCGCCTCTGCCGGTATCCGCCTGCACGTGCCGCCGCTGGACCTCTGCACGGACAATGGCGCCATGGTGGCGGCCCTTGGCGCGCAGCTGGTGATGGCGCGAGTGGCACCCAGCGGGATCGGCTTCGCCCCGGATTCGTCGTTGCCGGTCACCTCGGTGTCGCTTCCGGCCTGACGGCAGTGGGCCCGGCGAACCGTCGCGGGGCACTTTGCGGGCGTCGCCGTCGTAAATCACGACGACGGCCGGCGTGTCCGTGCCGAAGTGCCCCGTCTCGGGAGGAACCACGTCAGCCGAGGGGCCACGTCAGCCGAGGGGCCGGGTCAGGCGGTGGGGCCGTTCCGCATCTGCTTGACCAGGTCCAGAACCACGGCCTGGAGGTTCCCGCCGTTCTCCTCGGCGACCCGGCGCTGGCGCTGGTACCCGGCTCCGCGGCGGATGATCTTCTCGACGTCGGCGAGTTCGTCGGAGCAGCGCAGCTTGGCCGCCACCGGCTCCAGCCGGTTCAGCGTCTCCAGCAAGTGGTCGGTGACCAGCTGCTCCTTGCCCGCGGCGTCCAGGATGATGATGGCGTCCATGCCGTACCGGGCGGCGCGCCACTTGTTCTCCTGCACGTGCCACGGCGGCATGGTGGGAATGGTGCCGCCGTTGTCCAGGGTGGTGGAGAACTCGTCCACCAGGCACTGCGTGAGGGCCGCGATGGCGCCCACTTCCTCCAGCGTGGCCAGGCCGTCGCAGATACGCATCTCGATGGTCCCGAGCGCTGGCACCGGCCGGATGTCCCAGCGGATCTCGGAGATGGTGTCGATGACGCCGGTGGTGGTCATGTCCTGCACATAGGACTCATATTCCTCCCAGGATTTGAACTGGAAGGGCAGGCCTGCGGTGGGAAGCTGCTGGAACATCAGTGCGCGCTGGGAGGCGTAGCCGGTGTCCTCGCCACCCCAGAACGGGCTGGACGCGGAGAGCGCCTGGAAGTGCGGGAAGTAGTTGACCAGGCCGTCCAGGACGGGCAGTGCCTTGTCCCGGCGGTCCAGTCCCACATGCACGTGGACGCCGTAAATGACCATCTGCCGGCCCCACCACTGGGTCCGGTCGATGAGCTTGGCGTACCGCGCCTTGTCAGTGACCGGCTGCAGCTGCGGCGGGCTGAACGGGTGGCTGCCGGCGCAGAACAACTCCACGCCCATGGGGTCGGTGATTTCGCGGACGGCGGCGACGGACCGGTTGAGGTCCTCTTTGGCTTCGGCGGCCGTCTCGCAGATGCCGGTAACCAGTTCCACGGTATTGAGCAGGAGTTCCTGCTTGATGTGCGGATGTTCGTCGTCTTCGTTGAGTTCCGGGTGGCGGGAGGCCACGCCGCGGAGCACCTGGTTGGCCACGGACGCGAGCTCGCCCGTCTTCCCGTCCACCAGGGCAAGCTCCCACTCAACACCGAGGGTTGACTGCCTCGATGACGCGAAGTCGATCTTCACACTTTTCCTTACTGTCCGGTTTGCCGCTGGCTGATGCCGCTCACAGGCTGCGCCGGCTGGCGAACGGATGGTCCAAGTCTAGTCCAGGGGTAGCATCGTATTGATGGCTCCGTTCCCCATGCGTCACACCCCTGCCAGGACCAACACTGCCAAAACCAGTCCTGCCAAATCCTTCCCTCTCCTCCTGGCCCTGTCCGCCCTGGCACTGGCCTCCTGCACGGCCGCCCCAGCTCCGGCCCCGCCGTCGTCCTCCGCCCCGCCTGCAAGCGCTTCCGCCGCAGAAAGTACGACGCCGGCAGGACCTTCCGCTTCACCCTCGCCTGACGCAGGCTCCCGGCCCCTGGGGTGGGGGCCGGAGCAGCGGGACCAGGACGCCGCCGCGGCGGCTGTGGCGGCGATGTCGCCGGAGGAAAAGGCCGGGCAGGTCCTGCTTCCGTTCTTCAAAGGCAACCAGGTGGAAGCCCACGCGGCGCTCATCCAGCGCCTGCACCTGGCCGGGTCCATCATCATGGGCGACAACGTGCCGCGCGACCCCCAGGGGAAGGTTGACGTAGCTGCCATGGGTGCCGTCAACCAGCGGCTGCGGCAAGCTGTGGCCGCGGACGGCCGGCCATGGCCCGGGATCATCGGCGTGGACCAGGAGGGCGGTGCAGTGGCGCGGCTGGGCGCCCCGCTCACCGAATGGCCCGCGCCCATGAGCTACGGCGCTGCGGGGAGCGAGGACCTGACCCATCAGGCCGGCAAAGCATTGGCTGCCGAACTGGTGCCGTTGGGGTTTGACCTCGATTTCGCGCCCGACACGGATGTGACCATTGGACCCAAGGACCCCACCATCGGCGCCCGCTCCATGTCCGCCGATCCGGCGGTGGCGGCATCGCAGGGCGTGGCGTTCTCCCGGGGCATGCTGGACGCAGGCATCCTTCCCACCGTCAAGCACTTCCCGGGGCACGGCTCGGTGACAACTGACTCCCACCTCAGCCTCCCGGTCCAGCCGGCCACCATTGATGAACTTCGGGGCAGGGACTGGAAACCGTTCCAGGCCGCCGTGGCCGCCGGTCTGCCGGTCGTCATGACCGGGCACATCGCCGTGCCCGCGCTGGAACCCGGCGTCCCGGCGTCGCTCTCCGCGCCAAGTTACGCGGCGCTGCGGAACCTGGGCTTCCAGGGTGTGGCAGTGACCGACGCCCTCAACATGGGCGCCGTGGAAGAGCAGTACCCGGCCGGCGCTGCCGCCGTGAAGGCCCTGGCCGCGGGCGCCGACCTGCTGCTGATGCCCGCCGACGTGGAACAGGCGCATGCCGCCATCCTGCAGGCCCTGGCCGCCGGAACCCTCCCGGCCGCGCGGCTCGATGACGCCGCCCGCCGGGTTGCCACCATGATGGTCTGGCACGCACGGACGGCGGCCCCTGCAGGGGCACCCGGAGGCGGTGCTCCGGCCGGGAGCGGCGCCGGGTTGTCGGCCAAGGTCTCGGCGTCCGCCGTGACGGTCCTGTCCGGCCCCTGCAGCGGACCCCTGGTGCCGGGTGCAATACGCGTCGAGGGCGGGGGACCGGGGGACCGGGAACGCTTCGAAACCGCTGCCGCCCGTGCCGGCCTGGCAGTTGGCTCCGGCCCCGTGGTCAACCTCATCGGCTTCGGCGGCAAACCGGCAGGCGGCGACATCGCGGTAACCCTGGACGCACCTTGGCCGCTGCAGGACTCCGGCGCCCCGATCAAGCTGGCGCTCTACGGCCGCAATGACACCGCCTTCGACGCCCTCGCCGCCGTCCTGGCAGGGAAGGCGACGGCCCCCGGAAAGCTGCCTGCCGCCGTCGGGCCCTATCCTGCCGGAACCGGTTGCAGCCCGTGACCCGGGAGCGGGATTAGCGGGGGAACGCGTTTAATGGTCGGGTGCCCATTCTGAATAAAGACATGACCCTCTGCATCTCGCTCTCCGCCCGTCCCAGCAACAACGGGACCCGGTTCCACAACCACCTTTACGGGCAACTGGACCTTAACTGGATCTACAAGGCGTTCGCGCCCACCAACCTTGAGCAGGCCATCGCCGGTGTCCGCGGCCTGGGCATCCGGGGCTGCGCCATCTCCATGCCCTACAAGGAAGACGTCATAGCCCTGGTGGACGAGATGGACCCCTCCGCCAAAGCCATCGATTCCGTCAACACCATCGTGAACACCGACGGCCATCTCAAGGCGTACAACACCGATTACACGGCCATCGAACAACTGCTGGCCACCAACTCAGTCCCCACGGGCTACTCCGTGGTGGTGCAGGGCTCAGGCGGGATGGCGAAGGCCACGGTGGCGGCCCTGCGGGACGCCGGCTTCACCGATGTCACGGTGGTGTCCCGGAACGAGGCTTCCGGCCGGGCGCTCGCGGACCAGTACGGTTTCCGGTGGCGTGAAGCGCTCGACGGCGGGACGGCGGACTTGATCATCAACGTCACCCCGTTGGGGATGGCCGGCGGGACGGAAGCGGACACCGTGGCTTTCCCGGCGGGGGCCATCGAAGCGGCCCGCTTGGTGTTCGACGTGGTGGCCCTGCCGGCCGAGACGCCGCTGATCCGTGCCGCCCGAGCCGCAGGCAAGCCGGTCATTACCGGTGCTGAGGTGGCCACCATCCAGGCGCTGGAGCAGTTTGTCCTGTACACCGGAGTGCGGCCCACGGCGGAGCAGGTGCAGGCGGCCGAGGAATTCATGCGCGCCCAATAGGCAGGTCCGGCAGGAGCTGCCCAGTGCCGGTCAGGCAGGCTCGACCACGATCGCCACCCGGTCCTCGCCAATCCGGGTCAGGACCAGGGTGGCGGCCTTGCCGGCGCCCTTCTTGCCGGAACCCTTGCCGGCTGCCTTCCCGCCCGGCAGCAGCTGCTTCCGCAGCTCTTCCGGGGTTACCGCGGTGCCCCGCTTCTTGATGTCCAGCACGGTGATGCCCTCCTGCTTTACCCAGGCTTTGAGCGCCTTGACGTTATAGGGCCTCACCTCCAGCACCTTGTAGGCCTTTGCGAACGGCGTGGCCATGAGCTCCGGCGCGCAGATGTAGGCGATGTGCTCATCCACCAGGTGGCCGCCGAGTTCCAGGGCGACATCGGCAACCAGGCCGGCCCGGATCACGGCGCCGTCGGGTTCGTACAGGTAGCCCTCCACCGGTCCCACCGGGGCCGAGGGGCCGGCTCCGAAGTCGTCCGCGCTGGTCAGTTCGGCCGCACCCTCGGAACCAAGGACCAAGGCTGCGCGGCGCACCCCTGGCCGGCTGACCGCGTTGAACCACAGGGTCACCTCGGTGACGTCTCCGGCTACCGACACCCACTGGGCCTCGCAGCCTGCGGGCACGGATTCGTGCGGCATGCCGGGGCCCATCTTCACGCCCACTGCCTTCCCCGACGCCGCGAGCGATTCAACGAATGACAACGGGGGTGAGAACGCCTCGGGGTCCCAGATCCGCTTGGTGCCGGACGTGGAGGTGACCCGCCGGGCAGGATCCAGCCAGACACCGTCGACGCCCTCCAACGGCACCGTTTCCGCGTCCGCGTGCACCACGGTGGCATTGGGGAAGGGGATCAGGTTCACCGTGGCACAGGCCGCGGTGGTCTCGTCCATCTCGACGGCGGTCACGGTGAGGTCCAGGGATGCCAGGGCCAGGGAATCGGCGCCGAGGCCGCAACCCAGGTCCGCCACGTGGTTGATCCCGGCGGCGGCAAAGCGCTGCGCGTGGCGCGCCGCGACCTTCAGGCGGGTGGCCTGCTCCAGGCCGGCCTGGGTGAAGAGCATCTGGCGGGCGAACTCGCCGAACTTCGCCTCAGCCTTTGTGCGCAGCCGTGACTGGGTCAGAACGGCGGAGACAAGCCCGGCCGGATGGCCGGCCTTCCGGAGGGCGGAGTTGAGTTCGAAGGAATCCTCGTCCCGGTAGGGGCCCAGGGATGCCAGCAGCTCCCAGCCTTCGGGGGTCAGCAGCGGTGCAATCTGGTCCTGGGGAGCGTGAGCCATGGGTTCCAGCCTAGTGGAGGAGCGTATGCCGGGTTGCCGATAGTGTTGAGACCATGGATGAAAGCGCAGCCCCCGGGGAGACCGGCGAACACGGACCCAAGGAACGTGGTCCTGCCCGGTTTGCCCGCCCGGTCCTGATCGCTGCCGCCGTAGTGGCAGTGGTCTGCATCGCGCTTCTGGTGATCATTTTCCTCCTCGACACGTTCAACGCCACCGTCTATTCGGTGGGCGGCAACGACATCGCGGACAACACGCAGGAAGCCCGCGATATCCGCGGGCTGTACGACGGCGCCCGGGCCGGAAGCATCTTCTTCCTCGTTGCTGCGCTGCTCGCCGCCGCCGCTGCGGGCTGGGTGCTGTTCCGGGGCCGGAAACAGGGCGGCAGCGATGCCGACGGCGGCGAAGACGTGGACTTCGACGATCTGGGCCGCTGAGGCTGCGGGAGCCCGCGGGCCCGCTACTGCGTCCAGGAATGGTGCGAAACAGAGTACGCCCATGACGAAAAGTTGGCACTCACCTTGACCGAGTGCTAACCCTTACATAGAGTCTTCATTAGCACTCTCCCCCGGAGGGTGCTAACACATGAAGAGCTGCCAGCCAGGCTGCTGCCGGCACCGCGACGACGGTTTGCCAGCCACGGCGGAAAGCTTTCCAGTCCACAAATTTGCTGACGAAAAGGAGAGGTCCGAGTGTCGGTCTCTATTAAGCCTCTTGAGGATCGTATCGTTGTCCGCCCGCTCGAAGCCGAGCAGACCACGGCTTCCGGCCTGGTCATCCCGGACTCCGCGCAGGAGAAGCCGCAGGAAGGCGAAGTTGTTGCAGTAGGCCCCGGCCGCTTCGAAGACGGCAACCGCGTTCCGGTTGACGTAGCAGTTGGTGACGTCGTCATCTACTCCAAGTACGGCGGAACCGAAGTCAAGACCGGCGGCACCGAGTACCTCGTGCTGTCCGCCCGCGACGTCCTGGCGATCGTCGTAAAGTAACTCTTTCGGATCCCCGTGCTGCCGGCCACGCTTCTGCTGGCCGGCAGTGCGGGGTTTCTGTCTTTGAAAGGACAAAACCATGGCAAAGCAGCTTGCGTTTGACGACGCTGCCCGCCGGGCCCTCGAGGCCGGCATCGATAAGCTCGCCAACACCGTCAAGGTGACGCTCGGCCCCCGCGGCCGCAACGTCGTCCTGGACAAGAAGTGGGGCGCCCCCACCATCACGAACGACGGCGTCACCATCGCCCGCGAAGTCGAACTCGACGACCCCTACGAGAACCTTGGCGCGCAGCTGGCCAAGGAAGTAGCCACCAAAACCAACGATGTTGCCGGTGACGGCACCACCACCGCCACCGTCCTGGCGCAGGCCCTGGTCAAGGAAGGCCTGCGCAACGTTGCCGCCGGCGCTGCCCCCGGCCAGATCAAGCGCGGCATCGAAGTTTCGGTCGAGGCCGTAGCTGCCCGCCTGCTGGAGAACGCCCGCCCCGTTGAAGGCAGCCAGGTTGCCAACGTTGCCGCCATCTCGGCGCAGAGCGACGAGATCGGCGAACTCCTCGCCGAAGCCTTCGGCAAGGTGGGCAAGGATGGCGTCATCACCATCGAAGAGTCCTCTACCACCCAGACCGAACTGGTCCTCACCGAGGGCATGCAGTTCGACAAGGGCTACCTGTCCCCGTACTTCGTCACCGACGCCGAACGCCAGGAAGCTGTCCTTGAGGATGCCCTGATCCTGATCAACCAGGGCAAGATCTCCTCCATCCAGGAATTCCTGCCGCTGCTGGAAAAGGCACTGCAGAGCTCCAAGCCGCTGTTCATCATTGCCGAGGACGTCGACGGCGAGGCCCTGTCCACGCTGATCGTCAACCGCATCCGCGGCACCCTGAACGTCGTGGCCGTCAAGGCACCCGGCTTCGGTGACCGCCGCAAGGCCATGCTCCAGGACATCGCCACCCTGACCGGTGCGCAGGTTGTTTCCCCGGAACTGGGCCTGAGCCTGGACACCGTTGGCCTGGAGGTGCTGGGTACCGGCCGCCGCATCACCGTCACCAAGGACAACACCACCATCGTCGACGGCGCTGGTTCGGCCGAGGATGTTGCAGGTCGGGTAGCCCAGCTGCGCGCCGAGCTGACCCGCACCGACTCCGACTGGGACCGCGAAAAGCTCCAGGAGCGCCTGGCCAAGCTGGCCGGCGGCATCGGCGTCATCAAGGTGGGCGCTGCCACCGAGGTTGAGCTGAAGGAAAAGAAGCACCGCATCGAGGACGCTGTTTCCTCCACCCGCGCGGCCTTGGAAGAAGGCATCGTGGCCGGTGGCGGCTCGGCACTGATCCACGCCCTCAAGGCCCTGGATGAGGACCCGTCCGTCAAGGCACTCGAAGGCGACGCCGCCGCTGCTGTGGGGATCGTCCGCCGCGCCCTGGTTCAGCCGCTGCGTTGGATCGCCCAGAACGCCGGCTTCGACGGCTACGTCATCACGTCCAAGGTGGCCGACCTGGAAACCAACAACGGTTTCAACGCAAAGTCGGGCGAGTACGAGGACCTGATCGCTGCCGGTGTCATCGACCCCGTCAAGGTCACCCGCGCAGCCCTCCGCAATGCGGCATCCATCGCTGCCCTGGTTCTCACCACGGAGACCCTGGTGGTGGAGAAGCCCGCCGAAGAGGACGAGCACGCAGGCCACAGCCACTAAGGCTTCGCCTTGAAGGCTTGACGAAAAAGGCTGGTCCGGCATGTGCCGGGCCAGCCTTTTGCGTGCCTTCTGCAGGACGCCTCGGCTGCCTTGCCTGGGCACGCCGCCAGGGTTCCTTGGGCGGACGGAGCGACGTCAGGGGGACGGTGG
Source organism: Pseudarthrobacter sp. YAF2 (assembly GCF_052113345.1). NCBI lineage: Bacteria > Bacillati > Actinomycetota > Actinomycetes > Micrococcales > Micrococcaceae > Pseudarthrobacter > Pseudarthrobacter sp. YAF2. Next base: position 219,439 of record NZ_JBFRDA010000002.1, on the reverse strand, counting down.
GGTCAGGTCGCGGCCATCTCCGCCGTCTCAACCCCGCCCGCGCGTTCGTACACCAGCGATACCGCCCCTTTCGGGTAGCTGCGGGCCGGCTCGGCGAGGCGGTACGACGCGGGGACGGTGCCGGCGTCGAACAGGCGTTTGCCCTGACCCAGCGTGACCGGGTAAAGCCAGAGGTGGAGGCGGTCCAGAACGTTCGCAGCCAGCAGTGAGCGGATCAGGACTCCGCTGCCGAACATGTGCACCTGCCCGTACTCGTCGCGGAGCCGTCCCGCGGCCCTCTCATCGGGCAGCACCGTGGTTCCGGCCCAGTCCGGGGTGGACGCAGTGCGCGAGACGACGAACTTGGGCACCCGGTTGAGTGCATCCGCAATCTCCCCTGACTGGTGCGGCCAGTAAGCCGAAAAGATGTCATAAGTGTTCCGGCCAAGGAGCAGGGCATCCATTCGGCCGATCTCTGCGGCGATGGCCGCGCCGGCCTCGTCGTCGGAGACAGGCGCCTGCCAGCCGCCGAAGGCGAACTCGCCGTGGGTGTCTTCCTCCCGGCCGCCGGGAGCCTGGTAGACGCCGTCGAGGGTGATGAACAGGTTGGCAACGATGAATCCCATGCGTCCAGTGTGGGAGGCCGCTTGTGCGCTGTCCAGAGCCGCGGGGCCGGCACGTGGCAGGATGATGCCATGCTGCTTCTTGAGCTCGTCAAAACCTCCGACGCCGTGGCGTCCACACGGTCCCGGCTTGCGAAGGTCGAGGCTCTTGCGGACCTGCTGCGCCGGCTTGAGCCCGCGGAGATTCCGACGGCGGTGGGCTTGCTGGTGGCGAAGCCCCGGCAGGGGCGCGTCGGAGCGGGGTGGCGCAGCGTGGCGGCGGCCAAAGCGGAACCGGCCGGGGCAGCAAGCCTCACCGTTGCCGACCTCGATGCTGCGCTGGACAGGCTGCTCGCCACCGCGGGAGCAGGTTCGGCGGCAGGCCGCGCAGCCACGCTCGGGAACCTGATGACGGCCGCGACGCCGGGGGAGCAGGCCTTCATCTCGGGCGTCTTGCTCGGGGAACTGCGCACCGGCGCCCTCGACGGCGTCCTGACGGATGCCGTGGCCCGCGCGGCGGACAGGCCGGTCGCTGCCGTACGACGCGCGGCGATGCTTTCGGGGGATCTGGGCGGCACCGCCCTGCTCGCCATGACAGGGACCGCAGCCGAGCTTGAAGCGGTGGGCCTCGTCGTCGGCCGCCCCGTGCAGCCCATGCTTGCCGCCACGGCCTCCAGCCCCGGCGAAGCCCTGGAAACCACCGGGGAAGCCTCGGTGGAATACAAGCTCGATGGCGCCCGCATCCAGGTCCACCGGGCCGGCAAGGACATCAGCATCTACACCCGCAACCTCGCCGATGTCACGCACAGGCTCCCGGAGGTGGTGGAACTGGTGCGCGGGCTGCCGGTGCAGGATGTGATCCTCGATGGCGAGACCCTCGCCCTCGACGAGGACGGCGGCCCACGGCCGTTCCAGGAAACCATGTCACGGTTCGGCGCTGATGCAGCGCGGGAAACGGTGCTGCATCCCTGGTTCTTCGACGTGCTGCACCTCGACGGGCGGGACCTGCTCGACGAGCCGTTGTCCGCCCGCATCGACGCGCTGGAACGGATAGCTCCGGGACACCGGATCCCCGGCGAGATTACGGCAGACCCGGCCGTGGCTGAACGGGTGTCCCGGGACGCGTTGGCTGCCGGTCACGAGGGCGTGGTGGTGAAGAGTATCGGATCCGCCTACGCCGCCGGACGGCGGGGATCCAACTGGGTGAAGGTGAAACCCGTGCTCACCTACGACCTTGTGGTGCTCGCCTGTGAATGGGGGTCGGGGCGCCGGACCGGGCTGCTTTCGAACCTGCACCTTGGAGCACTGGATCCTGAAGGAAACTTCGGTGAGCCGGGCGGCTACGTGATGGTGGGCAAGACCTTCAAAGGGCTCACCGATGAACTGCTGCGCTGGCAGACGGAGAAATTCCAGGAACTCGAGGTGCGGCGTACCGCCGGAACCGTATGGGTTGAGCCGGTCACCGTCGTCGAAATAGCGATCGACGGCGTCCAGCAGTCACCCCGCTACCCGGGCGGAATCGCCCTGAGGTTTGCCCGGGTGAAACGCTACCGCGACGATAAATCCCCGGCGGAAGCCGACACCATCCAGACCCTCCGCGCCCTGCTGCGTCCCTAGCGTGCGGATGGTTGGTGGCGGGTCAGTTGCGGGTGCCGCCGCGCTGCTGCCTCAAGTTCCGTGCCGCTGCCGCAGGCCGCCGCTTGGCCACCACCCGGTAGAAAAGAAGGACCGCGACCGCGGCCGCGACGATGCCCACGAGGTTCAGCAACAACTGCAGGGCCGAGCCGGCCGCCTTCGGGAACTCACCCAGGACCAAAGCCACCGCCACATATCCGGCCGCCGGCACGGTGGTCACGGAGATGAAGACCCCGATCAGTGCCGCGGACCGCCGGCCAATGATCGACAGCATTCCCGCGAATCCCGCCAGGATGGCAACGATCAATGAGTAGGGGCCGGGATGGTAGATGAATTCGACGGCGGATCCCTTGTCCAGGGCATCGCGGGGGAAGAGGCCCAGCGGGATCGACAGCCAGGCCGTCAAAGCCGCCAGAAGCATGGCGACCGGAAACCCGACGCCCAGGGCGATGGCTGCACGGCGGCCAAGCTTCCACTGCCGGGTGGCAAGCGAAACGGCGAGGGCGGCCAGCGGCCCGAACTCGGGACCCACCGCCATGGCGCCCACAATCGCGATGGGGGAATCGGTCACAATGCCGATTCCGGCGAGCTGCGTTGCCAGCACCAGGAAGGCGAGGAAGTTCCACGTGAGCCTGGAATCCTCGCCTGTTTGCCCTGTCACATCGTCCCAGATCATAGCGTCCGCACCGTCGCCCGGTGCGGCGTGCTCCGCCCGGTCGGCATCCCTGGACAGGACGAATTCCGGCGTGGTCATGGCAACGGAGCCCACGTCGCCGATCTTCAGGACCTCAAGCTTCTCCAGGAGTTCCTCCACGGACTCCCTGGCGATCTGGACGTCGATGACATCACCCGGCGGCACCACGGACGCGCTGGAGATCAATGCGACACCCGCAGTTCCCACCTGGTCCCGGCAGGCCTTCAGCGTCACCTCGGACAATTCTCCGGGCACGCAAATCCGCAATTGGACGATCACGCCGGCTCCCTTCCACACCTGGGCCCAGCTTAGTTCGCGCCGGACTCCGGATTGGCCCTTCCAAACCCCGGTGCGTAGGCTGGATGCTTTGGCCGGCCGGTGGTGTGAGGGGTTCGAAGTGTCGATGACGGGGATCCGGACGGCACCGGCAACGGCAGGAACCGTCCCCGGCCGCAACCGCAAACCGACCTTCCGGCCCGAGGTCCAGGGACTCCGGGCCTTGGCTGTCCTCATGGTCGTGGCCTACCACGTCTGGTTGGGCCGCGTGTCCGGCGGTGTGGACATCTTCCTGCTGATCTCCGCCTTTCTGCTCACGCTCTCCTTCGTCCGCAAAGCAGAGTCCGGCCAGCCCTTCCGGCTGATGGCGCACTGGCTGCACCTCTTCAAGCGCCTGCTGCCGGCCGCCGTCGTCGTGATCCTCGGGGTGCTGGCCGGCACCTGGCTGATCCTGCCCCAAGGCCGCTGGCCGCAGGTCCTGGACCAAGCCTGGGCGTCGCTGTTGTACAGCCAGAACTGGCTGCTGGCAGACGCCGCAGTGGACTATTACGCACAGGACCATGCCGGAGCCAGCCCACTGCAGCACTTCTGGTCGTTGTCCATCCAGGGGCAGGTCTTCATCCTCTGGCCGCTCATTTTCGCCGCCACCGCCGCGGTCCTGCGGGCCGTCCGCCGGATTCCCCCGCTGGAGCGCACCACCTACCGGGGATTGCTGGCTGTGGTTTTCGGCGCGTTGTTCGCCGCGTCCCTGGCCTATTCCATTGACCAGACCGCCACCAACCAGGCCTACGCATACTTCGATACCGGCGCCAGGCTCTGGGAGTTTGCCCTCGGGTCCCTGCTGGCGCTCGGGTTGCCGTACCTCAAGCCCGGCCGTGCGCTGCGGGTGGTCCTGGGCTGGGCCGGGCTTGCGGGCATGGTGTCATGCGGGTTGCTCCTCACCGTCGACAGGTCCTTCCCCGGCTACGTGGCCCTCTGGCCCACGCTGGCTGCTGCCGCCATCATCGTCGCCGGGCAGTCCGGCAGCCGTTTCGGCGTGGACAGGCTCCTCAGCAGCAGGCCGGCCGTCGCCTTGGGCGACAACTCCTACGCGCTTTACCTCTGGCACTGGCCGGTCCTGGTGCTGGCGCTGGCGGCCACGGGGGTGGAGGCGCCGAACCTCAAGCAGGGCCTCGGCATCGTTGCCGCCGCCGTCGTGCTTGCCATCCTTACCACCCGCTTCGTGGAGAAGCCGTTGCGGGACTGGCACTGGCCCAAGCTCCGCGCCTGGCGTACCGCCGTCGTCATTGTTGCCTGCGGAGCCCTGCTGGCCGGTCCCGTGGCCGTGTGGCAGACATCGCTCACCGCGGAGGAAAGCGCGACGGCGGCACAACCCCGCGAGCTGACGCCGGGTGCGCTGGCGCTCACCCCGGAGAACGAAAACTTGCCGGCTCCGCGCGCGAGGACCATCCCCGGGCCAACCGCACTGGACAACGACTGGGCCGGGATCGACTCGCCCTGCACAGGTTCAAACGCCACCAGTGACCCGATTCTCGAGGGGTGCCGGCAGGAGGTCCCGGAGGAACCAGCCACCAAACGCATCGTGGTGCTGGGGGATTCGCATGCCCAGCAGTACCTTGCCGCGCTGGCCCCGGTGGCGGCTGCACGCGGCTGGGAACTGGTGACACTGCTAATGCCGGCATGCCGGTTCGGCGCGGAATCTGACGCCCGGAACGCCGAATGCAATGCCTACAACAGGGCCAGTTCCGCCTACGTCCTGGAACACCTTCCGGACGCTGTCTTCACGGTGGCGACGCTGACCCACGAAGAAGCCCCGTTCGAAACGGAGGTCCCCGGCTACCTTCAGGGAGTCGCTCCGTTTGCCAACGCGGGAATCGAGATCGTGGGCGTCCGGGACAACCCCAGGTTCACGTTCAACATGCCCCAATGCGCACAACGCCATGGCGCCGACGCGCCGGCCTGCAATCCGGCACTGGCCGAGTCCCTCGTTGAGCCGTCGCCGCTGGAAAACTACCGCGGCAAGGTGCCGGGCCTGCACCTGCTGGACATGAGCGACTTCATCTGCGCCCGTGGCGTCTGCCCTGCCGTGGTGGGGAACGTCTACGTCTATAAGGACGACAACCACCTGACCCGGACGTACGTGGAAACCATGATCCCCATGTTCGAGCAGCGACTGTTGGCCGCAACAGGATGGAGCTGAGTGCGGTTGCTCACATTGCGGGCCTGGAATAGGGGGATCGGGCCGGAGGTTCTAATATTTAGTCAACACTTTCTGCCCCAGGAACGCCGTACCCCAACGGTGGTCCCGCAGGATCGTCTGCACAGGCCAGTTCCGTAATTACGGGCTGGTCATCGGCTGCAACCCCTACCCGCCCAGCAACCAAGGTAAGAGGCGCACTCATGACCGAGCCCGAACACAATCCCTTTGGCTTCATTGGCCTGACCTACGACGACGTCCTGCTCCTGCCGGGCCACACCGACGTCATCCCTTCCGACGCTGACACCTCGTCGCAGATCTCCAAGCGGATCAGTGTGCAAACCCCGCTGCTTTCGGCCGCCATGGACACCGTCACCGAGTCCCGCATGGCCATCGCAATGGCCCGCCAGGGTGGCCTGGGCGTGGTGCACCGCAACCTCTCCATCGCCGACCAGGCCGACCAGGTTGACCGGGTCAAGCGGAGTGAGTCGGGAATGATCACCAACCCGCTGACCATCCGCCCCGAGGCCACGCTGCGGGAGCTGGATGACCTCTGCGCCCACTACCGCGTTTCGGGCCTCCCCGTGGTGGACGAGGACAACCGCCTGCTGGGCATCGTCACCAACCGTGACACCCGCTTCGTGCCGGAGTCCGATTTCCCGCTGCGGCTGGTCAGCGACGTCATGACCAAGATGCCCCTGGTCACCGGTCACGTGGGCATCAGCCGGGACGAAGCCTCCCACAAGCTGGCCACCAACAAGATCGAAAAGCTCCCGCTCGTGGACGAGCAGGGCCGGCTCAAGGGCTTGATCACCACCAAGGACTTCACCAAGGCCGAGCAGTACCCGTTGGCCACCAAGGACGACGAAGGCCGCCTCCGCGTGGGTGCAGCCATCGGCTTCTTCGGGGACGGCTGGGAGCGCGCCATGACCCTGGTGGACGCCGGGGTGGACGCCCTGTTCGTTGACACGGCCAACGGGCACTCCCAGGGTGTGCTGGACATGATCCGCAGGCTGAAGTCCGATCCTGTTGCCGCGCACGTGGACATCATCGGCGGCCAGGCTGCCACCCGCGAGGGCGCCCAGGCACTGATCGACGCCGGCGCCGACGGCATCAAGGTGGGCGTTGGGCCGGGCTCGATCTGCACCACCCGCGTTGTGGCCGGTGTGGGTGTTCCGCAGATCACGGCCATCTACGAGTCCGCCAAGGCTGCCATTCCGGCCGGCGTTCCCCTCATTGCCGACGGCGGCCTGCAGTACTCCGGCGACATCGGCAAGGCCCTGGTTGCGGGTGCCGACACGGTCATGCTCGGCTCCCTGCTCGCCGGCTGCGACGAATCCCCGGGCGAGCTGATCTTCGTCAACGGCAAGCAGTTCAAGTCCTACCGCGGCATGGGCTCCCTGGGTGCCATGCAATCGCGCGGCAAGAACACGTCCTACTCCAAGGACCGTTACTTCCAGGCCGACGTCTCCGGCGACGACAAGCTGATCCCGGAAGGCATCGAAGGCCGTGTGGCGTACCGTGGCCCGCTGTCCTCGGTCGCCTACCAGTTGGTGGGTGGCTTGCGCCAGACCATGTTCTACACCGGCGCTCCGACCATCCCTGAGCTGAAGGCGCGCGGCAAATTTGTGCGGATCACCTCCGCCGGGTTGAAGGAGTCGCACCCGCACGACATTCAGATGACGGTGGAAGCACCGAACTACGGTTCGCGGTAAGTCAGCGGCGGTTCATTAGCGCTGAACTGGCGTGAAACACGAGGAGGCGGGGAATTCCCCGCCTCCTTTGTTTTCCCCGTGGACGGCTCGAACCCTTAATGTCAGTGCCTGGTTGGATGATGTTTTTATGGGAATTGGTACGGATTTGGCGGCGGTGATGGAGGGTGTTTGTGCCTCTGTTGCTGCGTTGGATGTGCTGGTTCTGGAGGACGCTTCCTTGGAGGGTGCGCCGCTGGAGGGTGCCGCGCTTGACCGTGCTGGGGTTGGTTTTGGGCTCGTCCCTGGGGCTGCTGGTGTTGGTTTTGAAGCCGGCGCCGGTGTTGATGTGTTGGGGCGGCGGTATGAGTTGTGCCTGGAACGGTTGGATGTCGTGGCGCGGTTGGAGGCGCAGCTTGCGGCGGTGAAGGCCCGGGACGTGGCGGAGTGCGTCGGGTTGCAGCTGGCCATGACCCCGCCCGAGGCCCCGGTGGATGAGCGCACGTTCGCGGAGATGTCAGTGGTGGAGGAGATTGCCGGGGTCCTGACCATCAGTTCCGGGGCCGCGGGGGCGTTGGTAGGGCAGGCACGGCGCGTCTGTTCGCTGCCGCCGGTCCTGGGGGCGTTGTCCGCTGGGGACATCTCGTGGCAGCACGCACGCATTGTCGCCGACGAAACCGAAGGCCTCACGCCCTCGGGTGTTGCCGGGCTGGTGGCGCATTTCTTCGACCCCGACGCGCCCAACCCCGCCCGAGGCGCCGCACCCGGTGAACTCGTTCCATCCCGGTTCCGGGCCAAGGTCCGCGCCTGGCGGGAACGCCACCACCCCGAAACCCTGGAGAAACGCCACGCCAAAGGGGTGGCGGACCGGCGGGTGGACTACGCCCCGGACCGGGACGGCATGGGCTGGATCTCGCTCTACCTGCCCGGGGACACCGCGTGCGCCATCTGGAACCGGAGTACCGCGACCGCCCGCGGACTGCAAAGCCCGACGGAAGAGCGGACCCTGACCCAGCTCCGCGCCGACGTCGCCGCGTCCCTGCTCCTCGGCGCCGGGCTCAGCACTGCGGCTGCTGGGAGCACCAGCATCGCCAGCCCGGCCCTCGGCGCCGGGAGCGCCGCGGACGCGAGCACCGAACACGCCAGCGCGGCTACAACTGTGGCCGGCCGCGACACGGCTCCGGTGCATGCCACCGGTATGGCCAGCACCGAGGGTACTGGCACCGAGGGTGCGGGGACCGCTGCCGGGCTTGGCAAAGTTCCCGTTCCGCGGGCCGATGTCCTGGTCATGGTGCCGGTGTTTTCCCTGCTTGGCCTCACCGATGAGCCCGCCGTGTTGGACGGGTTCGGGCCTATCCCGGCGTCGATGGCGCGGAGGCTGGTCGCGGGCGGGGCGGAATCGTTCTGCCGGGTCCTGGTCGACCCCCGCGACGGGGCACCCCTGGACATCGGCCGAACCCGCTACCGGCTGCCCGAGACCATCAAGAAATGGATCCGGATGCGGGACGGTAAATGCACCTTCCCGGGTTGCAACAACCGCACCCCGGACAACGACACCGACCACCTCACCGCCTGGGAAAACGGCGGCACCACGAATGTCCGGAACCTGGGCCAGCTCTGCCCCAAGCACCACCGGCTCAAACACGCCAGACCCTGGATACCAACACCCGCAACAACGAATGAGCCACCCGGCTGGATCTCACCCACCGGCCGCCACTACAAACCCGAACAACCAGACCCCGAACCAACCCACTGGCCACCAGGAACCCTGCCGGCCAGTACGGCTGCAATGCCCGTCCGATTCCACTGCGAACAAGCAGGTATTGAAGACCTTCCGCCTTGGGAACCGGACGACGACAACCTCATAGACCTCGATGACCTCCCGCCCGAGGATCCGGTCTGGGCCGAATTCTTCACAAAACCGTTCGTGCTGTCGGTCTAACAAATCTGTGCCGTCCGTCAACGGATCGTCCGGCGCTGCCCGTTTAGACCTGGGCCAGCACTAGGCTGATTCCATGTCCCAACCGCGCCATCCGGCGGAACTAAGCCCTAAGCGGGAGCCCGCACGCCGGCTGGCCCTCCGGCCGTATGCCCGCGCGGTTGCCCAGGTCCTGCGGGTCAGTTTTCGGGCGTCCCCGGGCGCGGTGATCATGAAGGTGCTTGGCTCGCTGATTTCGGCCGTCCTTCCCCTGGTCACCACCTATTTCGCGTCCCTCACCACCACAGCGCTGGCGGCTGCATATGCCGGCGACGCCCGAGCGGGGCACCTTGCGATCGTCTACGTCGTCGTCACCGCTGCCCTGGGGCTCTTTTGGGGCGCCTTCAACAGCGTTGACCGCTACATCCAGCAACTCATGAGCTTCAAGGTGGGTGCCATCGTGGGCGACCAGATGTACGAGCGCTTCCTTGCGCTGGAATTCTGGCGCTACGACGACAAGGAAACCGTGGACCTCTACGACCGGGCCAAGAGGTTCTCGGATTCGTACGCCCGCGTCCTGGACCGGATCGCCGCGATCTTCACGCAGCTGGTCTCGGTCATCCTGGCCATCGGTGCCCTGCTGCTGGTCAGCTGGTGGATAGCCGTCATCGTGCTGGTGGCCATCGTGCCCAGTGTGTACCTGCAGTTCAAGCTCTCCAGGGAGCAGATTGCGCACTGGAACACACAGGTGGATTCGCGCCGCCAGCGCCGCATGATCGAGACAAACCTGCTTCGGCCGCAGCACATCGCAGAGATGCGGCTCTACGGCATTGTCGGCTTCCTCATGGACCTTCGCTCCCGCCTGCGCGACGCGGACGAGCGGCGGCGGCTCGATTACCAGCGGCGCTACATTCCCAGGCAACTGGCCGCGGACGCACTGCAATACGGTGCCGAGGTGGTCTCGCTGATCTGGGTGGTGGGACAGGTCATCGCCCGGGCCCAGCCCGTGGGCCAGTTCCTCTACGTCCAGCAGATCGTCAGCCGCGCTTTGTCCACCGCCAACAATTTGGTGTCTTCCCTGAGTTCCATTGACGAAGACCTGGCCAACCTCACGGACTACGAGACCTTCATGGGGATGCCCGTGCACTCCGAACATGCACCGCCGCTGTTGGAGGCCCCGCAGGAAGTTGAACTGAAGGACATCCGTTTTACGTACACGGGCAGCGATATCGAGGTCATCCGGGGCATCAGCCTCACCATCAGGCGGGGCCAGCACATCGCCATTGTGGGGGAGAACGGCGCCGGCAAGTCCACGCTGATCCGCATCCTCGCCGGCCTCTACAGCCCGGATTCCGGACAGGTGCTGCTCGACGGCGTGGATCTCGCCGCCGTCGACGTCACCTCCTGGCACCGGCACCTGGCGGTGCTCAGCCAGGAGTTCCTCAAATATGAGTTCGCCACGGCCGCCGAGAACATCTACTTTGGTGACGTCGACAGCCGGCGCGACGACGGCCGCATCCGGCGCGCAGCAGCAGACGCCGAAGCTCTGGAGTTCATCAACAAGCTGCCCAATGGCCTGGACAACCACGTCAGCAACTGGATGGAGGATCCGCGCGGGCGTAAGGGCAGTGGCCTCTCCGGCGGTCAATGGCAACGGCTGGCCATGGCCAGGAACTTCTACCGGGACGCATCATTCATGGTGATGGACGAACCAACGTCCGCCATCGACGCCCTTGCCGAGCACAGGATCTTCACGCGCCTTTTCGCGGACCGCAGCAGCACCATCATTGCCATCAGCCACCGGCTGGCCACCATCGAGAAGGCCGACGTCGTGTACATGCTGGAGGACGGAATGATCGTCGAGCAGGGCACGCACAAAGAACTGGTGGCCCTGCGCGGCAGGTACTTCAGGATGTTTGAATCCCAATTGACTGTCGAGGAACCCACCGGAACCTAGGCCTGCACCACGGTGGTGCGGACCCGCGCCAGGCTGGGCCGCGGCGGGACGCTGCTGAACCCGAACGTAACGGGAGGCCGGATGGGAGCCAGCGTCCCGGCGTCGGCCCCTTCCCAGCTGACGACGGCGGAGGTGACGTGGTGCAGGTCGCTCACCCCGTAATACTCCGCCCTTCCGCTTCCCGCCGTGCCGTAGGTGCGGGCTCCGGGAGCCGCCAACACGGCGAGCGGATTGACGGCGGAAAGCCACCGCGGGTGCACCGCGAGGCGCCGCGGCACGGCCCGCAAAGCTGATCCCAGGAAAGTCCTCGCTCCTGTGACGGCCTGGATTGCCAAGGGACCGGCGTCGACCTTTAGTGCCCGGGCACCCAGGACGGCGGAAACGTGAACCACCCGCACCTCATCGAAGGTGTAGGTGGCCGCGATGAACTCTGCCACGTCCCGCCGGGGCGCCAACAGAACCCGGTGCCCTGAGGGTTGCTGCACCATGACATCGGCGAACGAACCGAAGGGGGAGTCCGGCCAGATGCCCACTACGGCGCGGAGCCCCGATGCGGTGCCAATGCCCGCGATATGCCCGTCGAAGATCCAGCGCCTGCCCATCACAATCCTGCGGCTGGCCGGTTGTCAGAGCGGGCCGTAGGCGGCATTGCCATGAGGATCGCGCCAGAGAACCAAATCCGCTTCAACTGCCCGGCGAAGCTCCTGGTTGGTTTGCACCCGGCGCCGGAACGACTGCCGGGCCCGGCCCATGACCGTTGACGGGACCACGATGCATGCGACCAGGAGAAGCAGGACGAGTATGAAGGCCCCCACGAGTGTTTGTACCGCACCATTGCCCTTGGCCATGGCCGAGGGCAGATAGATGACCATGATCGCGCCCAGCGCGACTGCGAGTACGGACACCATGGCGACGCCACCACGGGCGGATCCCGGGCCGCGGCTGATCAGAACCCTGTCGGTGTTGGGCAGGGCGGCCCGGGCCCGCTGCCATCCAAAGAAGCCCGAAAGCATCAGGACCACCCCCAGCGGGACCAAGACGAGCGCTGCGGCAGTGTTCCCCGACGTGACGGAGAAGAAGATCCCCGCCAGAGCCAAGACGGGTCCGCCGGCGATTGCGCTGCTCCAGCCGGCGGCCCGGGTGCCTTGGGCGTCGGCCAGCTGGCGCAGCCGGGACGGAGCGTTTGCCGGGCTGATCCGGGCCAGTTCCGGGGACAGCCAGTGGTCGAGGGAGTGGACGGGCGCGCCGGCGGGAAAGGGTACGTGGTGTGTCATGCCGGAAGCAGGCCCAGTCCTTGGCGCATCCGGTCTTCCAGGTCCTCCGGGCCCAGCGGCGCGGGTGCAGGCTGTGGTTCGTCGCCGGTGACGATTTCAAGGGATCCATCCGGTGCCGCCTTGACATGGACGGAGTGGAAGGTGCCGTCCGCAAGATGGCGGCGGAGCGTGCCGGCAGCGGGCCGTCCGTCAGGGGCCGTTCCGAGATAATAGCGGACCATTTCGATTGCCGTGGTGAACATTCCCTCCGCGTTGGTCACGGGGCGCAGTTCATGGACACCGTACTTGCTGAGGCTTAGGACCAAGGCCCCATTACCCGAGCCGAACAGGAAATAGACGTGGTCGGCTTTGGGCGTCACCAGCGCAACCTCCAGCCATGCGTCGGAGTCCGCCAGGACCCCTGCCACGCCAGTGGCCAGGCCGGCCGGCACCAGGCTCTCCGCTTCGACCGTCATGAGCCCTCGTTCCAGGAGCGTGGCTACCCCCGCCTGCTCGAGTGGTGCACCGGCAGCGTGGTCAAGCCTGAAGAGGCTCTGGCATTTCAGCGCTCCAGCCGTTCCGGCCAGGGCGATCAGGGCGATGAGCTCATGTTCGGTGATGAGCAGGGGTGCGTCTTCTTGAGTAGTCACGGCAGCCTTAGGGTCGTCAGGTCTCGGGTCTTAGTCTAGGGAAGTGGGGCGGTCAGGTGAGCCATCCCCATACCTTCTTGGCACCGTCCGCCACGGCATCGACCGTTTTTTTGGCGCCATCTGCCACCGCATCGACCGTCTTATTAGTGGCATCCGCCACCATCTCGGAGGCCGACCCGTAGCCGAGATTCGATGCAAGCAGGCCCATCCCGCCCCATGCAATGCCTGCAACAGCGAAAAATGGGCCGGCCCCGGGAACAAAGCTGCCGGCGGCAAGAACCGTGGAGATGCCGCCGTCAATCGCCATTCCCGTATTGCCGGTGTCCATGCCATGGGCCATTTGAAACGCGCCCGTGATGATTCCCAGGCCGCCGGACAGTCGCCCCAGCATCGACGTGCCGTTGAGGAGCTGGGTTCCGCGTACGTAGCCAACCCCCGGAACCTGGGCGTATTGTGCGCTGAGCCAAGGCCAGTTGGTCAGCTTCGTCAGGAGCCCACCTTTGGCCATTGTCGCCAGAAGGTCATCCGTATAAAGCCCGGCCGCAGTCACCGCCGTGTTGGCGCCCCACCACCCAGGGCTTCCGGCAACTGCGAGAACGGCGTCCAGCGGCCCGGCCGGATTAGCGCCCGGTGCCCCGGGCGCTGGAGGCCCCACCGGCCCCGCGGAAGGGCCGCTGGCCACACCTGTACTTGCCTGTTCCTGCTCGTCAGCCTGCGTGAGGAGCGTCTTTGAGGCATCAAGCAGGGACTGCGAGGTCCGCTTCATCATGGGCCGCCAGGTGTCACTCCATTCGCGCCGGAAGCGGCTGCCGTCGATGCCCTTCCACTCGACGCTCGATACCAGGCTGGTGATCTGGCGTTCCGTCTCGAGCAGGCGGGCGCCGGAACGGTCCATGGTTTTGGACAACGACCGCAACTGCTCAATGTCAGCGCCGTAAAGGCCAGGGGCCATGGTTGGTTCTCCTCGGAAGGTGGTCACGGGAGCATTCACCGAATTCCCCTGCTCAAGGCTACGTGGTTGTCCGGCTGTTCCTCCATGGGCAGGACTGCCCATCTGGACGCAGCCCAGACCGGGCCACCGGAGCTGCTGGGATAACCTAGTGCAGTGACTTATGAGATCGAGATCGGCCGTGGCAAGCGTGGGCGTCGTGCCTACTCCCTGGATGACATTGCAATCGTCCCCAACCGTCGCACCCGTGACCCCAAGGACGTCTCCGTCTCGTGGCAGATCGACGCGTACCAGTTCGACATGCCGGTGATCGCAGCCCCGATGGACTCGGCCATGTCCCCGCAGACGGCCATCGCTCTCGGCCGCCTGGGCGGGCTGGGCGTGCTCGACCTGGAAGGCCTGTGGACCCGGTACGAGGACCCGCAGTCCGTGCTGGATGAGATCGCCGCCCTGCAGGACGAGATCAACAGCCCCGCCGTGACGGGCCGGATGCAGGAGCTGTACCTGGCACCCATCCAGCCGGAACTCATCACGTCCCGCCTGGCCGAAATCCGCGGGGCCGGCGTCACCGTGGCCGGATCGCTCACCCCGCAGCGCACCCAGGAGCACTACAAGACGGTCGTGGCCGCCGGCGTCGACATCTTCGTCATCCGCGGCACCACCGTGTCTGCCGAGCACGTCTCCAAGAACCACGAACCGCTGAACCTCAAACAGTTCATCTACGAACTCGACGTCCCTGTCATCGTGGGCGGCGCGGCCGGCTACACCCCGGCGCTGCACCTGATGCGGACCGGCGCGGCCGGTGTGCTGGTGGGCTTCGGCGGCGGCGCAACCACCACCACGCGGCGCGCGCTGGGCATCCACTCGCCCATGGCGTCGGCCATTTCCGACGTCGCAGCCGCGCGCCGGGATTACATGGACGAGTCCGGTGGCCGATACGTGCACGTGATTGCCGACGGCGGCATGGGCACCTCGGGTGACATCGTCAAGGCCATTGCGATGGGCGCGGACGCCGTCATGCTGGGCAGTGCGCTGGCCCGGGCAGAGGAAGCGCCGGGCAAGGGATGGCACTGGGGCCAGGAAGCGCACCACACCGAGCTCCCGCGCGGCGACCGCGCCAACGTCGGCACCGTGGGCCCGCTGGAGGAAGTCCTCTTCGGCCCGGGCCACCACACGAACGGTACGTCCAACCTTATTGGTGCGCTGCGCCGCTCCATGGCAACCACCGGCTACTCGGACCTGAAGGAGTTCCAGCGGGTGGACGTCGTCGTTTCCCCCTACGCCGGGAACTGACCCGTTTGCGCTTTGGGCAGGGGCCACGGCCGCCCTGCCCAAAGCGCGCCGCCAGCAAGTAGTGTGGGTTTAATACCGGCACTAGCGGCACTGGAGGCGTTCAATGAAGAGTGTTCCTGCAAACGGCGGAGTTCTCGGCCCGGAAGCCAGGGAAGCCTCCATAGAGCGGTTGCGCGCCACGGCGGAACCCGGCCAGGAGCTGGACATCCTGATCGTCGGCGGCGGCATCGTTGGCGCAGGGGCAGCACTGGATGCCGTGACCCGTGGGCTGAGCGTTGGCATCGTCGAAGCAAGCGACTGGGCCGCCGGAACATCCTCGCGGTCTTCGAAACTCATTCACGGCGGCCTCCGCTACCTGGAAATGCTGGACTTCGCTCTGGTCAAAGAGGCCCTTCAGGAACGCGGCCTGCTGCTCTCGGAACTTGCCCCGCACCTGGCCCGGCCGGTGCCATTCCTGTATCCGCTGACCAAGCCTTTCATCGAGCGGCCCTACGTGGGCGCCGGCATTGCGCTGTACGACGTCATGTCGATCTCCAGCGGACACAGCCGCGGCGTGCCGTTCCACAAACACCTGAGCAGGCGCGGAACCCTCCGTGCCGCGCCCAGCCTGAAGGACGACGCCTTCGTCGGGTCCATCCGGTACTACGACGGCCAGGTGGATGACGCAAAGTACGTGGCGAACCTCGTCCGCACCGCCGCCTACTACGGCGCCCACGCAGTGAACCAAATGGCTGTAGTGGACTTCCTGCGCGAAGGGGAGCGGGTGGTGGGCGCCAAAGTGGCCAACCGCGAGGACGGGACAACGTTCAAGGTCCGCGCCAGGCAGGTCATCAATGCCACCGGCGTATGGACGGATGAAACCCAAGCCATGGTCACCGACCGGGGCCAGTTGAAAGTCCGCGCCTCCAAGGGCATCCACCTGGTGGTTCCCCGCGACCGGTTCCAGTCAACCGTGGGGCTGATCCTCCGCACGGAGAAGTCCGTGCTGTTCGTGATTCCCTGGGGGCGGCACTGGATCATCGGCACTACCGATACCGACTGGCACCTGGACAAAGCCCACCCGGCCGCCTCCAGCAAGGACATCGACTACATCCTCGAACACGTCAACACGGTCCTGAAACGGCCATTGACCAGGGAGGACGTCGAAGGGGTCTACGCCGGGCTCCGGCCGCTGCTCGCCGGCGAAAACGACTCCACGGCCAAACTCTCCCGCGAACACGTGGTGGCACACCCGGTCCCCGGCCTCGTGGTCGTGGCCGGCGGAAAGTGGACCACCTACCGGGTCATGGCCAAGGACGCCGTCGACGAGGCCACCCGCACCATGGACGAACGGGTTCCGCCCAGCTGCACCGAAACCATCCCGCTCCTCGGCGCCAGCGGCTTCCGGGCTGCCTGGAACCGGAGGAACCGTACCGCCGAGGAATCGGGCGTGCACGTGGCCCGGATTGAGCACCTGCTCAACCGGTATGGCTCCATGACGCCCGAGGTCCTGGCGATCATCGAACAGGACAAGGACCTGGCCGAGCCCATCCCCGGGGCCGATGATTACCTGCAGGCGGAAGCCGTTTACGCTGCAACCCATGAGGGTGCCCGCCATGTGCAGGACGTCCTGACCCGCCGCACACGGATTTCCATCGAGGCGTGGGACCGGGGCGTGTCCGCTGCCCCCGTTGTCGCTAAACTGATGGGTGACGTTCTTGGCTGGAGTGACGCGCAGCGCGAAAACGAAGTCCGCCACTATATTGCCCGGGTGGAGGCCGAGCGCCTCAGCCAGCAACAGCCGGACGACGAATCCGCGGATGCCGCCCGCCTGGGCGTGGAAGACATCGTGCCCTTGCGCTGAGGGGCCGTTCGCCCCGCACTGCCGACTGAAGGGATACGCCTTGGCGGAACCACTTGACCCGTATGACGCCGAACTCACCACCCCCGAGATGGTGATCCTGGAGCTGGAGGCGAAAGACAAGACCGACGCCACCAACCAGCTGGCAGAACGGCTCTACGCCGCCGGGCGGATTTCGGACCTGGGCGGGTTCCTCAAGAACGTCAACGCCCGGGAGCACCAGCTGGCAACCGGCCTCCCCGGCGGAGTTGGGCTGCCGCACGCGCGCAGCGAGTTCGTTTCCCGTACGTCGATCGCCGTCGGGATCACCAAGTACGGCCACGCCCTGGACTTCGGTGCCGCGGACGGCCCGGCCACCGTAATCCTGCTGATCGCCACCCCCGCCAGCTCGTTCTCGGACCACCTGGAGGTGCTGGCCACCCTGGCCCGGTCGCTGTCCAAGGAATCCTTCCGCGAATCCCTGCGGCGGGCCTACGACGCCGAAGTGATCGCCGAGCTCATCAATTCCAGCCTGGTGTTCTTCGACCACTAGACCGGCCCGGTCCGCGCAGCAACCCGGACGCCCCCGGCGTTTAGTTGTTCTACAGAAGTACGAAGTACGGTTAAGACGTGTGGAAAACAGCCCTCAAGCCCCGATGGATCGCAGGTTTCATCTTCGCGATCGCACTTTCCGGGGTCTTCGTGCTGCTCAGCCAGTGGCAGTTCGGCCGTTCCACGCAGCCTGAAGCGCCGGTCAACCCCGCCACTGAACAGGTCCAGCCGCTGACCAGCACCCTCCAGCCCGGTGACTTCTTTCACGGCAGCGTCTCAGACCAGATGGTCACGGCCCAGGGAACGTACAGCCCTGATAAGCAGGTGCTGGTCCCCGGGAGGCTCCATGATGGAAAAACCGGCTACTGGGTTGTTTCTGCCTTTGCCGTCAACGGTGCCCCAACCTTGACGGGGGCGGCTGCATCACCGCAAACCTGGATCCCGGTGGCACGCGGCTGGGTGGCAGACCCTGCCGACGCGTCAGCCCCGCCGTCGGGCGTTGTTGAACTGACCGGGCGCCTGATTCCCTCTGAGGCACCTGTTCCCGGCAAGGCTCCCAAACCGGGTGAGGCCTCGGCAGTGTCCGTTGCCGAGCTCATCAACTACTGGGGTGTCAGCAGCTACCCGGGCTTCGTCTCGGCCACGGCCGAGGTGGTGGGCGGCAAGGATGTCAGTGCCGCGTCAGTGCCTGGCAGCCTGCTTCCGCTGAACATCGGCCCGCAGCCGCCGTCGCAGCAGATCAACTGGCTCAACCTCTTCTACTCCATCGAGTGGGTGGTTTTTGCCGGCTTCGCCCTCTTCATCTGGTGGCGGCTGGTCAAGGACGACTACCACCGGGACCTTGAAGAGGCCCTCGACGAAGCCGGGGATTCCGATGCCCCCGCACAGCACCCGAACGAACAGCAGCGACCTGAACAGCACCAGCAGAAGGTACAGCCATGATTGATCCGAAACCGGCCACCCCCTCGTCGCAGGCCACCGGCGGCAAGACGTCCGGCAAGAAGCGCCGCTTCGGCGGCACCGAAGCGCAGATCCGGTCGGCCCTGAAGTTCTACAAGGTCATGGCCTACCTCACCGGCACCATGCTGCTCCTGCTGTGCGCGGAACTGGTGGCCCGGTACGGCTTCGGACAGTACCTGTTCGCCGGCGGCACCAGCGCCCTCACCGGCCAGCCCTTCGGCTTCGGATTCGCCGACGCCGAACCGCAGGCCGTGCTGAACGGCGTCAACGTCTCCGTCACGGTCCTGATCGTCCACGGCTGGATGTACGTGGTGTACCTGATCTCCAACTTCCGGCTTTGGTCCCTCATGCGCTGGCCGTTCCTGAAGCTGGTCCTGCTGGCCCTCGGCGGCGTGGTGCCGTTCCTGTCGTTCATCGTCGAGAAGAAGTTCCACGCCGAGGTGGAGGCTGAGCTCGCCGCCAACCCGCAGGCGCCGCAGCGTTACTGAGCAGTTCCGCCCTGCCGTGGACGTCTGATCCGTCACAGGGCGGCTTCTGAAGGTGCGTCGGTGCAACGGCGCAAAGTAGGCTAGTACGGTGACTACTCCCACTGCATCCCAGACTTCCCAGAAGCCGGTGCTGGTTGTTGATTACGGTGCCCAGTACGCGCAGCTGATTGCCCGCCGCGTCCGGGAAGCGAATGTGTATTCGGAAGTGGTTCCGCATACCTACACCACCGAGCAGCTACTGGCCAAGAACCCCGCCGCCATCATCCTGTCCGGCGGCCCCTCCAGCGTCTACGCGGACGGCGCCCCGAGCGTTGGTGCCGACCTCTTCGAAGCCGGTGTCCCCGTCTTTGGCATCTGCTACGGCTTCCAGGCCATGGCCAACGCCTTGGGCGGCAAGGTGGATAAGACCGGGCTGCGGGAGTACGGCTCAACCGAAACCACCATCCTGGGCGACGGGCGTTCGGTCCTCGAGGGTATGCCGCAGCACCAAAAGACCTGGATGAGCCACGGCGACTCCGTCCATGAAGCACCTGAAGGCTTCGATGTCCTGGCCACCACCGCAGGCGCCGAGGTCGCGGCCTTCGCCAATGAGGAAAAGTGCCTGTACGGCGTGCAGTGGCACCCGGAGGTCAAGCACTCCGCCTACGGCCAGCAGGTCCTGGAGAACTTCCTCTTCAAGGGCGCCAAGCTCGAGCCCAACTGGACCACCGGCAACATCTTGGAAGAGCAGGTGGAGCGCATCCGCCAGCAGGTGGGGGATGCACGGGTCATCTGTGGCCTCTCCGGCGGTGTCGACTCGGCCGTGGCCGCTGCCCTGGTGCAGCGTGCCGTGGGCGACCAGCTCACCTGTGTCTTCGTGGACCACGGACTGCTGCGTGAAGGCGAAGCCGAGCAGGTGGAGCGCGACTTCGTCGCCGCCACCGGCGTGAAGCTGTACGTTGCCAACGAGCAGGAACGCTTCCTTTCCGCACTGGCTGGCGTGAGCGATCCCGAAACCAAGCGCAAGATCATCGGCCGCGAATTCATTCGTGCCTTCGAGGAAGCGGAACTGGCCATCATCGCCGAGGCTGCTGCGCATGGCGAGAAGATCAAGTTCCTGGTCCAGGGCACGCTGTACCCGGACGTCGTCGAGTCCGGCGGCGGCGAAGGTGCTGCGAACATCAAGAGCCACCACAACGTGGGCGGCCTTCCCGAGGACCTGCAGTTCGAGCTCGTTGAGCCGCTGCGTGCCCTGTTCAAGGACGAGGTCCGTGCCGTGGGTGCACAGCTTGGCCTGCCTCAGGAGATCGTCGGCCGCCAGCCGTTCCCGGGCCCCGGCCTGGGTATCCGGATCGTCGGTGACATCACCAAGGAACGGCTGGACCTGCTGCGCAAGGCGGACGCCATTGCGCGTGCCGAACTGACCGCCGCCGGCCTGGACAACGAGGTCTGGCAGATGCCCGTCGTGCTGCTCGCCGACGTCCGCAGCGTCGGCGTCATGGGCGACGGCCGTACTTACGGCCACCCCATCGTGCTCCGTCCCGTGTCCTCCGAGGACGCCATGACGGCCGACTGGTCGCGTCTGCCCTATGATCTCCTGGCCCGGATCTCCAACCGGATCACCAACGAGGTGGACGGCGTCAACCGGGTGGTGCTGGACGTCACCAGCAAGCCGCCGGGAACCATCGAATGGGAATAGCCCCTTGAGCGGCCGGCCTCCGCCAGCGGAGGCCGGCCACTGTTTTTCCCGGGAGAATCCCCGCAATTTCCTGTGCTCCAGTGTTGCGGTCGCTAAAGTCCGGCACCGGAGCGGCTACTCTCGAATCTATGCCGGTATGGTCCAGGGCGTCACGTGCAAACGCAGAAAAGAAGGCAGAAGTGTCAGTTGGTCAAGGCCACCCGGAGGGCTCGGAAGAGCTTCGCAAATGGCTGTCCGGGCTTAAACCCGTCACTGGCGCGGACACGATGCTGCGCTTCACCAAGACCCCCGAAGGCTCCATCGACCTCACATCCGCGCACCCTTCCGGGCTCGCCCAGCTCATGGCAGGGCGCCGCACACGCCTGTCAACGCTGATCCGGGACCGCCAGCAGTATGTGGTGGCGGCCAGGGCGTCGCGCAACATCCGGTCAAAGATCTTCGAGCTCTCCAACGACCGCGGCATCGACGCCGGATACCTGTCCGCCGGCACCGTGGTGTGGACGTCCGCCGTCGGGGGTAAACCCCAGCGCGTGTCCGCCCCCGTCATGCTGACTGCCATCTCCCTGACGGTCCGCCCGGGGGAGGACGACTTCGAACTGCAGCTCACCGAACAGGCGCATATCAACCCCGCCCTGGTGCGGCACCTGAAGAACATCCACGGGATCGTCTTCGACGTCAACGCCGTGACCCGCCTCGCCTACAGCACCGCCCGGTTCGACCCCCAGCCCGTCCTGGACCGGCTGGCAAGCCTGATCCGGCCCATCCACGGGGCTGAAACCCAGCACAACCTGCTCGTTTCCACCTTCGCCGATCTCTCCGGCAACCTGGACGATCCCTGGATCAACGACTCCCATCCCATCGTGTCCGCGCTGGCTACCGCCGCCGGAGGCGAAGTGGTGGATGTCGAAGACCCGGACCCCTCCCGTTTCCCGCACCTGGACAACAGGCATCCCCAAGACGAGTTGCTGCTCCTGGACGCGGACTCGGACCAGCAGTATGTGGTCGATGCTGCCCGGGCCGGCGACTCGCTGGTGGTCAGTACGCCGCCGGGCACCGGACAGACCCAGACCGCCATCAATACCATCGGTGCCCTGGTGGATGCCGGGAAGACGGTGCTGGTGGTGGGCGACCGGCGTGCCAGCCTGAACGAGGTGTCCGGCCAGCTGGAATCTTTGGGGCTGGAATCCATCCTTTTCCAGCTCTCCGGGAACGTCACCGCCCAGCAGCTGAGGGGCCAGCTGGTGCGGGCAATCGTCCGCAACGAAAAGTCCCTGGAACCCCAGCTTGGCAACCTCTACACCACCCTGACCGAGCACCGGCATGCCCTCATGGACCACGTGGCGTCGCTCCATAACGTCCGCGACCGGTGGGGCTGCTCGCCCTACCAGGCCATGCAGTCACTCGCCGAGCTCACCTCAATCCACCCGGCACCGGCCACCACCGTCCGGCTGAAGCGAAGCGTCCTGGACAGCATCCGGGACCGCGATGAACTGGCCGGCAGGCTGCGCCGCGCTGCTGAACTGGGCAGCTTCAGCAAGGCTGCCACCACCAGTCCCTGGCACGGCGCACGGCTGCTGACCCGTAAGGAAACCGAGGAAGCCCAGGACCTGGTCCGCTCCGTGGCCAAGAGCCTCCCGGTCCTGCGCGACCGCATGGACGCCGTTGCCGAGCACGCCGAAATCCGGCTGGGGGAGTCCTTTGCCGAGTGGGGCGAGCAGCTGGAGCTGCTGGTTGCCGTCCGCGGCAGCCTGGACAAATTCACTCCAGACATCTTTGACCGGCCCGTGACGGACCTGATTTCCGCTACCGCACCGTCAGCCTGGCGCCGTGAGCGCGGCATCGAGATGACTTCCATGCAGCGCTCCAGGTTGCGCCGGGTGGCCAAGGAATACGTCCGCCCGGGCGTGCACATCGCAGACCTGCACACATCCTTGGTACTGGTCCAGGAGCAGCGCGCCCTCTGGGCCGGGTACGCCACCACCCAACGCCACCCGGCGGTGCCGTCCGGGCTGGCCGAAATGAACGCCATGTACCGGTCGCTGGACGGGGAGCTGGCGCAGCTGGGCCAGGCGCTCCGCCACACGGAAGCCGGCGGATCCCTCGCGGCTGCGCCCTATGCGCAGTTGATGGAACGGCTGGAACGCCTTGTGGCGGATACCGACACCCTCAAGACGCTGCCCGAGCGCACCCTCCTGATCGAAAACATGCGCGAGCACGGCCTGGGTGAACTCCTCGCCGACCTTGCGGAGCGGGAAGTCCCGGAACGGTCCGTTGGCGCAGAGCTGGAACTGGCCTGGTGGCAGTCCGCGCTCGAGGCAATGATCAGCGGTGATGACTACCTGGCGATGTCCGACGGCGACGCCCTCCGCCAGCTCGAAGCCGAGTACCGGTTGGCGGACAACGCCCACATCGCCAGCGGCGCCGCGCGCTTGCGCTGGGACCTGGCGGAACGCTGGCGCGGAGCCATCGCCGAACAGCCGCGCCAGGCCGGCCTCCTGCGCAGCCTGCTCAAGGACGGCCGGGTGTCATTGCCGGCCCTGACCGCCCAGGCCCCTGACCTGATCGGAACGCTGGTTCCGGTGTGGTGTGTCAGCCCTTACCTGATGACCGGGCTGCTGCCGGCGGAACAGCACTTCGATGCCGTCGTGATCCTGGATGCCGAGGCCACCTCGTTGCAGGCCGTCCTGCCGTCGATTGCCCGCGCACGCCAGGTGATTGCCTTTGGCGACCCGCGCATCGCATCGCCACGGACCTTCACCGTGGGCGTGGAACGACTCGCCGCGGGCGAGACTGCCCACCACCGGGTGGAGAGCGCCTTCACCGCGCTCTCCGCGGTGCTACCCGTATGGCGGTTGAACGTGGTGTACCGCGCGGTGGACGAGGACCTCGTCCTGCAGCTGAGCAAGAACTTTTACGACGGCGGCCTGCGCCGGCTGCCCGAAGGCCAGTCGGCCACAGGCCTGGACCGGTCGCTGCTGGTGGAGTACCTGCCTGACGGTACGGGCCTGCCCAGCGCCGACCACGAGGGCGTGGAGTCCGTGGTGGCTGAGGTCAACCGGGTGGTCGAGCTGGTGTTCGAGCACGCTCGCCTGCGACCGCGCACCTCGCTTGCCGTGGTCACCGCCAGCCTGCGGCACGCCGCCCGAATTGGCGAGTCCATCCGCCTTCAGTTGTCCAACCAGCCCGGCATGGCCGGCTTCTTCGGCGCCGGCCCGGAGTCCTTTAGGGTTGTGGACCTGGAACGGGCCCAGGGCCTGGTCCGCGACCACGTTATTTTCTCGCCCGGATTCGGCAGGACTCCCCATGGCCGCGCGCTCCACAATTTCGGGCCCCTCTCGGCAGAGGGTGGCCGGGAGAAGTTTGCCCTGGCCATGACCCGGGCACGGCGTTCCATGCATGTGCTCACCTGCT
Source organism: Pseudarthrobacter sp. YAF2 (assembly GCF_052113345.1). Lineage (NCBI taxonomy): Bacteria > Bacillati > Actinomycetota > Actinomycetes > Micrococcales > Micrococcaceae > Pseudarthrobacter > Pseudarthrobacter sp. YAF2. The sequence continues at coordinate 195,437 of NZ_JBFRDA010000002.1, read as the reverse complement.
TCCGGCCCGAGGACCTGGACCACACCCGGCTCACGCACGGGGCTGTGGACCTGTACACGCTGCTGAACCGCGAAATTTCCGGTAACACCGACCTCGGCACTCCCGCGTCCCGGGCCGCCGCCAGCGAACAGGCACTCGGCGCGGATCCTCTGGTAGCCGACTTGGGTGACAGGTTGCGTGCGCGCGGTGCCCGGGTGTGGCACCAGTACGACGGCGCCATCGACGTTGTCGCCGCGGCTGACCCGCTGAACACCATGGGCAAGGACGAAGCCGACCTGCCACGCCCGGTGGCCATCGAATCGGACGGCACCGGGCAGTACCGCGCCATGAGCGTACGGGAACGCAGCAGGCTGCGCCCGCAACTGCTGGAACGCCTGGGATGGCGTTATATGCCGTTGTGGACCATCGAGGTGTTTACCGATCCCTCGTCCTGCGCCGACCGGATCGCCGGGTATCTCGGCCTGGAGAACCTGGTGCTTCCGGGCAGGCCCGCACCGTCGGCCGGATTCCTTGACGACGACGTTGACCAAGCGCTCAATGGTATAGATGCAGCACCCGCCACCGGGGTTGAGTACCTTCCCCGGCACGGCAGTGGCGGGAACCGGAACGATGCCGGTGAACCCGCCGCGGGAGTCCGCCCAAGCCAGGGCCGGCGCGCCGGTGGCCTGGAAACCAAGGAGGCGGGTGGCATGGCCGCGGAAGACAGTGTTACCGACGAACAAGGGCCCGCGGAAGATCGGGCCGGGGAAGATATGCGCGAGAACGAGAACACGGAACCAGCAGCTGGCGGAGCATCCCCGGCGGGCACGCCGCTGCCGGCTCCCCCGGCAGCGCGGGCAACCGGTGGTCCCGAAGAGGTGCTGCCCAGCAAGGCCGCGGAAGACGACGCCCGCAGCTGGGGCGACCGGGAGGACGACCACGACGCCTGGTTGAAGGAACAGAAGCCGCCGCACTGGGGCTGACCAACAGGCCCGGGCCCCGGGCAGCCAGAGGGTGGCCCGGGAAATCTTTGCTGTGGCATCCGGCATCCGGTGCCGCAAGCCCGCGGACGGCGCAGTTAGCGGGGTCCCGGGTGCCGTGGTGTCACGGCGGACCGACCAGGACGAAGAAGAGCCTGCCCTGGGTCGACGCTCCGGCCAGCCGGGATGATTGTTCGGCGTTGGCGGCCACCACGATCAGCCCGTCGGTCTCCGTTGTACCCAGCCACTGACCGCTTTGCCCGCCCTTGTTCGAGGTCCACAGCACGGGGACCGCAGACGCGATTACCTCGGAGGGGCCGTGCTGGTCAAAGCCGTTGGCCGACGTGAGCACCACATTGACCAACTGGCCCGGTGAGACCAGCTGGATGGAGGACGGGTCCGCCATCCGGAGCGGAACCGCGGCCGAGCCGGAAGGCGTCCCCGTGAGGAGGCCTGGGCCCAAGAGCTGTGCGTCAGTGAGGAGCTGGCCTTTTCGCAGCGGTGCTGCGAGCTGCTTGCCGGCGGCTGCGCCGGCGTCCTGGAGGAATCCCTCGGCCACCATTCCGGGCGGCACGTGGACGTTGGCCAGGTCCGATTCCGTCACCGCCGTTCCGGCGGGCAGATCCCGCGCGGCGGCGAGCGCTGTCACGGTTGAGAGCGGAGCCGGAGTGAGCTGATTGACCGTGACGGCCGCCGCTGCACACAGCAGCAGGGCAGCGGCGAGGCGGCGGTTGCGGCTCAGTACAACGGCAACCCGGACCAGGATGGGGCGGTTCGCCTTGGCAGGACGGGCCGTGTTACGGGAGCTCTGGGTCCGGAGGGCATCGTGGCTGCGGCGTGGATATACAGGCATGCGCCCACGCTAGTGGTGGCCGGGGCGGCAAGGCAGTGGGGGCGGCTGCTATGTGGACAAAGGCGGCCGGCGCCCTAAGGCGCCGGCCGTCGTCGTTATTGTGCTTGGGGCTAGTTGGCCGCAGCTGCCGCGGCGGGCGCTGCAGCAGGCGCCGCGGGCGCCGCAGTCGGGGCGGGGGAGACGGAGCTGCCCTTGGAGTCGCGGGAGTCGGTGCGGTAAAAACCGGAACCCTTGAAAACCACACCCACACTGTTGAACTTCTTGCGCAACGTGCCCTCGCATTCGGGGCAGGATGTCAGGCTGCTGTCCGAAAACGACTGGACGACGTCGAAGGCGTGGCCGCAATCCTTGCAGGCGTAAGCATATGTTGGCACTGGTGCTCCTCCTCTTGGGCAAACGAGAGGTCCCGTGCTGCCACCTGGTAATCCATTAGCAGTCGCAGGGCCTGAGTGCTAATTCTATCACTGCGGCCGGTGGGGACCGGGCTCAGGCGCCACCCGTCAGCCGCCGGTATCCGGACGGCATCAGGACACCGGGAACCGGCCGGTCGAATTCTTCGGCAGGAATCCGGCCTGCGGGCAGCAGTTCATCGTCGTAGATAACAGCGGCAAGCGGGATTTCCTTCCCGGCGGTGGCGAGGTGCCCCAGGAACGTGTCGTAATAGCCGCCACCCTGGCCGATCCTGTTGCCCGACAGGTCCACGGCAGTGGCGGGAATGATGAGTGCGGCTGCGCCGCCGGCCACCTCGGGCCCGTGGCGGTCTCCGGCGGGTTCCAGGATGGGCGCATACCTGCTGCGCACGAAGCTGGTGTCCGGGGTCCAGAACACCCAGCTCAGCTCACGGCCGGGCTCGCACACCGGCAGCAGGACGTCGTGGCCGCTGCCGTGCAGGGCGCTGACCAGCGGCAAGGTGGGGGGTTCTTTCCCCACTCCCAGATAGACGCATACGGGGCCCGGGCGTCCGGCGGTGGCGGATCCTGCCCAGGCCTCCCCGTGGCGGGCCAGGGCCGAACCAGCGGCCTCCAGTTCCGCCTGCGTCCGTCCCGCGCGCCGGCGCCGATGGGCTGCACGGATTTCGTCCTTGACGGGGTTCGCTTCCTGCAGCATGGTGTCCTTCCTCGGTGTCCGGCGTTCTCTGGCGTCACGGGACTGATAACGGGTTGCTGTGCCGGTGGTTACTGAAATGCTTGACGCTGACGTTAGATTAGTCCGGTGACTACCAGTAACCCCAGAGTCCGCAAAGCCGTCATCCCAGCAGCGGGCCTGGGCACCAGGTTCCTGCCGGCAACCAAGGCCATGCCCAAGGAAATGCTCCCCGTCGTGGACAAGCCTGCCATCCAGTATGTGGTGGAGGAAGCCGTCCACGTGGGCCTCCACGACATCCTGATGATTACGGGCCGTAACAAACGTGCACTGGAAGACCACTTCGACCGCGTGCCCTCCCTCGAGTCAACGCTCGCCGACAAGGGCGACACGGAAAAACTGGCCTCCATCCAGGCCGCCAGCCAGCTGGGGGACATCCACTACGTCCGGCAAGGCGACCCCCACGGCCTTGGCCATGCCGTGCTCCGGGCCAAGCAGCACGTTGGCGACGAAGCCTTCGCTGTCCTGCTGGGCGATGACCTCATTGATGCCCGCGACGAACTGCTCAGTACGATGATGGACGTGCAGGCGAAAACCGGTGGCTCCGTCGTCGCCCTCATTGAAGTGGAGCCCGCACAAATCAGTGCCTACGGTTGCGCCGATGTCGAGCAACTGGACGGGGAGGACTATGTCCGCGTCAACCGGCTCGTAGAGAAGCCCTCACCCGACGAAGCGCCGTCCAACCTGGCACTGATCGGCCGGTACGTCCTGCACCCGGCCGTGTTTGATGTCCTCGAGCACACCGCTCCCGGCCGCGGCGGCGAGATCCAGCTGACCGATGCCCTGCAGGAACTCGCGTCCGGAGACGGCGAGGGCCACGGGGTCTACGGCGTGGTGTTCCGCGGCCGCCGCTACGACACCGGGGACAAGCTCAGCTACCTGAAAGCCTGCGTCCAACTGGCCGTCGACAGCGATGACCTGGGCCCCGGCCTGCGGGAATGGCTGCCGGGTTTCACCGCCGGCCTTTCCAGCTAGCGCCGTGCGTACCGGTCCCATCTGGCCGGTCACCCTCGAATGCGGTGACCTTGTCCTGCGGCCCATCCGCTACCGAGACAAAAGGGAATGGACCGAGGTGCGGTCCAGGAACAGCGAGTGGCTGGCGCCTTGGGAAGCTTCCAACCCGGAACCGGGAGGCGGGCTGCCCGACTACCGGCACATGGTGCGTTCACTGAACGCGCAGGCGGCCCAAGCCTCTGCGCTTCCCTTCGTCATCACGGAGCGGACACCCGGACTTCGGAATCCGGCCATCGTGGGCCAGCTGACTGTGTCTTCGATTGTCTGGGGTTCGGCCATGATGGCCACCCTGGGGTACTGGGTGGACCAGGGACGGGCCGGCCGGGGGATCGCGCCCACCTCCGTGGCCCTGGTGACGGACCACTGCTTCAGGACACTTGGGCTGCACCGGATGGAAATCAACATCCGGCCAGAGAACGGACCCAGCCTGCGGGTGGTGGAGAAGCTCAAATTCCGGGATGAAGGATACCGGCCCCGTTTCCTGCATATTAACGGCCGGTGGGCAGATCACCGCTCGTTTGCCCTGACGTCGGAAGAAGTCCCGGACGGCCTGCTGGCCCCGTGGCTGGCGTCCCGCCCGTCATAAATCCATCGGTTTGTGGACGGGGGTACGACACACCGAGGCTAATGCGGCCTGAGCAGGCATGATGCTCATACGGTTTTGAGTGTGGACTTCCCCCTTAGCAGCTCAGTGATCCTCGTGGTTGCCGTCGCGCTTTGGATCGTTTGGGTAGCCCCGTACGTCCTCCGGAACCGCAGGCGCCAGGTCCAGGCCGCCGGCGACTTCCCGGCAGACGCCCCCGCCGATGAAAGGCCGGACCAGCCCGTCGGCAAGGTCTTGAACGTCGCCGCCCAGCAGGAGAAAGCCATGGAACCCAGCAAGAGTGCCGCAGCCGCTGCCGGTGCTGCCAGTACCCCGCCCCCGGCCCGGTTCCGCATCCGGTACGACCGGACCGCCTTGGCCCTTGTGGGTGTGCTGTGCCTGGTGACCGCCTTCATCTCGGGTGTGCTCCTTCCCTTCGGAGTGGGATCGCCCGTTCTTCCACTCACCACCTTTGCGCTGGCCTTCGGATCGGTGGCCGTGCTCCGGTGGCTCGCGGTCCGAGACCGTAAAGCGAAGGTTAACGCAGCCTTCCGCTCCGCCATGAGTGCGCCTGCCCGGCGACAGGAGCCGGACCAGGTCATTCCGCCCAAGCCCGACGCCGCTCCCGTCCGGCCCGACAGCCCCCTGTTCGACGCAGAAGCCGGCGAGTCCAAGGCCAAGCCGCTCACTGCCATGGAATTGCGTGAGGCGGCCCTCGCCGTCGCTGTAGCCGCCGGTGACACTAGTGCTTCTGCAGCCGGCGCCGGAGCTCCCGCAGGCACTCCGTGGGAGCCCGTGGAAGTTCCCAAGCCAACGTATGTCGAGGCAGCCAAGGCCGAGCGTCCGGCGCCATTGCCGCTTGAGCTCCCAGACGCTCCCAAGGCGGTCGGCAAGCCGTTGCTGAAGCAGGGGGCTGCCGGCGCCGAAGCCCAGGAGGCTGCGGCCCAGCCGGCGGGTACCCCGCAGCTAACCAAGGCACAGAGCGCCCTGAGCAACCTCGACGACGTCCTCCAGCGCCGACGCGCGTAGGGGCCCGGAAGGTTCCTGCGCGTGTCTGCGAGCGCAAATTTGGTGTTGGGCACTGATTATTTGTAGCCTAGGGTCACCGGTTCCGCATCGGCTTGCAGTACCTCGCAGGTTGCGGAGAACCCCGGGGCTATAGCTCAGTTGGTAGAGCGCTTCGTTCGCATCGAAGAGGTCAGGAGTTCGAATCTCCTTAGCTCCACCAAAGAGTTTCCATCCATCTTTATGGGCGAAACGCAGTCGAATGCCCGCGCCATTGCAGCCAGGCAGGCCTAGAGTGGCCCCATGGGAATAATCATTGGACTTCTTGTCGTCTGGCTCATTCTGTCCATCGTCGGCTTCGTCGTGAAGGGCCTCTTGTGGCTCGCCATCATCGGCCTGGTCCTGTTCGTCGCAACGGGTGTCTGGGGTTGGCTTAAGCGCCGGACCAACGCCTGACCCCGGCCGGCTGCAACGCATTTCCCGCCCAGGGCGCCACCTCTTACGAAGGGTGATGCCCTGGGCGCGTGGTTTAAATCCAGCCCTTCTTCTTGAAGATGCCGTACATGAGGGCCGCAATGGCCACCATCAGGCCCAGTGACATGGGATAGCCCAGGGGCCAGTGCAACTCGGGCATGTTGTCAAAGTTCATCCCGTAGATCCCCGCAACGAACGATGGTGCGAACAGGATGGCCGCCCAGGACGAGATCTTCTTAACCTGCTCGTTCTGCTCGGCGCTGGCTTCGTTCTGCCGGTTTGCCGTCAGGGTTCCGTCCAGGGTCAGGGCGTTCTGCAGCAGGTCGCGGAAGGAGTCTGCCCGGGAGATCACCCGTTCAACGTGGTCTTCAACGTCCCGCAGGCTGTGCCGCAGATCGGTTTCCACCCCGTACTTCTCGAAACCCCGTTTCAGCTGGTCCATCATCTCCGGCAGCGGGTGGATGGCACGCTGGAACTGGATGACTTCCCGGGCCAGTTCGTAAATCCGGCGTGACACTGAGGAGTCTCCGCTGAACAGCTGGTCCTCGATCTCGTCGATGTCGTTCTCAAGTCCGGCCACCACCGGCGCGTAGTCGTCCACTACCCGGTCCAGCAGGGCGTACAGCACCGCTTCGGGCCCGTGCTGGAGAAGGTCGGGCCGCGCCTCCAGGCGCTGCCGCACCCGGGCCACCCCGGCCGTTTCGGCATGGCGGACCGTCACCACGAAGTTCTTGCCGGTGAAGACATGGAGCTCACCGAACTCCACGGTTTCGTCGGCGTCCACGTACCGGGCAGGCCGCAGGACGGTAAACAGGTTGTCGTCGTACCGCTCCAGCTTGGGCCGCTGATGGGCTGAGACGGCATCCTCGACCGCCAGGCCGTGCAGCCCGAACTCCGCCGCCACAGCCGCCATTTCCTCCGCCGTGGGCCGGTAGAGCCCGATCCACGCCATGCCCCCGTGCCGGGCGAGGGTTTCAAAGGTCTGCTCCAGGCTTTCGGGCTCCGCGTGGCGGACGCCGTTGACGTAGACGGCGTTATCGATGATGGTCATTCAGGAAATCCTAGCCGTCGCAGATGCGGCATTGCTGAGGCCGCTGATAAGGGGCTCGGTCCGGTACGGGATATGGGTGTGCAGGGCCAGTACCGTCTCGGTCCGGATAACGCCCTTGATCCTCAGGACCTGACGCAGGGACGCCTGGAGATTGTGCGTATCCGTGGCCACCACCCGGCACCAGACGTCTCCGCGGCCGGAGATCTCGTGGACCTCCAGGACCTGCGGGATAAGCCGGAGCGCGGCCACCACCCCGTCCAGTTCACGGTGGGAGACTTCGATGGTCACGAAGGCCACCACGTCATAGCCCACCGCATCAAGGTCAACCTCGCGGCCTCCCGGACGCAGGACGCCAGCGCGCAGCAGACGGCGCACCCGGGACTGGGCAGTATTGCGCGCGATGCCCAAGGATTCACTGAGCTCGCCGATTTGTATCCGCGGATCCCTGATGAGGGCCAGGAGGATCTTCAGGTCCGTAGCGTCCAACTTGTTCAAGATCGTCACTCTCCAGCATATCTCGGTCCGGTAATTGATGATTATGCTCAATTATCCCCCGAAGAGCAGTGTGATCACGCAATCCTGCCCCACCCTTGAAGCATCACAGTTGTATCCGCGCCGGCCTCCCACAAGGACTGTTCGCCGCGGCGATCCCTAAGGCGGCACGATGACGGTCTTCAGTGAACTGCGCATGCGCCCGGCAGCGGCCACGCACGCCGGGTGGAACGCCTCCACCACTGCCCGGCTGGTTATTTCGGGCGCGGTCATCTTCATGCTCCTCGTAGGTGCCAACCTGGCCACGCCGCTGTACCCCCTCCTGCAGTCCAGCCTTGGACTCTCAAGCCTGGACGTGACTGCAGCGTTCGCCAGCTACGTCCTCGCCCTGGTGGGAACATTGCTGCTGGCCGGCCACTGGTCCGATCACATTGGACGGCGGGCAGCCCTCCTGGTGGCTGTGCTGACGGGTCTGGCCGGCGGCTGGATCTTCGCGGAAGCGCAGACACTGGCGGCGCTCTGCGCCGGCCGGGCCCTGCAGGGAACCGCCGTAGCCCTTGCCACCGGAGCCAGCGCAGCCGCGTTGCGGGAGCTGCTCCCGTCGCGGCCGGAGTGGGCATCCCGCTTCACGCTGCTGGCGTCCTCCGGGGGCGTCGCCGCCGGCCCCGTGATCGGCGGCCTGCTGTCGCTGCTTCCCGGCGCCACCACGGCACCGTATGCCGTCCACTCCCTGCTGCTTGCCGGGCTCCTCGTTCCGCTGTACCTGATCCGCGCACGCCCGGCAATCATGGCCCCGGCCTCGACCCGGCCGCTCCACGCCCTGGCGCCCCGGCGCCCTTCCGTTTCACGCCAGGCGCGCGGAGCCTTCTGGCTGGCCTCCGGCGTCGGCTTCCTCAGCTTCGCCGTGTTCGGCTTCAGCCTCTCGCTGGCTCCGGGCTATTTCGCCCAAGTCCTTGCCACGGATTCCCGGCCGCTGATCGGCATCCTGGCAGGGCTGCCGCTGGGGGCGTCGGCCATGAGCCAGCTGGTGACGGTGCGCAGCCGGTTCACGGTACCGGCAGGCCTAGCCGTCCTTGGCGTCTCGGTGGTGATGCTGGGAGCCGCCGGTGTGTGGCACAGCCCGGTGCTGCTGGTCGCCGCGGCCGTCGCCGCCGGATTGGGCCAGGGACTGGCGTTCCGGACCGTGTTCAACGACGTCGCGGACAAGGTGGAGCCGGCCCGGCATGCCCAGATCATCAGCACCGTCTACGTCATCACCTATTTGGGGAGTGCGGTTCCGGTCCTTGGCCTGGGGTGGGCCAGCGCAGCGGTTGGAATGGCCGCTGCGGTGCAGGGTTTCGTGCTGTGGTGCGGTGCGGCGGCGCTGGTCCTGTCGGCGACGACGTTCGTCCAGTCGGCAAAGCAGCGGGCCGCCGCCTGACAGCATCGCAGGGCAACCCTGTTTCCGGCCGGTGGTGCTACTCCGGAAGCGGGCCGTGGTTGCCTTGGATGTGCTCGAAGACCAGCGTCGTTTCGGTATGGCCCACGACGGGGTCGGTAGCCAGGTTGTCCAGCACCCAGTCCCGGAGGTCTTCGGTGCTCCCGACGGCGATGTGCAGCAGGTAGTCCACCGAACCGGACGTGTGGAAGGTGGACAGGACAGCCGGCAGGTGGGGTACGCGGGCCGTAAAGCGGTCGATCTGGTCGCGGTCATGGGCCCGGAGCCGCACGGCCACCAGCGCCTGCACGGACCTGCCGATCGCCGACAGGCTCAACTTTGCCTCGTAGCCCTGCACAATGCCCCGCTCAGACAAGGCGCGGGTCCGCATCAGGGCTGTTGAGGGCGCAATTCCCACCATCTCGGCGAGTTGCTTGTTGGAGATCCGGGCATCGGCCACGAGGGCTGCCAGGAGCCTCTCGTCAATGGCATCCAAGGGTTCCAGGTGCGTCCCGGGCCTGAAGTTCCTGCCATTCGTGCTCACTGCGTTTCCTTCCAAAGGGTCCTCAGTTCATCCTAGACCGAAGAAAGGCCGCCATCCGCCTTGTCGGAGCACGCCCCACCGAACATTCAAGTTGCCCGGCAGCTTCTTGAAGCGGGTTAATTCGAGTACGGCGCAGGGCTGTCAGGCTGCGGCCGGGTCCGTTCCAGGATGGACGACGGCGACGGTTGCTGCCGTCAGGCAGGCCAGGACAATGACGGCTCCCGCCAGGGCATTCCAGCCCCACGCCTGGAAGACCAGGCCGCCGGCCCAGCCCAGCACGCTGGAGCCAAGATAGTACGCAAGGTTGTACAGCGATGCCGCCTGGGCCCGGCCGGTGCTGGCGATGGCACCCGTCCAGCCGGAACCGATGCTGTGGGCCGCGAAGAAGCCGCCGGTAAACACCACCAGGCCGGCCAGGATCAGCACCAGGTTCGGGGTCAGGGTCAGGGCGAGTCCAGCCATGGCGAGGGCGAGCCCGGCCAACAGGACGTTGCGACGCCCGAACCGGGTGGTCATGGTGGCGGCCCAGCGGGAAGAGAACGTCCCGGACAGGTATGCCAGGAAGATCAGGCTGATAACGGTCGCCGGGAGTCCGAAGGGTGCGCCCGACAACCGGAAACCCAGGTAGTTGTAGACGGCCACGAAACCGCCCATCATCAGGAAGGCCTGCGCATAAATGGCCAGCAGCCGGACATTGCGCAGGTGTCCGCCGAGGGTCCGCAGGGCCCCGCGCAGTCCCGACACCTGGGCCGGGACGAAGCCCTGCGCCTTGGGCACGAGGGCCAGGAACGCTACGGCGGCGGCTGTGGCGAGCAGGGAGACCGCCAGGGCAGCGGCCCGCCATCCCCAGAGCTCGCCGGCCGGGCCTGCCACGAGCCGACCGGACAGGCCGCCCAGGGTGGTGCCGGCTACATAGCTTCCCGCTGCCAGCGCCGCGTGGGCTTTGCTGACCTCCTCGTTGAGGTAAGCGATGGCGATCGCGGGGATGCCGCCCAGGGCCATCCCCTCGAGCAGGCGGAGGACCAGCAGCATGGCGAACCCGGACGACAGCGGTACCAGGAGCCCCAGGACGGTGGCCGCGGAAATGCCCCACATCATGGCTTTGACCCGGCCGATCCTGTCCGCCAGGAAAGACCAGGGAATGACGGTGGCGGCCAGTCCAACGGTGGCCAACGAGATGGTGAGGGCGGCTTCGGCGGCTGTGACGTGCAGATCTGCCGCCAGGAGAGGCAGGACGGCCTGCGTCGAGTAGAGCTGCGCAAACGTGGCCACGCCGGCGCAGGACAACCCGGCGAGGATCCGCCCGTAGGCCCTGGATCCCTTGGCATGGCCGGTCCAGCGTGGGGGAGCGGCAGTGCCGCCGCGCTGATTCTGGGGCATCCTGCCAGCGTAGCCCCGGGACAACTGATGCATCCAATGCATACTTTGTGGCAAACTCATAGCAGAAACGGATCATACTGAACACGAGTGCCGCCACCCTCCCAACGGACCAGCCCGGCGGCTGCCGCTCCCTGATCGGCGGGCAAGGAAGGGCGGCATTGGAACCGGACCGCAAACAACTGGCGCAGCTCCTTCCGCTCCTTCCGGTGCTGGCCGAGCTGGGCCGGACCGAGCACGTCACGGAAACCGCGGTGCTCCTGGGCGTACCCCAATCGACGGTGAGCCGGGCGCTGGCCCGGGCAAGCGCCGCCGTCGGCACCGAGCTCCTGGTCCGGGACGGCCGCGGGGTCCGCCTGACCCCTGCCGCCCGCAGGCTGCTGCCCTACATCGAGCAGGCGCTCGCGGAGTTCCAGGCCGGACTGGACCTGGTGCGCAATGAGTCCGAGGTGGTCCGCGGCACGGTGTCCGTGTCTTTCCAGCACACGTTCGGCGAGGCCGTCCTGCCGCTGCTGATCAGCGCTTTCCGCGCCCGGCATTCCGGTACCGGGTTCCGGCTCAGCCAAGGCGCCCGGGATACCTGCCTGGATGAGCTGTCAGCCGGGGAAGCCGATCTGGCCCTGACAGCGCCCGTTGCGGCCCCTGGACGCAGCCTCGATTCGGCGCCGCTGTACCGTGAGCCGCTCCGGTTGGTGGTGCATCACGCCCACCCGTTGGCGCGGCAGCGGATGGCCCGGCTGGCCGACATCCGGACCGAGCCATTCGTGGCACTCGGCCCAGGCTATGGACTGCGGTCCCTGACCGACGCCCTGTTCCGGGACGCCGGGTTCCGGCCCCGAATCGCGTTCGAAAGCCAGGACTCCCACACGGTCCGCGGGCTCGTCTCGGCCGGCCTCGGCGTGGGCATACTGCCGCCTGCCGCAGGGGCACCGGGCCGAACCCGGCGCCCCAAAACAGGGGACCTGGGCTGGGTGGAAGTACCGCTGGATTCCGTCTTGGCCTTCCGCGAGGTCGGCGTCAGTTGGCGGCGCCGAAAACCTGGCACCGAGCCTGTGCCGGCGCGGTTGTTCCGCGAACTTGTGGTGGCCGAAGGGCCGGGCCTGGTGGCAAGCCTGGTCACCCGGGCAAGTACCCTTGTGACGTGACGAACACCCAGAACCCCTCCACCGCCCCCGTCGGGCAGGCAGGTCCCGCCAATCCACTGCACGGCATCACGATCGGACTGGACATCGGCGGCACCAAAACGCACGGCGTCCGCTTCCAGGACGGAATCCCCGTTGCCGACGAATCCGCCGGAAGTTCCAACGTACAGAACGTCACCCGGGAGGAGGCGGCCCGCAACCTGGCTGGCCTCTTCGCCCGGATCGGAGCCGGTCCCGTGGCACGGGTATATGCGGGATCGGGCGGAATCGACACCGACGAGGACGCCGCCGCCCTGGCCGGGCTGATCCAGCCCCTCGTCCCGGGAGCCAAGGTCACCGTTGTCCACGACTCGCGCCTGCTGCTCGCCGCCGGACGGGCCGGAACGGGAGTGGCGGTCATTGCGGGCACCGGCTCGGCCGCCTGGGGACGCAATGCCGACGGCGGCGAGGCCAGGGCCGGCGGTTGGGGCTACCTCCTGGGGGACGAAGGCAGCGGTTATTGGCTGGGCAGGGAAGCGGTGCGGCACAGCCTGCGCCGGATGAACCAGGGACTTCCGGTCGATCCCCTCACCTCGGCCTTGCTCAAGAGCTGCGGCCTGGACCACCCGAACAAGCTCATTGCGCTGTTCCACTCGCCGGAAACGGGGAGGCGATTCTGGGCACAGCAGGCCAGGCACGTGGTGGAGGCGGCAGCCGCCGGACATCAGGACAGCGCAGCCTTGCTGGACCAGGCCGGCAAGGACCTTGCCGCACTGGCCGGACAGGTGCTGGGACAGTTGGGACTCGACGGGCCGGTGATCCTGGGCGGCGGCCTGGGCATGAACGTGGTGCCCGTGCAGGAATCCTTCCGCCGGAACCTGTCCGAAGCAGGCATCACGGACGTCAGGGTTCTGGACCAGGAACCCGTCTTCGGTGTGCTGGAGCTGGTAGGGGCGCCTGCTTAATCCACGGTGCGCTTCCTGGGGGTCAGCCGGACGCCCGGAAGGGGCGGAGCCGGGATGCGGCCGGCTTCGGCCCCGGCGTCCGGCCCGTGTCCGCGGACCAGGCCGTAGCGGGCACCAGCCGCCACGGCATCCGGAAGGGCTGCCTGAGCTTCCCAGTCCTCGCGGGCCTGCTCCACTTCCTCATGGGTGCGGCCCACGAAGTTCCACCACATCAACAGTTCCTCGCCGAAAGGCTCACCGCCGATCAGCAGGAACCGGGTGCCGGGGCGTGCCCGCACCCTCAGCTCACTACGGCCCGCGCCAAGGTAGCCCAGCGGCCCCGCAGGCAGGTCCTCCCCGTCTACCGCCAGGCCGCCGTCGAGCACCAGGACACCGTGCTCAAAGTCCGGGTTCAGCGGCAGCACCGCGTCCCCTTCGCAGGCGACGTCTGCGCCCGTGATCGGTGAGTACATCGTGGCGGGGGACACCACGCCGCCAAATTCACCCACCATCACCGTGGCGGTGAACCCGGGGCCGCTGGCCACCGGCAACTCCCGGTGCTGTTCGAAGGCAGGCGCCCGGTGCCGGTCGGCGTCGGGAAGGGCAACCCAAAGCTGCAGGCCGCGCTGCAGCGGCAACTCGCCGCCGTCGGCGGGAAGCATCGCGAACTCGGAGTGCGAGACCCCGCGTCCGGCGGTCATGATATTCAATTCTCCTGGCCGGACCACCACGTCGCTGCCCACGCTGTCCCGGTGGCGGATATGTCCCGCCAAGGGCCAGGTCACGGTCTGCAGCCCAATGTGGGGATGGGGAAGGACCGACATCGCTGTCCGGTCCGGACCAAAACTGTCCAGGAAGCACCAGGCCCCGATCGTTGGCAACCCGCGCTGCGGCAACGTGCGCTTGACGTTCATGGCGCGCACCCCGCCCAGCGGCACCTCGCGTTCGGCCCACAACTGCAGGCAGGGCCCGGATCTTCCCTCCGCCGGGGCCGGGGGACAGATTTCCTGCTGGGGTGAAACTTCCAAGTTGGTCACGCCTCCACTTTAGGCGCGCTCCGTCCCGGCCGGACATCCGCGTTTGCCCCGCCCGGAAACCCATCCGTGGCTGCCGGGGTGCCGAATGGTCACAGTAGGGATTCCATTGCGGGGTTTGCGGCCAGATCTGGTGATGCCGGCCCCCGATTGGGTTACCGTAACTATCAGTGTGCTGATGGCAATGTCGCGGTGCTGAGAACAGCCCGTCCGAGAGAACAGGTAAGTCCGCACCATGGACCAGGCGATGATCGAGTTCCAGAGCGTCACCAAGCAGTACCCGGGCGGCCAGCCTGCCGTGGACGGTTTGTCCATGTCCATCGCCAAGGGCACCGTCACCGTGTTCGTCGGTCCCTCAGGCTGCGGCAAAACGACGTCGCTGAGGATGATCAACCGGATGGTGGAACCCACCTCCGGAACCATCACGGTGGACGGCCGGGATGTCATCACGGTGCCGGCCGCTGAACTGCGCCGCTCCATGGGCTACGTCATGCAGTCGGCGGGACTGTTGCCGCACCGCTCGGTGCTGGACAACATCGCCACCGTGCCCCGGCTGAACGGTGTCTCCAAGGCTGACGCCCGCAGGCGCGCGGAGGAGCTCCTGGACGTGGTGGGCCTGGCATCGTCCCTGGGCAGGCGCTACCCGTCCCAGCTCTCCGGCGGCCAGCAACAGCGCGTCGGCGTTGCCCGCGCCCTCGCAGCGGACCCGCCCGTGCTCCTGATGGACGAGCCGTTCAGTGCCGTGGACCCGGTTGTCCGTGACGAACTCCAGCAGGAACTGCTGCGCCTGCAGAAGGACCTCGCCAAGACCATCGTCTTCGTCACCCACGATATTGACGAGGCCACCATCCTGGGGGACAAGGTGGCCGTCTTTGCCACCGGCGGCAAACTGGCCCAGTACGCCACGCCCGAGGAGATCCTGCGGGCGCCCGCCAACAATTTCGTCGCATCCTTCGTGGGGCGCGACCGCGGCTTCCGCCACCTAGGGTTCACCCCGTCCGACGGCGTGGTCCTGCACCCTGTGCCCACGATCATCCGCGGCGCCGGGGGGAACGTGTCCGATCCCAGCGCCGCCGGCGGCTGGCAGCTGGTGGTGGACGCGGACAAGCGGCCGCTGGGCTGGTCGGCACCCGGCACCGAAACTGAACTCGTTCCCGGCGGCTCGCTGTTCCGTCCCGGGGAGAGCCTGCGGCGGGCCCTCGACGCTGCCCTGTCATCGCCGTCGGGCCTTGGCGTTGCCGTGGACCCCGAAGGCCGGGTGCTCGGAGTTGTTCGCGGCGGCGAGGTCCTGGCGTTGATCGAAGAAGCGCGCCAGCTGCGGCAGGCGGCACTCTGATGGAGTGGTTCCTGGCCAACAGCGGCATGGTCTTCGAGCGCGGCGGCCAGCACCTGGTGCTGGCGCTCGTTCCCATGGTGTTGGGCCTGGTGATTTCGATCCCGCTCGCCCAGCTGGCCAGGCAAAACGGCGCCCTCCGCTCCGTGGTGCTGACGGCGTCGTCCCTTCTTTACACCATCCCCTCGCTGGCGCTGTTCATCATCCTGCCCACCATCCTGGGCACCCGGATCCTGGACCCCCTCAACGTGGTGGTGGCGCTCACCATTTATGCTGTGGCGCTGCTGGTCCGCGCGGCCCTGGACGCCTTCGATTCCGTGGACGCCGACGTCAGCCAGGCCGCCCAGGCCATGGGGTTCAAGCCGCTGGCACGTTTCCTGAAGGTTGACCTGCCGCTCTCCCTGCCGGTTATGTTCGCTGGTTTGCGGGTAGTGTCCGTCAGCAACATCTCCCTGGTCAGCGTTGCCGCCCTGCTGGGGGTTGGCAACCTGGGCATGCTCTTCACCGATGGGCTCCAACGTGACTTCGTCACCGAGGTAGTGGTGGGGATCATCGCCATCCTGGTCCTGGCACTGCTGATGGACGCCCTCCTCGTCCTGCTGGAACGCATCCTCACACCATGGGAGCGGACCGGCACCCGGCGCCAACGCGGGGACGGTGCCGGCCGCACCAGCACGCACGCCACTGCGGGACGGCTCCGCACCGAAACCGGGACGGGAGGGCGCGCGTGAGCAACGTCGTCTCCGATACTGTTGCCTGGCTCGCCGACCCAACGCACTGGTCCGGAAGCATGGGCATCCCCACCAGGCTTGGGGAGCACCTGCAGTACACCGGACTGGTCATGCTGATCGCCACCGCCATCGCCGTACCCGTTGGATTATTCGTCGGCCACACCGGAAGGGGCAGGGTGGCCGTGGTGGCCTTGGCCGGTGCGCTGCGCGCCCTACCCACCCTGGGGCTGCTGATCCTGTTCGTGCTGCTGGCCGGCATTGGGTTGATGCCCCCGATCTGGGCCCTGGTGATCCTCACCGTCCCACCGCTCCTGGCCGGGACCTACGCCGGTATTTCAAGCGTGGACCGCAACGTGGTGGACGCTGCCCGGGCCATGGGCATGACCGAACTGCAGGTCCTGTTCCGGGCCGAGCTGCCCAATGCCCTGACGGTCATGTTCGGCGGTTTCAGGACCGGCGTTCTGCAGGTGATCGCCACGGTCTCCGTGGTTGCCTACATCAACCTCGGGGGCCTGGGCCGCTACCTCTTCGACGGCCTGGTCCTGAGCGACTTCCCGCAGATGCTGGGCGGTTCCCTGCTCATCGCCGGGCTGGCGATCGCTGTCGACCTGGTCCTGTCCCTATTCCAGAGGCTGTTCCTGGCAACAGGAGCCTCGAAGCAGTCCCACCGCAGCCAGGAGGCTGCGGTTGATCTCACAGACCCCGTGGTTGCGGAGACTGTTGTACAAGGAGGTAAGTCATGAAAGATAGCCGTCCACCACGCCTCGGCAGGCGGGCCTTCAGCGGACTGGCCGCCGGGCTTGGCCTGGCAGTGGCGTTGTCCGCCTGCGGTGGCTCGTCCAATCCGCTGAGCAACGCACCGGCATCCAGCGGCGGCGCCTCCGGTGAGGCAACGTCCCTGGTGGTTGGCTCCGCCGATTTCCCGGAGAGCCAAATCATCGCCGAACTGTATGCCGGTGCCCTGAATGCGAACGGCATCACCGCCACCACCAAACCGAACATCGGCTCCCGCGAGGTCTACTTCAAGGCAGTCCAGGATGGTTCGGTGGACGTGGTGCCGGACTACAGCGGCAACCTGCTGCTGTATGTCAACAAGGAAGCCACCGAGGTTTCCGCCGGCGACATCGCCAAGGCACTGCCGGGCAAGCTGCCGGACGGCCTCGCCGTGCTGGATGCCTCCAAGGCCGAGGACAAGGACGCGATGGTGGTCACCAAAGCAACAGCGGAGAAGTACCAGCTGAAGTCCATCGAGGACCTCGCCAAGGTCTGCAGCGACGTCGTGGTGGGGGCACCGGCCACGTTCGGTGAGCGCGCCTACGGCCTGCCGGGCCTGAAGAAGAACTACAACTGCGTACCCAAGAAGCTGGAGCCCTTCAGCGACGGCGGCGGCCCCGTGACGCTCAAGGCGCTCCTCGAGGACAAGGTGCAGGTGGCCGACATCTACACCACCACTCCTTCGATCGCCGACAACGACCTGGTGGTTCTTGATGACCCCAAGAACAACTTCATCGCCCAGCAGGTCCTGCCGCTGTACAACAAGGCGAAGATGACGGACAAGGCCAAGCAGGCCCTCAACTCCGTGTCCAGCATCCTCACCACCGATGACCTGATCAACCTCAACCGGGCTGTCAGCGGCAGCCAGAAGCAGGATGCCAAGACGGCAGCAGCCGCCTGGCTAAAAGACAAGGGCATCGTAAAGTAGCAGCGCGCTTCCCCGCCCGGGCGGGGATCATCAGGTGATCACGACGGCGGCTGCCGGACTTTCACAGGTCCGGCAGCCGCCGCCGCGCGTGTGGCGGAGGTCTCAACGGTGATGCATCCTTCCTGTGGCATATTTGAGGGATGGCAGAATTCAGGCAGTCCACAAAGCTCAACAACGTCCTATATGACATCCGTGGACCGATCCTGCAAGCCGCCCAGCAAATGGAGGCGGAGGGCCACCGGATCCTCAAGCTGAACATCGGCAACCCCGCGCCGTTCGGATTCGAGGCGCCCGACGCCATCCTGGTGGACATGATCCGCCACTTGCCACACGCCCAGGGCTACAGTGACTCCCGCGGCATCTTCTCCGCACGCACCGCGGTGTCGCAGTATTACCAGACCCGCGGTATCCAGAACATCCATGTGGACGACATCTACCTGGGCAACGGTGTCAGCGAGCTCATCACCATGTCCCTGATGGCGTTGCTCGATTCCGGGGACGAGGTCCTCATTCCCACGCCGGACTACCCGCTCTGGACCGCGTCCGTGGCGCTCGCCGGCGGCAAGCCGGTCCACTACCTGTGCGACGAGGAATCCGGCTGGCAGCCGGACCTTGAGGACATGGAAGCGAAAATCACGCCCCGCACCAAGGGAATCGTGGTCATCAACCCGAACAACCCCACCGGGGCCGTCTACCCCGAAGCCACGCTGAAGCGCATCGTGGAGCTGGCCGAAAAGCACGGGCTGGTCATATTTGCCGATGAAATCTACGAGAAGATCCTGTACGAAGACGCCGTCCATGTGAACCTCGCCAAGCTCACCGGCGACCACGTCCTCTGCCTGACCTTCAGCGGCTTGTCCAAGGCATACCGGGTCTGCGGCTACCGCGCCGGCTGGATGGCGATTTCCGGGCCGAAAAAGGAGGCCGCCGACTACCTCGAAGGCATCAACCTCCTGGCGAACATGCGCCTTTGCGCCAACGTTCCGGCCCAGCACGCCATCCAGACGGCACTCGGCGGCTACCAAAGCATCAACGACCTCATCCTTCCGGGCGGCCGCCTGCTGGAGCAGCGCAACAAGGCCTACGACATGCTGAACGCCATTCCGGGCGTCAGCACCCAGCAGGCGAGGGGCGCCCTGTACCTCTTTCCGCGCCTTGACCCGGAGGTCTACCACATCAGGGATGACGAGAAGTTCGTCCTCGACCTCCTGAGGGAGCAGAAGATCCTGGTGTCGCACGGCCGCGCGTTCAACTGGGTGCGGCCGGACCACTTCCGCATGGTCACGCTGCCGAACGTCAAGGACATCGAGGAAGCCATCGGCCGGATGGGGGACTTCCTAAGCCGGTACCAGGGGAACTAGCCTGTGGTCACGGGCGCACCGCGTCCGTGACCCTCCCGTGGAAGGACCCCCATGGCCAGCATCGT
This sequence comes from Pseudarthrobacter sp. YAF2, assembly GCF_052113345.1. Lineage (NCBI taxonomy): Bacteria > Bacillati > Actinomycetota > Actinomycetes > Micrococcales > Micrococcaceae > Pseudarthrobacter > Pseudarthrobacter sp. YAF2. The sequence continues at coordinate 176,234 of NZ_JBFRDA010000002.1, read as the reverse complement.
CGGTTTCGACCAGCACCCCTCTGAGACCCTGCGCGTCGGGAAGGGATTTTCCCTGGCCGCTGTGGACCCCGACGCCACCCCGGGCTACAGCGGCAACAAAGCTGACGGCGAAGCGTTGCTGGCGGACCTGGACGGGAAGCTCACAGACATGCAGGAAAAGCTGTTCGCGGAGTCACGGTTCGGCGGGAAAAAGCGGATCCTCCTGGTCCTGCAGGCGATGGACACGGCAGGCAAAGGCGGAATCGTCAACCACGTCATGGCCACCATGGACCCCCAAGGCGTCCAGTTCAAGGCGTTCAAGGCGCCCACTGAGCAGGAGAAATCCTACGATTTCCTCTGGCGCATCGAGAAGGAGGTGCCGGCAGCCGGAATGGTGGGTATCTTCGACCGCTCCCATTACGAGGACGTCCTCATCCACCGGGTCCACAACTGGGCAACCCCGGACGAAATCACCCGACGCTACCGGGCCATCAACGAATTCGAGGCTCGCCAGACCGACGCCGGCACCAGGATCGTCAAGGTGATGCTGAAAATCAGCAAGGATGAGCAAAAGTCCCGGTTGTTGGCCCGCCTGGACAATCCTGCCAAGCACTGGAAGTACAGCAACGGTGATTTGAAGGAACGCGCCTTTTGGGACGACTACATGGCGGCCTACCAAGCCGCCTTCGACGAAACCAGCACGGCCGAGGCCCCCTGGTACGTGGTTCCGGCCAACAAGAAGTGGTTTGCCCGGATCGCCGTCCAGCAACTGGTGATGTCGGCGCTGTCCGATCTTCGCCTGGAGTGGCCCAAGGCCGAGTTCGATGTCGACATTGAACGGGAGCTGGTAGCCCGGTCCTGACTTTGGGTGCGGCCCGGAGCCGGAGGTCCCAAGGCCAGAGCCCGGCGACACGGCCCGGGTCAGGGGGTGTCGGCCTCAGAGCGGCTGGTCGCGGGCAGCGGCCAACCGTTTCCGTGCGCCTTCCAGCCACTCCTCGCAGCGTGCGGCCAGGGCCTCCCCGCGCTCCCACAACGCCAGGGATTCCTCCAGGCTTGCCCCTCCTGCCTCCAGCCTGCCCACCACGGCGATGAGTTGCTCCCGGGCCTCCTCGTAGCTCAGCCCCGCAACGTCTGACTCCGGTTTTTGTTCGGTCATGCCTTCTCTTCCGATCCCTGGTGGTGGTCTGGGTTTGCTGGTTGCAGCACCCCGGTGGAGGTTGCGCCAAAACGGCCCTCCGCCACCCGGATGGACAAGGCGGAGCCCGCCGGCGCCTCGGCGGGGCGGCGTACAACGGCGTGGCCGGACGCGGCGATCCGTGCGCTCTGGTCACCCGCCAGTTCGACGACGGCGTACCCGCGGTCGAGCGTCTTCTGGGGGGAGAGTGCGCGTACTTGGGCCTTCAGGTGCTCCAGCTGGTCCGCTGCCCGCACCACGGTGGAGTTCACTGCCGCTGAGGAGCGCCGCAGCAGCCGCTCAATTTCCTCGGCCCGGATGGAAACCATGCCTTCGGGAGCTGCCATCACTGGCCTTGAGTGGAGCGCCGCCAACCGGTCCGACTCGCGGTCCACCAACCGTTCCATGCAGCGTCGCAGCTGTTCGCGTGCTTGGCGGACGCCTGCCAGTTCTTCGGAGACTTCCGGGACGATCCGTTTGGCAGCGTCGGTGGGCGTGGAGGCACGAAGATCGGCAACGTAGTCCAGCAACGGACGGTCGGCCTCGTGCCCGATGGCACTGACCACCGGGGTGGCTGCCGCAGCCACGGCCCGGACCAGGTCTTCGCTGTTGAACGGCAGGAGGTCTTCCAAGGCTCCGCCGCCCCGGGCGATGACAATCACGTCCACCTCCGGAAGTTCATCCAGTTCCCGGAGTGCGCGGACCACCTGGGACACCGCGGTGTTGCCCTGGACGGCCACCTCACGGATCTCAAACTCCACGGCCGGCCACCGCAACGCTGCGTTGCGCAGGATGTCCTTCTTCGCGTCCGAGTCGCGGCCGGTGATCAGGCCGATGCGATGTGGCAGCAAGGGCAGGGGCTTCTTCCGGGAGTCGGCAAACAGGCCCTCCGCCGCCAGGGCCTGGCGCAGCCGCTCGATCCTGGCCAGAAGGTCGCCCAAGCCGACCGGACGGATATCCCGCACCAGCATGTTCAACCGGCCGGTCTTCATCCAGAACTCGGGCTTCAGCAGTGCCACCACGCGCGAGCCGCGCTCCAGCGGAAGGTTCTGCCGCTCCAGCACCTTCGTCCAGACGGACGCTGGCAGCGATACTTCCGCATCAACGTCGCGAAGTGTGATGTACGCGTTGGTGCCGCGGCGGTTCAGCTCGATGACCTGGCCTTCAACCCACGCCGAGGGAGTCCGGTCGATATGCGCCTTCAGCTTCTGCGACAACAGCTGCAGCGGCCAAGGATTGTCCGGGCTGGTTTCCGCAGCGGTGGCCGGCAAAGTAGTGGGCGCGGTACCCGGAAGCGATGCCTGGTCAGACATGCGGACGCCGTTGCGGGGCTGGTGCTGCGGGCATGGGGTCCTTCAACTGTTGTGGGGCGGTCAATCAACCTTATCCATAAGGTGTAGCACCGGGGGCTGACAGGGACAGGCCGCCACCCTGCCTAGGATGGAGTGAGGCCCCCAACCCCGAAGGACCTGCCGTGCGCACTTTCATTTCCGCCCTCGCCACCGTGCTGGGCATCCTCCTGGCATCCGTTGCCGTACCCGCCATGTGGGTGGACCGGAACATCATCCAGGAAGACGGATTTGTCCGGCTTGCGGCGCCGCTTGGCAAGAACGCGGATTTCCAGAAGAAACTCGCTGGCGCGGCCGTGGGAACGATCGATACCGGTTCGGTCCCCGGTGCCCTTTCGGGGCTGGTCGATTCGGTGCTGGAGAAAGCCGCGGAGTCCCTGACCCAGCTTCCCGGCTACCCCGCAGCGTGGGAGGAGACCCTTCGCAGGAGCCACCGCCTGAGCTTCGCCAGCCCCGCGGGGGAGTCCTCCGGCAACGCTCCGGCGTCGTCGCTGACCCTTGATGTGGCCCCGTTGGTTGCGCTCGGTTCGGAGGAAATCTCCCGTGCCACCCGCCTTCCCCTCAACCCGCCTGAACAGACGCTGATCAACGTCGGCCAGCCCGCACATCGCGAATGGGCGGAGCGGCTGGCCACCTACGCGCCCATGGGCTACATCGCCGCCATCGGCTCCGGCATTGCATTCCTGTTGGCATTTGTTGCAGCCCGCCGCCGCTGGACCGTGCTGTTTGCTGCCGGCATTGGTGGCCTGGCCCTCGCCGGACTGTGGTCGCTCGGTGTGCAACTGGGATCGGCCCGGGCCGTGACCACGGACACGGGCAACGCGGTGGCCAACATGTTCCGCGACCAATTCGTGGGCGCCGCAGCCGCAGACTTCCAATCGTGGATCGCCGCCACCGCGGTGACCGGCGGCGTCCTGGTGGCAGTGGGAATTGTGACGTTGTTCGCGTCCCGGAAACGGGTGCGGGCCAGCCGGTAGCATGGAGGGATGACCACCTCGGCTGTACCCCTTTCGATGCCAACCGTTCCGCGCCGGCGCCGCTCGCCCCAGGAAGTGGCGGCCGCGGCCCCCGTGAACGGAACCAAGAAGGTGCTGTTGGCCGCGCCCCGCGGCTACTGCGCCGGTGTTGACCGGGCAGTGATCGCCGTCGAGAAGGCGCTGGAACACTATGGGCCGCCGGTGTACGTCCGCAAGCAGATCGTCCACAATGTCCACGTGGTCAGCTCGCTGGAGGAAAAGGGCGCCATCTTCGTGGACGAGACTGACGAAGTTCCGGAGGGCGCGCTGGTGATCTTCTCCGCCCATGGGGTTTCCCCCGCCGTGGTTGAATCCGCCGAGACCCGGGGCCTGCGCACTATCGATGCCACCTGCCCCCTGGTCACCAAGGTGCACAAGGAAGCCGTCCGCTTCGCCAAGGACGACTTCGACATCCTCCTGATCGGCCACGACGGCCATGAGGAGGTGGAAGGCACCTCCGGTGAGGCGCCGGACCACATCCAGATCATCAATGGACCCCACGAAGTGGACAAGGTCACAGTCCGCGATCCCGAGAAGGTTATCTGGCTGTCGCAGACCACCCTCAGTGTCGACGAGACCATGGAAACCGTCCGGTTGCTCAAGGACCGGTTCCCCACCTTGCAGGACCCGCCCAGCGATGACATCTGCTATGCCACCACAAACCGGCAGGTGGCCATCAAGAAGATCGCGCCTAAAGCTGACCTGGTGATCGTGGTGGGCTCCGCCAACTCTTCCAATTCGGTCCGGCTGGTGGAGGTGGCGCTGGAATACGGCGCCAAGGCCTCGTACCGGGTGGACTTCGCAAACGAGGTTGACGAAGCCTGGTTTGAAGGCGTGGCCACCGTGGGCGTCACGTCCGGCGCCTCTGTTCCGGAGGTCCTGGTGCAGGACGTCCTGAGGCTCCTGGCCGACTATGGCTATGGTGCGGTGGAGGAAGTGGTCACTGCCGAGGAAGACCTGCTGTTCTCCCTGCCCAAGGAGCTCCGGGCAACCCTCAAGGAAGCCGGCGACGTCAGCCGCGCCCTGGGCGGCCGCCGGCCCCGCAGCTGACGATCAACCGCAGCAGGCGAAGGCGATACGCAAGAATTAATAAGGAAGGGCCGGGCAGTCGCAACTGCCTGGCCCTTCCAGCATCCAAGGACTATCCTCAGGCCGCTTCGTCATCGCCCTGGAGTTCGGGTGCCACCAAGGCGCGCGGCGTTGCTTCGACAAGGGAAGGCGTGGCCAGGCCAGCCTCGTCCAAGGTGTTGAGCTTCCGCGCCGTGGGCAGGATCCGGGCTTCCAAGGTGCCCACCATGGCGTTGTAGCGGTCCACCGACGACTTCAGGGAAGAACCGAGTTTCCCGACGTTCTCACCCAAGGTGCCCATCCGGTCGTACAGCTGTCGCGCGAGCTCGAACAACTCGCGGGCGCTGTCCGTCAGGACGTCCTGGCGCCACGTGAACGCCACGGATTTCAGCACCGCCAGCAGGGTACTCGGCGAGGCCAGGACCACGTTCCGCGACAACGCATGGTCCAGGAGACCGGCGTCTGCCGTCAGCGCCGCGGCAAGGATGGATTCTGCCGGAATGAAGCAGACCACCAGCTCCGGGGAATTCCCTGGGATCTCCCAGTATTTCTTGGTGCCCAACGCGTCCACATGCGCCCTCAAGGCCTTGGCGTGGGCCGCCAGCAGTGCCTGGCTGCGGGCGTCGTTACTGGCCCGGACCCCGGACGGCTGGACTGTGCGGGGATCCGCAGTACCCAGATCCTGCGCCTCAAGATAGGACGACAACGGCACTTTGGCGTCCACCACCAGTTGTTTGCCGCCCGGCAGTTGCACCACCAGATCGGGTCGGACGGAAGAATCGTGGCCCGCACTGTGGACCTGCTCCACGAAGTCCACGTGGCGGAGCATCCCCGCGGCCTCCACGACGCGCCGAAGCTGTACCTCGCCCCATTGGCCCCTGGCGCTGTTTGACCGCAAGGCAGATTCCAGGGCGTGCGTGGAGCGGATCAGCTGTTCGTCGGACAGCCGGGCTTCCTGCAACTGCTGTGCAAGCTGGCCGTACTGTTCCACCCGGTCCCGTTCCAGGAGTGCCACCTGCTGCTGGACCGCGGACAGCTTCTCGGCCACCGGCGCCAGTGCACGCAGCACGCTGCCGTCCTGAGTCCTTGCCTCGCCCAGCTCACGGTTCTGGGTGGCCAAAAGCCGCCGCTCGGCGTCGGCCGCTGCCAGCTGGGCCGTCACCTCCGAAAGACGGGACGAGACTCCGTCAAAGTCCGCCTCCAGTCCGCGTGAGTTCCTGCGCAGCAGGACATACGTGGCGGCTGCACCGGCGATTGCACCGAGCAGCAACATGAGAAGGGCCAGAATCAAGGCAAAAGCATCCATGGCTTCACTGTTGCACGGGCCTCTGACAATCACGGCCAGTGACATTCCCGGGTACTGGCCGCAGGGAACCGGCGGGTAGAATCAATGCTCGTGGCTCTTACTATTGGCATCGTCGGCCTGCCCAACGTCGGCAAATCAACTCTTTTCAACGCACTGACCCGCAACCAGGTGCTCGCGGCGAACTACCCGTTCGCCACGATCGAGCCCAACGTCGGCGTCGTCAACCTGCCGGATCCGCGGCTGGAGAAGCTGGCCGCCATCTTTGGATCCCAGCGCGTGCTTCCCGCCGCCGTGTCCTTCGTCGACATCGCCGGCATCGTCAAGGGCGCCTCGGAGGGCGAAGGACTGGGCAACCAGTTCCTGGCCAACATCCGCGAGGCCGAGGCGATCGCCCAGGTGGTCCGCGTGTTCGATGACCCCGACGTCATCCACGTCGACGGCAAGGTGGACCCCCGGTCCGACATGGAGACAATCAACACCGAGCTGATCCTCGCCGACCTGCAGACGATCGAGAAGGCCGTCCCGCGGATCGAAAAAGAAGTCAAGATCAAGAAGCGCGAAGCCGCCGAACTGGCCGCCGTCAAGGCTGCCCAGGCAGTGCTGGAACGCGGCGACACCATCTTCTCCTCGATCAAGAGCGACAAACTGGAGATGGAGCACCTGAAGGAACTCGGCCTGCTGACGGCCAAGCCCTTCATCTACGTCTTCAACGCGGACGAGGGAATCCTGGGCAGCCCGGAAAAGCAGGAAGAGCTGCGGGCCATGGTGGCTCCGGCCGACTGCATCTTCCTCGACGCGAAGCTGGAATCAGACCTCGTTGAACTGGACGAGGCGGAAGCCCGCGAGATGCTCGAGATGAACGGCCAGGACGAATCCGGCCTGGACCAACTGGCCCGTGTTGGCTTCCATACGCTGGGGCTGCAGACCTACCTCACCGCCGGGCCGAAAGAGACCCGCGCCTGGACCATCCGGCAGGGCGATACAGCACCACAGGCCGCCGGTGTGATCCACTCTGACTTCCAGCGCGGGTTCATCAAAGCCGAGGTGGTCTCCTTCAATGACCTCGTCGACGCAGGTTCCATGGCCGAGGCAAAGTCCCGCGGCAAGGTCCGGATCGAAGGCAAGGAATATGTCATGGCCGACGGCGACGTGGTGGAGTTCCGCTTCAACGTCTAGCTCCTGATCCAGCAGGCCAATGCGATAGCCGCCAAGAACACGTGTTCCTGGCGGCTATGCGCTTTCGGCCACCCCTTGCCAAGCCGGCCTCAGTTTGCTTCACAACGAGCTGTCAAGCCAGCAGCCGCAATTCCCTTAGAACAACGGCCAGGGCACCGCCGACATCTCACCGCTGGGAGCCGGAAACCGCCCTGCCACGCGCAACCGGGCGCAGCGCGCGGCGAGTGACGCGATTTCTTCTGAGCTGAGCAAGTCCGCCAGGTCAGTGCCCAGTCCGCCGTCCAGTCCTTCGCTGACACGGTCTATGCCGGCGCTTTCCTCGGCGGTCAGGGCGTCTCCCACCCATCCCCACAGCACCGTGCGCAGCTTGTGGTCACTGTGAAAAGTGAGCCCATGGTCTACTCCGTGGCGGTGTCCGTGGGCCATCGCCAGAATGTGGTCCCCTTTGCGGTCGGCGTTATTGACGATGATGTCGAATACCGCCATGCGCCTGAGTGCCGGCGAATCTTCGTGAACGAGGGCGACCATGCGCCCCGTCTCATCCTGACCCTCGAGGACCTGTTTCCAGCCCGTCTCCGGCACATGCTCCGTCGCGACTAAGTCCACGGGGCTTTGGGCGGGGTCTTGCTCTTGCCATAGCTGCACCATTCCTTCGCCGAACGGACCATCGCGCAGCCAGGTTCGTGGCACCACGTTCCAGCCGAGGGCCTCCGAGACCAAGTACGCGGCAACTTCGCGGTGGGCAAGGAAGCCGTCTGGAAAATCCCACAGCGGCTTCTCCCCGGCTATCGGCTTGTAGACCACCGTCGTGTCGCCGATGCTGCCCAGGAAGGTGGCGTTTGAGGCCGTCGTGATGCGGCCGGTGAGCGTCAGCTCCGCAGTCGCCAGGTCCGGCGCCGGCATCAGACCTCGGGAAAGGTGCAGGTATGCCCGTCGGCGTCGATGGGGTAGCCGCACAGCGGGCACGCCGGACGGCCGGCGCCCACGATCTCACGGGTGCGCTTGGCAAAGGCACGGGCCGTACCGACCGGCATTCGCACCAGCAGCATCTCGGACTCCTCAGCCCTGTCCTCGTCGAGCGATTCGTCGTCATCAGCATCAGCATCGGCATCGGTGATGGGGTGCGCCTCGATCACGACCTGAGCGGTGGTTGGGTCCCACCCTAAGCTCATGGCGCCGGTGCGGAACTGCTCCTGGACGGCCTCGAGCTGGTCGTTGTCCACCAGTTCGATGGGAGTGCCCGTGGGAACGCTGAAGGGGTTGCCTTCGACGGTGATGAGCTGGTCGAGAATTTCGTCGATCTTCTCCGCGAGCAGGGCCGACTGCTGCTTCTCCATGGCAATACTGACCACCTGCGTCCCTGCGCGCACCTGCAGGTAGAACGTACGCGCCCCCGGAACGCCAACGGTGCCAACAACCACCCGATCAGGCCAGTCAAACTCGTGAACACGTGTAGGCATGTCAGTATTCTAGGCACATGAGGTTCATGGCGCCGTTTGCCCTGCACCGCCGCCCACCGGCGCATCGCCGGAGTGGATGCCGTTCGACAGCCATGACAGGTCACCCGCATCGGTGTTGGTCGCGTAGACGCTCGGCCGATCAGCACCGTAGCGCACGATCGAGACGGATGCCGGGCCGACGTTAATACGCTGGAACAGGTCCAGGTGCATGCCGTACGCGTCAGCGAGGATTGACTTGATGATGTCACCGTGACTCACCGCAGCCCACACGGCCCCTGGCCCGTACTCGGCTTCGAATGCTGCATCGTGGCGTCGAATAGCGGCCACTGACCGGGCCTGCATCGCGGCCATGGATTCGCCGCCCGGAAAGACGACGGCGGACGGTTGGGATTGCACAACCGGCCATAGTTCCTCGGTGGCGAGATCACTGAGCAGGCGGCCCTGCCACTGGCCGTAATCGCACTCGGTAAGATCGGGATCGACCGGCGCGAACGGCGCGCCTGCCTGGCGATCCAGGATGAGCCGGGCGGTCTGCTGACAACGCTCAAGCGGGCTCGACACCACCCCAACCAAAGGCACCGGCGCGAGCCGGTCCCCAGTCAGGGCCGCTTGGTCCCGCCCGATTTGGTCCAGGCTGACGCCAGCGGCCCGTCCGGCCAGCAGTCCAGTGGCATTGGCTGTGGTGCGGCCGTGCCGCACGAGAATAACGGTCGCCATCCACCCAGCCTAACCACCCTGTCGATGGCTCGTGGGCAGAGATGTCCGTGGTGGGGTTCCGGTTCGATGCCTGGTCGGGCATTCGCGTGCAGGAAGCCGACTTAGAGTTGTTGGATGCTTGAGATCCGCCCCAACTGCGAATGTTGCGACCGCGACATTGCGCCTTCCGATGCTGCCTATATCTGCACCTTTGAATGTACTTGGTGCCCGGACTGCGTCGAGCGCTTCCCCAACAGGTCTTGTCCTAACTGCGGCGGTGATTTGCAGCGACGGCCGGTGCGCCCCGTGGCGGCGCTGGTCAACAATCCGCCGAGCACGATCAGGGTGGTATCTCCCGGCTGCCTCAAGCAGGACACCCTGGCCTGAAGCCGGGGTCAACTGCTCCGGAAGCCCCCGTTTGATATGGAGGGGGACAGGACTCGATGACTGGGCAGCGGCACCGCGTATCCTGATTTTACAGGGCGTGTTCGTGGCGACCCGTTCCCCTCCGAAGAGGGAAAACACAAAGGAGACGGCATGCCGGTCAGGCGCCTGATGCAACTGCTCACTGCTGCGGTGGCGGCTGTCCTGGTTCTGGCCGGATGCTCCGGCGGGGGCGCCCCGTCGGTGGTGGTGGGGGAGGCCAAGCGAGGCGGCAGCGTGACCGTCGCGGAAGTCAACGCCTTCTCGTCCTTCAACCCGTTCAGCGCAAACGGCAACACCGACATCAACACGAAGATTGGCGCCATCACGCATTCCGGCTTCTTCTTCCTCGATGACAGCTCCAAGGTGGTCCGGAACGACAAGTTCGGGCACTACGAAAAAGTCTCGGACCAGCCCCTCAAGGTGAAATACACCGTGAACGAGGGAGTGAAGTGGTCCGACGGGGCTCAGGTGGGCTCAGCCGACCTCCTGCTGAGCTGGGCCGCCGGGTCCGGCTACTTCGACGACGTCGACCCCGGCACCGGCAAAGGCACCAAGTACTTCGCAACCGCCTCCAATGCCACCGGCCTGGCGGGCACCGTCTTTCCGGAAATCGGCTCCGACGGAAGATCCATCACCATCGAGTACGCGGCGCCGTACGCCGACTGGGAAGTGGCGTTCGACGTCGGGCTCCCGGCCCACGTTGTTGCAGCCAAGAGCGGGCTCACCGACGAGGAGGACCTGGTTAAGCTCCTCAAGGACACTCCGCGTGGCAACCCGGAAAAACCGGTGATCATCCCTGAGCTCAAAAAGGTCAGCGACTTCTGGAACACCGGTTTCGACGCGAAGAAGATTCCGGACGACCCCGCGCTGTACCTCTCCAACGGTCCGTACATCGTCCAGGACATCGTGCCGGAAGTCTCCATGAAACTGGTCCGGAACCGGGATTACACGTGGGGCCAGGAACCCTGGCTGGATGAGATCAACGTCAGGTTCACCGGGGCCGTGCCCGCCGCCGTCGATGCCCTGCGCAACGGGCAGGCGGACATCATCTCGCCACAGCCGTCGGCGGCCACTGACGCACTGCTCACGGGCCTGTCCGGCCAGGGCATCACCGTGCAGCGCTACAAGCAGGCCGGCTACGACCACCTGGACCTGAACTTCACCGGGCCGTTCAAGGACAAGGACGTCCGCGAGGCCTTCCTCAAAACGGTTCCCCGGCAGGAAATCGTGGATGCCGTGCTGGGCGGGCAATCACTGGACGACAAGCCGCTGGACTCCCAAGTCTTCCTGCCCGATCAGCCCAAGTACGCCGACACGGTGAAGAAGAACGGTTCCTCGGATTACGCCGAGGTGGACATCGATGCCGCCAGGAGTCTCCTGAAGGGGGCCACGCCCACCGTGCGGATCCTGTACAACCGGGACAACCCCAACCGTGCCAGGGCGTTCGCCCTGATCCGGGACTCAGCGGAGCGTGCGGGCTTCCGGGTGGAAGACGGCGGCCAGGCAAGCGCCGACTGGGCGGCTTCGCTCAGCCGGGGCGGCTATGACGCGGCGTTGTCCGGGTGGATCGGCACGGAAGCGGGAGTAAGCCGGGTGCCGCAGATCTTCCGCACCGGGGGCGGCAGCAACTTCACGGGCTATTCCGACGCCGATGCGGACAAAGTGATGGCGCAACTGGCCGTGACCACGGACCTCGGCAAACAGGATGAGCTGCTTGCCGAGATTGACAGGCACATCTGGGAGGACGCTTACGGCCTGCCGCTTTACCAAACCCTGGGCACCACCGCGTTCAACTCCCGTGTGGCCGGCGTGAAAACCAGCCCGGGCCCGGTGGGCGTCTGGTGGAACGTCTGGGACTGGCGTCTGGCCTAGGTTTGAAAGGCAGTTTGCCGGGTTCAGGCGCGCCGGGACGTGAACGCTCACGCGGCCGATTCGCCGTCCAGCGTACCGGCGAGTAGCATGTGACGTGCGTAACTGCCCACCACGTCGCGGGGTATTGGACTGCTCCGGTCACGGTTTGGCAACGGAGTACCAGTATTCGGACTTCGTGCGGTTAGGCTAACCCGTATATGTAGGTTTCGTCACAGCGGTCAGCTGTGTCCAACCTGCGGGGAAGCACAAGATTTCCCCAATATTTCTCTCCCACAACTCATAGGAGGCGGAATGCGTTTCACGCGCACTTCCAAAGCACTGGGCATCGTGGCAATCGCCGCGCTTGCCCTGACCGGGTGCGGCGGCGGCGGCAGCACTGGCGGGTCCAGCACCGCTGCCGGCGATCCGAACAAGGTCATCACCGCTTACAGCAATGAGCCACAAAACCCGTTGCTGCCGGCGAACACCAATGAGGTCTACGGCGGCCGCGTCGTAAACCTGCTTTTCGAAGGCCTTCGCAGCTACGACGCCAACGGCAAGGCAGTTAACGCACTGGCCGATTCCATCGAGTCGTCCGACGCCCAGAACTGGACCATCAAGGTCAAGCAGGGCGCCAAGTTCACCAACGGGGAAGCCATCACGGCGAAGACCTTCGTTGACTCCTGGAACTTCGCCGCGAACTCCAAGAACCTGCAGAACAACGGCTTCTTCTTCGAGTCCATCGCCGGCTACGAGGACGTCTCGGCCGTTAACTCGGTCAAGGGTGCTGACGGCAAGACCACCACCACCCCGGCCCCCAAGGCCGACACCATGTCCGGACTGCAGGCAATAGATGATTCCACCATCACGGTCAAGCTGGCCCAGCCCGAGGCCGACTGGTCCCTGCGCCTTGGCTACTCCGCCTTCTACCCGCTTCCTTCCGCCGCTCTGGCAGACCCCAAGACCTTCGGTGAAAACCCGGTAGGCAACGGTCCCTACAAGTTCGAAAAGCAGGGTTCCTGGGTCCATGACCAGTCCATCACCCTGGTGAAGAATGCCGACTACAAGGGCACCCGCGAGGCCAAGAACGGCGGCGTGACCTTCAAGTTCTACACCGACCCGGGCCCCGCATACACCGACCTTCAGTCGGACAACCTGGACATCACTGACGTCCTGCCGTCCAACGCCCTGAAGACCTACGTCAACGACTTCCCGGACCGGAACGCCACCAAGCCCGTAGCCACCGATTCCACCCTGAACATCCCGGGCTACAACCCCAACTTCCAGGGAGAAGCCGGCAAGCTGCGCCGCCAGGCTCTGTCCTACGCCATCAACCGCGAGGAAATCGCCAAGGTGGTCTTCAACGGCACCCGCACCCCGGCCAAGGCCTTCGCGCCGCCGGTCATCGACGGCTTCAAGGAAGGCATCAAGGGCAGCGAAGTCCTGAACTTCGATCCCGCGAAGGCCAAGGATCTGTGGGCCCAGGCCGACAAGATCCAGCCGTACGACGCCTCCAAGCCGCTCCAGATCGCCTCCAACACCGACGGTGGCAACAAGGAATGGATCGACGCCGTCGCCAACGGCTTCAAGAACAACCTCGGCATCCAGGCTGAAATCCAGCCGTTCGCCAAGTTCGCCGAAGTCCTGAACCTGCGCAAGTCCCAGCAGCTGCCGGGCCTGACCCGTGCGGGCTGGCAGGGTGACTACCCGTCGCTCTACAACTTCCTGGGACCGGTCTGGGCCACGGGCGCTTCCTCCAACTACGAGAAGTACTCGAACCCCGAGTTCGACAAGCTCCTCAAGGAGGGCCTTGCCGCCAAGAGCACCGACGAGGCCAACGCCAAGTTCAACCAGGCACAGGAGATCCTGTTCCAGGACCTGCCCGGCCTGCCGCTTTGGGACCAGGCACGGCCGATCGTGTGGAGCAACAACATCGTGAAGGCCGAGACCGGCTGGAACGGTGAAATCCTCTACTACGGCATCACCGCCAAGTAGGCCCAGATCTAACTTGCCGAAGGCTGATGGGGGTTCCGGTTACGTCCGGGCCCCCATTGGCTTGCAAGCGGCAGGAAGGCATTCATGAACGCGTTTTTCCCTTTACCGGAAGGCAGGTGATCCTGTGATCCGGTTTATCCTGCGCCGACTCCTGCAGGTGATCCCTGTCTTCATCGGCACGACCCTCTTGGTGTACTACATGGTCTTCGCACTGCCCGGCGATCCCATCGCCGCGCTGTTCGGCGACCGGCAGCCCCCGCAGGCAGTCATTGACACCCTGCGCAGCCAGTACCACCTGGACCAGCCCTTCTGGGTCCAGTACGGCTTGTTCCTTAAGAACCTCTTCACCTTCAACCTGGGCAACGACTTCACCGGCCAGCCCATCGCAGCAAGCCTCGCCCGGGTCTTCCCGGTGACGGCCATGCTGGCAGTCGAGGCGCTGGCCATCCAGGCAGTCTTTGGCGTCGCATTCGGCGTCTTCGCGGGCCTTCGCCGCGGCGGCTGGTTCGACTCCACCGTCCTGGTGGCCTCGCTGGTGGTCATCGCAGTTCCCACCTTCGTGCTGGGCTTCGTCTTCCAGCTCGTCTTTGGCGTGCAGCTGGGCTGGGCAAAACCCACTGTGGGCGCCAATGCCGACTGGGGCACCCTCCTGCTGCCGGCTGTGGTCCTGGGCCTCGTCTCCTTTGCCTATGTTCTCCGCCTGACCCGTGCGTCCGTGAGCGAGAACATGAACGCCGATTACGTGCGGACCGCCACCGCCAAGGGGCTCTCGCGGCCCCGGGTGGTTCTGGCGCACATCCTCCGCAACTCGCTGATCCCGGTGGTTACCTACCTGGGCGCGAACCTTGGCGGCCTGATGGGTGGTGCCATCGTTACCGAGGGCATCTTCAACGTTCCCGGCGTAGGCAACAAGCTCTACCAGGCAGTCCTCCGCAGTGAAGGCCCCACCATCGTCTCCATCGTCAGCGTGCTGGTGCTGGTGTTCGTAGTGGCCAACCTGCTTGTCGATCTCCTGTACGCCTGGCTTGACCCGAGGATCCGCTATGACCAGTAATAACAGCCACTTCGTGGCCCCCATTGAAGAGACGCCACTGCAGGCAACGGACGCCGTCAAGACTGACCAGGCCCCGCTCAGCCTGTGGGCAGACGCGTGGCGCAAGCTCCGCCGTCGTCCGCTGTTCATCATCTCGGCACTGTTGATCCTTGCCCTGGTCGTGATTGCGCTGTTCCCCGGCCTGTTCACGTCCACGCCCCCCAACGATGGCTGCGAACTTGCCAACTCCGAAGGCGGCCCCACCGCCGGGCACCCGTTCGGTTTCACCTTCCAGGGCTGCGACGTCTACTCCAGGGTCATCCATGGCACGCAGGCCTCGCTTTCCGTGGGCCTGCTCTCGGTCCTCTGCGTCCTGGTCATCGGCGTGACCCTCGGCGCCCTCGCCGGCTACTACGGGGGCTGGATCGATGCCGTGCTCGCACGCCTGGGCGACATCTTCTTCGCCCTGCCGCTGGTCCTGGGTGCGCTGGTCATTACCCAGCTTCCGTTGTTCCGGGAAAACAAGAGCGTGTGGACCGTGGTATTCGTCATCTCGCTCCTCGCGTGGCCGCAGATGGCCCGTATTACCCGCGGCGCAGTGATTGAGGTACGCAACGCGGACTTCGTCACCGCCGCACGCGCGTTGGGTGTTTCAAAGTTCGGGGCATTGATCCGCCACGTCCTGCCGAACGCCCTGGCACCCATCATCGTCCTGGCCACCCTGGAACTGGGCGTGTTCATCGTGGCAGAAGCCACCCTGTCCTTCCTGGGTATCGGCCTTCCGCAGAGCATCATGTCCTGGGGCAACGACATCGCCGGTGCGCAGGCGTCGATCAGGACCCGGCCGGAAATCATGCTCTACCCGGCTGCGGCGCTGTCCATCACCGTGTTGAGCTTCATCATGCTGGGTGACGCCGTGCGCGACGCCCTCGACCCGAAGAGCCGTCAGCGATGAGAGATAAAGAGATGACAACTCCAGACGTCCGCATTGATGAGGCCGGCACCACCGGGGTCAGGCCGCTGCTCGAAATCCGGGACCTCGCCATCACCTTCAAGACCGGTGGCGGTGAAGTCAAGGCCGTCCGGGACGCCCATCTGACCATCATGCCCGGCGAAACAGTAGCCATCGTGGGGGAGTCCGGTTCCGGCAAGTCCACCACCGCGTTGGCGGCCATCGGCCTCCTGCCCAACAACGGCAAGGTATCCGGCGGCCAGATCCTGCTCGACGGCGAGGACATCGCCCACGCCAGTGAGCAGCGCATGATCGAACTGCGCGGCAACACCATCGGCATGGTCCCGCAGGACCCCATGTCCAACCTGAACCCGGTCTGGAAGATCGGCTACCAGGTCCGGGAAACGCTGCGTGCGAACGGCCGGCCCAGCGGGCCGGACGACATCGCCAAGGTGCTCGCCCAGGCAGGACTGCCGGACGCCAAGCGCCGGGCCAACCAGTACCCGCACGAATTCTCGGGTGGCATGCGCCAGCGTGCCCTGATCGCCATTGGCCTGTCCTGCCAGCCGCGCCTGCTGATTGCGGATGAGCCGACGTCGGCCCTTGACGTCACGGTCCAGCGGCAGATCCTGGACCACCTGGAAACCATGACCGACGAACTGGGCACCTCGGTCCTGTTGATCACCCACGACCTCGGCCTTGCGGCCGAGCGTGCGGACAAGGTGGTGGTCATGTACCAGGGCCGCGTCGTTGAAGCGGGTCCGTCGCTGGAACTGCTCCGCAACCCGCAGCACCCGTACACCAAGCGGCTCGTGGAGTCCGCGCCGTCCCTGGCCAGCCGCCGCATCCAGGTGGCCAAGGAACAGGGTGTGGAGACGACGGACCTGCTGGCGCCGGCCGCGGAAACAGCGAAGTCTGATACCTTCCTGCAGATCCAGGACCTGCGGAAGGTGTACAAGCTCCGCCAGGGGCTGGGCAAGGCGGCGGATTTCGCGGCCGTTGACGGCGTGAGCTTCGACGTCCGGCGCGGAACCACGACGGCGATCGTGGGGGAGTCGGGGTCCGGCAAGTCCACGGTGGCCAAGATGGTGCTCCAGCTTGAGAAGCCGACAGATGGCAGGATCCTGTTCGACGGCGTCGACACTTCCGTGCTGAAGCCGGCTGAACTGTTCAAGTTCCGCAGGCGCGTCCAGCCGATCTTCCAGGACCCGTACGGCTCCCTCGATCCGATGTACAACATCTACCGGACGATCGAAGAACCGCTCCGCGTCCACAAGATCGGGGACCAGGCCAGCCGGGAAAAGAAAGTCCGGACTCTGCTGGACCAGGTGGCGCTGCCGCAGTCCGCCATGCAGCGGTACCCGAACGAACTCTCCGGTGGCCAGCGGCAGCGTGTTGCCATTGCGCGTGCCCTGGCGCTGGATCCCGAGGTCATCATCTGTGACGAGGCCGTGTCCGCGCTCGACGTCCTGGTGCAGGCGCAGGTGCTGAACCTGCTCGCCGACCTGCAGGCCAACCTTGGGCTGACCTACCTGTTCATCACCCACGACCTTGCCGTGGTGCGACAGATTGCCGACCATGTGTGCGTGATGGAAAAGGGACGGCTGGTTGAAACCGGTTCTACGGACGCTGTCTTCGAGGCGCCGCAGCAGGACTACACGAAGGCGCTGCTCAACGCCATCCCCGGTGCGAAGCTGATGCTGCCGCCTGAAGTGGCATAGGCCGTAGCCCTCCAAGCAAGTGGAGCCGGGACCTTGGGTCCCGSCTCCACTTGCTTAAACCTTCAGTCCTGCAGCGCGCTGACGCCGCCAGGGGCGGCCGCCAGGGAACCCTGGTCCGCGGCCGACGTCCGGTCCAGCCCCAGCTCGCGGAGCCTGCGTTCAAGGATCACGCCCAGTGCCACGCGGCCTTGGGCGTTCATGTGGACGGAGTCAGCCAGGTCCTTGGCCAGCCCGAACCGGGTAAGCCAGTCGCCGGTGGAAACAAAAGGCATGCCATGGGCAGCAGCCACGGAGCCCAGCAAAGCGTCCACCTCGCTCCGCCGTCCGCCGCCGTCGTTTGCTCCCCGTGCCAGGGTTCCGATCATTGCCATCCGTGTGCCGGGGTAGCGGGTTTTGAGATCGGCGATCAGCCGCCCGGCGTTGCGGACAATTTGGGTGTTGCTTGCGCCGGTGGCGGCGTCATTGCCGCCCCCTTCGACGACGATCAGGGCCGGAGTGCCTGAGGGAAGCAGCCAGTCCCCGCGCTCCAGGGCGTCAGCGTAGTTCCCGGTGGCACCGTTTGCCGCGACGTACCCAGTGCCTCCCCGGCCGCAAAAATATACGTCGTACCCGGCGGCGGCCAGGCCCAGTCGCGGCCAGCCGTCCAGAGGCTCCGATTGGGAATCCCCAATCAGCAGGACCGTCCGGCTGATGTCCGGTACCACCGCCTCAAGCCTCCCGTTCCCGGCATTCAACAGCCGGGACGTGGCCGCCACGTTGGCCTTCACGGCAGCGGCAGCCGGCGCTTGTCCACCGGACGCCGCCGCCCGCGACATTGAATTGACGCCATTGCCGGCGGGCGACCCGCACCCGGCGAGCCCCAGGACCGCGGACGCTGCAAGGAGGCCGGACGCCACGATGGTGGCGGCCCGGGCGGCGCCGCTGGGCGTGATGGCCGTGGCACGGGGCATCGTTGTCTCCGACTTGCTCTGAAGGTGGGCGCTGCGTCACAGCAATCATGCCACGCCGCGGGAAGTGTCAGTGAATTTCGTCACACTCTGGTCCCGCCTGCCCTCGCGGGGCGCAACCTGAAGGCCCCGGGTCCCGGCGGATTTTAGGCCAATAAATGGCTCACCGGCTAGAATAGATGCAGGCGCCCCGTGCCAAGGGCCTTGTCCGTCGTGCGTTCCAGTTGGAAATGTCGCGATACAACAGCTGACTCCACTGAATCGAGCCATTACGCATGTCTGAAACCACCACCAACACCGCGGTAGCCACTGCATCGCGCAGTGACCTGCGCAACGTCGCGATTGTGGCCCACGTTGACCACGGCAAGACCACCCTGGTCGACGCCATGCTCAAGCAGACCAACTCCTTTGCCGAGCACAACCACCTCGAAGACCGCGTCATGGACTCCGGTGACCTGGAGCGTGAAAAGGGCATCACCATCCTGGCCAAGAACACCACGGTGGCCTATAACGGTCCGTCCTCCAACGGCGAGACCATCACCATCAACGTCATTGACACCCCCGGCCACGCCGACTTTGGCGGCGAGGTGGAACGCGGCCTGTCCATGGTGGACGGCGTCGTCCTTCTCGTTGACGCCTCGGAGGGCCCGCTGCCCCAGACCCGTTTCGTGCTGCGCAAGGCTCTTGCCGCGCACCTTCCCGTGATCCTGCTGGTCAACAAGACCGACCGTCCCGATGCCCGCATCGACGAAGTGGTCCACGAGTCCATGGACCTGCTCCTGGGCCTGGCCTCCGACCTTGCCGACGAGGTTCCGGACCTGGACCTGGACAAGGTCCTGGAAGTTCCCGTTGTCTACGCCGCCGCCAAGGTTGGCCGCGCATCCCTGGAGCAGCCCGCCAACGGCGCCGCCCCGGACAACGAGGACCTCGAGCCGCTGTTCAAGACCATCATCGAGCACATCCCCGCTCCCACCTACAACCCCGAAGGTGTCCTGCAGGCGCACGTCACCAACCTGGACGCGTCCCCGTTCCTGGGCCGCCTGGCGCTGCTGCGCATCTACAACGGCACCCTGCGCAAGGGCCAGACGGTGGCCTGGGCCCGCGCCAACGGTGAACTCAAGAACGTCAAGATCACCGAGCTCCTTGCCACCAAGGCGCTGGACCGCGTTCCGGCGGAATCCGCCGGACCGGGCGAGATCGTCGCCGTCGCCGGCATCGAGGAAATCACCATCGGTGAGACCCTGACCGATGCCGAGAACCCGCAGCCGCTGCCGCTGATCACCGTGGACGATCCCGCGATCTCCATGACCATCGGTATCAACACCTCGCCGCTGGCCGGCAAGGTCAAGGGCGCCAAGGTCACCGCCCGCCAGGTGAAGGACCGCCTGGACAAGGAACTGATCGGTAACGTCTCCATCAAGGTGCTCCCCACCGAGCGTCCCGACGCCTGGGAAGTCCAGGGCCGCGGCGAGCTCGCGCTGGCCATCCTGGTCGAGCAGATGCGCCGCGAAGGCTTCGAGCTGACCGTCGGCAAGCCGCAGGTTGTCACTAAGACCATCGACGGCAAGATCCACGAGCCGATGGAGCACATGACAATCGACGTCCCCGAAGAATACCTCGGCGCCGTCACCCAGCTCATGGCAGCCCGCAAGGGCCGCATGACCAACATGGCCAACCACGGCACCGGCTGGTGCCGCATGGAGTTCATCGTTCCGGCCCGCGGCCTGATCGGTTTCCGTACCAAGTTCCTCACGGACACCCGTGGAGCCGGCATCGCCGCCTCCATCTCCGAGGGTTACGAGCCGTGGGCCGGCCCGATCGAGTACCGCACCAACGGTTCCATGGTTGCCGACCGCGCCGGTGTTGTGACGCCGTTCGCCATGATCAACCTGCAGGAGCGCGGCTCCTTCTTCGTCAAGCCCACCTCAGAGGTGTACGAGGGCATGATCGTCGGCGAGAACTCCCGCGCCGATGACATGGACGTCAACATCACGAAGGAAAAGAAGCTCACCAACATGCGTGCCGCTTCTTCGGACACCTTCGAGAACCTGACGCCCCCGCGCGACCTGACCCTCGAAGAGTCCCTCGAATTCGCCCGCGAAGACGAGTGCGTCGAGGTCACCCCGGAATCCATCCGCATCCGCAAGGTCATCCTGGACACCAACGAGCGCGCCAAGGCCAACCGCGCCCGCGCCAAGGCATAACAACGCCCTGAACGCACAGAATGCCACCGGCTTCGGCCGGTGGCATTCGTCGTTAACAACGGCCTCAGCGCCTCAAGAGGGGGCCTTAGCGCCCCGGCCGCCGCGGGGGAGCGGGCGGGACTTCCTTGGCAGCCACGACACCCCCGAGCGGAATTACGACGTCGGCCTGCCTGGTCCGGACGGTGCAGGAACCGGCGTCGCACGCCAGCAGGTGGCCCAGGGCGTCGGTCAGGCCCCCTTCTATCCGGTAGCGAACCACGACACGCGTACCGGGCGCAGCCGACGACAGGAACCGGACGGGCGCGGGGACGGGCAGACTCACCAGTTCATACTAGGGCGCCGGCTAGGTTCGCGGGAACGGGCTGGGAGATAATAGGCTCAGATGTCAAGAGTCCGGCCGTGCTGCCGGATGCAAGTGCCGGCGGGTCGCCGGAACCCAACGTGGAGAGGCCAGGGACGTGACGTACGTAATCGCGCAGCCGTGTGTGGATGTTAAGGACAAGGCATGCATCGAAGAATGCCCCGTGGACTGCATCTATGAGGGCGAGCGTTCGCTGTACATCCATCCGGACGAGTGCGTCGACTGCGGCGCCTGCGAACCCGTCTGCCCGGTGGAGGCCATTTACTACGAGGATGACACCCCGGATGAGTGGGCTGACTACTACAAGGCGAACGTCGAGTTCTTCGATGACCTTGGATCCCCGGGCGGCGCAGCCAAGATCGGCAACACGGGCAAGGACCACCCCATGATCGCCGCGCTGCCGCCGCAGAACCAAGACCACTGACCCGGACGAAAGCCGTGACAGCAGCAGTGAATTCGTTTGGCCTGGCCCTGCCCGATTACCCCTGGGAGGCCATGGCGCCGTACGTGGCCAAAGCCTCCGAGCATCCCGGGGGAGCGGTCAACCTTTCCATCGGAACCCCCGTCGACCCCACGCCGCAACTGGTCCAGGACGCCCTGAAGGCTGCCGCCGACGCCCCGGGCTATCCCACCGTGCATGGCACACCGGCGCTTCGGGAAGCCATCGCCGGCTGGTTCGAACGGCGGCGCGGAGTGTCCGGCCTGGATCCCCGCAACATCATGCCCACGGTGGGTTCCAAGGAACTCGTTGCGTGGCTTCCGCTGCTGTTGGGCCTCAAGCCCGGCGACGTCGTCGTACGCCCCAAGGTGGCGTACCCCACGTACGACATCGGAGCAACCCTTGCCGGAGTCACCTCGGTGGCCACGGATAACCTGGACGAGCTCGACGACGCCACCCGTGCCCGCGTTCGCCTCATCTGGGTCAATTCGCCCGGCAACCCCACTGGCAGCGTGCGGGACGCGGAGTCCCTGAAAGCGCTGGTGGTCCAGGCCCGTGAACTGGGTGCCGTGGTTGCCTCCGACGAATGCTACGCAGAGCTTGGCTGGGGGGACTGGGACGTCCAGCGCGGCGGCCGGCGGGTGCCCAGCATCCTTGATCCCCGCGTGGCCGGCGGCTCGCACCAAGGCCTGCTTGCCGTCTACTCGCTGAGCAAGCAGTCCAACCTGGCCGGCTATCGGGCGGCATTCGTGGCCGGCGATCCCGGCTTGATGCCCAACCTGGTCAACAGCCGCAAGCATGCGGGCATGATCGTCCCCTACCCGGTCCAGGAGGCCATGCGGGTGGCGCTGGGCGACGACGCGCATGTTGAGGCCCAGAAGGACCTCTACCGCGGCCGGCGTGAACGGCTGGTGCCTGCGCTGCTGGACTTTGGCCTGCAGATCAAGGAATCCGACGCAGGACTGTACCTCTGGTCTACCGCGGGCGAGGACACCTGGGACACGGTGGCCCGGCTCGCCGACCTGGGCATCGTGGTGGGCCCGGGCGTCTTCTATGGTGACGCCGGCAACGGCTTTGTCAGGGTTGCCCTGACCGGCTCCGACGAGCGCATCGACGCAGCGGTGGCCCGGCTGGCAGGAGCGGGCTCCTAAGGGCACGTAATATTCGTGTGACTCGTCCCACATCCGGGGCATTTTAGGCCGTATCGGCTGGCCGCGGATTAGTGACACCCGCCAAGGAGCGGTAGTTTTTAAGTGACTATCAATGGTGGCTTTCTACAAGAAGGCAGCCCGGGTGTTGGAACCTGTCTTCTCAGGATCAGTGCGCGGCTCACCTGATGTTGGATCAAGCTTTCGACAGAGGCCCAGACGCCTCATGAAGGGGACTCCATGACTGAGACCAACAATGCTGCGACCCTGCTCCATGCAGGTGGTGAGCTGAAGCTCCCGCGCATCCAGGTTGTTGAAGGGAACGAGGGTTACGACGTCTCCAAGCTGCTGAAGCAGACCGGCGCCGTGACTTTTGACCCCGGCTTCATGAACACCGCAGCAACCACCTCGGCAATCACCTACATCGATGGCGATGCGGGCATCCTGCGCTACCGCGGATACCCCATCGAGCAGCTGGCCCAGCACTCCAGCTTCCTTGAGGTGTCCTACCTGCTGATCTACGGCAACCTGCCGACGCCCACCGAGCTGGACGAGTTCGACCAGAAGATCCGGCGCCACACCCTGCTGCACGAAGAGCTCAAGGGCTTTTTCGGCGGCTTCCCCCGTGACGCCCACCCGATGCCGGTGCTGTCCTCCGCAGTATCCGCCCTGTCCACGTTCTACCAGGACTCGCTGGACCCGTTCAACGCCGAGCAGGTGGAGGTTTCCACCATCCGCCTGATGGCCAAGCTGCCGGTCATCGCCGCTTACGCGCACAAGAAGTCCATCGGCCAGCCCATGCTCTACCCGGACAACTCCATGAACCTGGTGGAGAACTTCCTGCGCCTCAGCTTCGGCCTGCCGGCCGAGCAGTACGAACTGGACCCGGTCATCGTCAAGGCACTGGACCTGCTCCTCATCCTCCACGCGGACCACGAGCAGAACTGCTCCACCTCCACGGTGCGCCTGGTGGGCTCCTCCAATGCCAACCTCTTCGCCTCCGTTTCCGCAGGCATCAACGCCCTCTTCGGACCCGCCCACGGCGGCGCCAACGAGGCCGTGCTGAAGATGCTCCGCCAGATCCAGGCTGAGGGCCTCAAGCCCGAGGACTACATGGAGAAGGTCAAGAACAAGGAAGACGGCGTCCGCCTCATGGGCTTCGGGCACCGCGTGTACAAGAACTACGATCCGCGCGCCAAGATCGTCAAGGCCACGGCCCACGAGATCCTCAGCAAGCTTGGCGGCAACGACGAGCTGCTGGACATCGCCATGCGGCTGGAGGAGAAGGCGCTCAGCGATGACTACTTCATCCAGCGCAAGCTCTACCCGAACGTGGACTTCTACACCGGCCTGATCTACAAGGCGATGGGCTTCCCGGAGAAGATGTTCACCGTCCTGTTCGCCATCGGCCGCCTGCCGGGATGGATCGCGCAGTGGCGTGAAATGATCAGCGACCCGAACACCAAGATCGGCCGCCCGCGCCAGCTGTACATCGGCGAGCCGGAGCGGGACTACCCCGCCCGCTGAAGCCAGGCATGACGACGTCGGCCGCCCACCTCAGGTGGGCGGCCGTTTTTGCGTTAATCACCATCCATTGCTCCGTACTCGTCGTTTTCGGTCTCCGAAACGGCAAGTGCGGAGCAATCGATGGGTTCAGGAGGCGTAGCCCTGCGGGTTGTTCTTCTGCCAGCGCCAGTGGTCCTCGCACATCTGGTCCACGGTCTTGGTGGTGGACCAGCTCAAATCCGCCAGCGCGGACGTGGCGTCCGCCCAGAAAGCCGGAAGGTCGCCCGCGCGGCGGCCGGTGATCTCATAGGGGATGGGCTGGCCGACGGCCTTTTCGAAGGAGCGCAGGACCTCGAGGACGGAGGAACCTTTGCCGGAGCCCAGGTTCCAGCGGAAGACGCCGGTGCGCGCGGCGATGTGGTTCAGTGCGGCCACGTGACCTTCCGCCAGGTCGACGACGTGGATGTAGTCGCGCAGGCAGGTGCCGTCCGGGGTGTCGTAGTCGCCGCCGAACACCATGAGTTTCTCGCGGCGGCCCACTGCCACCTGGGCGATGAACGGGACCAGGTTGTTGGGAATGCCCTGGGGGTCTTCGCCGATCCGGCCGGACGGGTGGGCGCCCACCGGGTTGAAGTAGCGCAGGAGTGCTATGTGCCAGCGGGTATCCGCTGCGCCGAGGTCTGAGAGGATGTCCTCGATCTGTTCTTTGGTGCGCCCGTACGGGTTGTTGGCGCCGATCTCCATCTTTTCCACGTACGGGATGGGGTTGTGCTCGCCGTAGACGGTGGCTGATGAGCTGAACACGATGGAGCGGACGTCGTGCCGGTCCATGACGCGGATCAGGTTCAGGGTGCCTACAAGGTTGTTGTAGTAGTAGTTCAGCGGCTCCCGTACTGACTCGCCGACGGCCTTGAGGCCGGCGAAGTGGATCACGGCATCGATGGCGCTGCCGGCAAAGACCTTTTCGACGGCGTCCTCGTCCACCAGGTCGACGTGGTGGAACTCGGCGGCCTTGCCGCTGAGCTCGGCAACCCGCCGCAGCGACTCTTCGCTCGAGTTGACCAGGTTGTCGATGACAACGACGTCGTGGCCGGCTTCCTGCAGGGAAAGAACAGTGTGGGAACCGATGTAGCCGGTGCCACCTGTAACCAAGATTTTCATGCCTCAACGCTATCCCACGGCAGGCGCAGGCCGCCCCTGCTTTCCGGATGGCGGGCGCGATGTGACACCCGGAAAGAAGCACAAGTGTGCTACTAAGGATGGTGCCCAAAATTGTTGATGCAGATGCCAGGCGGCAGGACGTGGTCCAGGCGGTTCTCCGGATCATTGCCGTTGACGGACTGGAACGTGCCTCGCTGCGCGAAGTGGCCGACGAAGCAGGCCTGGCGGTCGGTTCCGTTCGGCACTACTTCGCGGGAAGCGAGGAACTCCTGGCCTTCTCATTCGGGGCAGTGGTGGACCGCATCGTCAGCCGGCTCCAACGACTGCTGCCCGCCGTGGACGGGGCCGGCCCGGGCAGCCCGGAACACCGCCAGGCCGTTATAACCCTGCTGGGCGGGTTGTTGCCCCTGGACCAGGACAGCGCGGTGGAGGCGTGCGCGTGGCTGGCCTTCAAGAATGCGGCGCGGATCAGGCCGTTCCTTGCTGCTGTTGCGGACCGCAGCCACCGGGAGGTCGCTGCCGTCGTCGGGCGTGTGGTTGCCTCGCTGCTGCCGGACGAACCGCAGGAAAACCTGGTGGTGGAGGCGGAGCGGTTGCTGGCAACGCTGGACGGCCTGAGCATGCACGCTTTGCTGCAGCCGGGCTGGATGACTGCGCAGATGTGCGGCGATGTCCTTGAGCGGCACCTGGACGGGCTGGCACGATGAGCCGTACCTGGAGCATGTCCGGCACTACCGCGGATGGCCTGCGGGAATAGACTGAAAGCCGGTACGCCGGACTGCAGCACGACGCCCGGCAGAAGTCGGCCAGGGAAGGACTTTGAATGCACCACGCAAGCGGTTCAGGATGGCAGATCACCACGGATACGTCCGGGCCGATGATGATTGCTCTCTACGTCCGGGACGCGGCCGGCCTCAACGGAGTGGGCCGTCCAATGCTGTCCCACGCGGCCCCCAAGGTCAGGCCCGCCGACCACGCCCACCTCACCGCAGAGGTCGGTGGACTGAGTGCCCTGAAGACCGAGTGGGAGGCCTGGTGGGAGCAACTGCTCAAGGCGTACCCACAGACGGCGCCCGAGCTCTCCCCGCCGGATTTCGAGGCGTTCGGCAATTCCCCTGCCCTGCAGCGGGTCCTGCAGGCGCACTTCGGCTCTGCCCTCACCTGGGCCAGGGAACGCAGGAGCGAGTATGCCGAGCTGGAGGGGGAACGGGGCGCCAGCGGAACGGACCAGCTTATTGCGGACATGGTGGATGACAGGCTGATGGAAATCGGCCGGGATTCGAGGGATTTCCGCCTGACCATCATCGAACTGCCGCTGGACGAGCAGCGGGCCTGGTACCTGGAACCGGACAAGATCATCATGAGCCAGGACCTGATGAGCCAGCCTGAGCTGTTCCGCAGCTACGTCCAGCCGGTGCTGGAAATCCTCGTCTGACCCCGCAGCCTCAACTGCCGCCGTCGTTCTGCCGTACCGTGATGCGCACCCGCCCGTCCGCCGTGGTCGAATCCTGCCAGCCGTTGCCGCCCGAACGCAGCCAGGCTTTCCCGGCAACGTCAACGCGGGTCACGGACAGGTCCTTTGCATTGGCGACTGCCCACTGCGCGATGGACCACGCCATCGCTCCGTCGGCTTCCACCACCAGGGTGTCACCGTCAGCCTGGGAATCAACGCCGCTGTAGGCCTGCTCCAGCTCGCCCGCCACCGCGGCCGCGTCCCCTGCGGCCGTTGCCGAGCGCAGCGTGCACTGGACCCCTTCCGGTGTCTGGCCGGTCAGGCCGGAGGCGAACGCCCGCCCCATGTCCTCATGCTGGGCGTAGGCCTCGGGATGGGCGGAGCGCTGGACCCGCTGGGCGGCGTCCGTGATGTCGAGTGCCTCGTACCCCGGAATCTTCACCAGTGCGTCGTAGAAGGCGTTCACGGCGTAGTACGGGTCCATGATTTGTGCTTCGGTACCCCAGCCCTGGGATGGCCGCTGCTGGAAAAGTCCCCGCGAATCCGGTCCGGCTTGGTCACCGTGGCCGATGTTGCGGAGCTTTGACTCCTGCATGGCAGTGGCAAGGGCGATGGTGGCAGCCCGGGCAGGCAATCCCCGCCGCACAGCCACAGCGGTGATGAGGGCGGCGTTGGCCGCCTGGTCCGGCGCCAGCTCCCCGGTGCGGTTGCCGGCTGAGGCGGTGCAGCGTTCCGAAACGAGGGTTTCGGAACGCTGCACGAAGTACACCGCGGTATAGATGCCGCCCGCTGCCAGCGCGAGGGCAAGCAGCAGCACCGCCAGGCGGCGCAGGCCGCGTCTGCGTCCCACCGAAGGATCAGTTGGCGTGCAGGGCGTCGTTCAACTCAACGGTCTGTCCGGCGCGGGGGAGGGCCTCGACGGCGCCGGTGGTGGAGTTGCGGCGGAACAGCAGGTTGGGCACGCCGGAGAGTTCGGCGGCCTTGACGATCTTGGTGGTGTCTTCGCCTACCTCGTCCTTGGGCCCGGGGATGCGTACGCGGGTGCCTGCCGTGACGTAGAGGCCGGCTTCGACAACGGAGTCGTCGCCGATGCTGATACCCACTCCGGAGTTGGCACCGAGGAGGACGCGCTCACCGATGGTGATCTTCTCCTTGCCGCCTCCGGACAGGGTGCCCATGATGGACGCACCGCCGCCGACGTCGCTGCCGTCACCTGCCACCACGCCGGCGGAAATGCGGCCCTCCACCATGGAAGTACCCAGGGTTCCGGCGTTGAAGTTTACGAAGCCCTCGTGCATGACAGTGGTACCGGCGGCGAGGTGCGCGCCAAGGCGGACCCTGTCGGCGTCGGCAATCCGGACACCGGTGGGCACCACGTAGTCCACCATGCGCGGGAACTTGTCGATGCCGTAGACGGTGACGGCGCCGCGCCTGCGGAGCTTGGCGCGGGTCAGCTCGAAGCCTTCGACGGGGGCGGGGCCGAAGTTGGTCCACACGACGTTGGGGAGCTTGCCGAAGATGCCGTCGAGGTTGATGGTGTTGGGCTGGACCAGCCGGTGCGAGAGGAGGTGCAGGCGGAGGTAGGCGTCGGCGGTGTCCGCGGGGGCTTCATCGAGGTTGATCTGGACAAAGACCACCTTCTGCTCGGTCCCGCGGTCCTCGTCCGCGCCGTTCTCGGCAATGCGGGTCAGGGCCTCGTCGGCGTGCTCCACCGAACGGAGGTTCCCGGCCGCGACACCAAGCGCCGGTGCCGGGAACCAGACGTCCAGGATGCTTGCGTCGCCGGTGGCGATGGTGGCAATGCCAAAGCCGTAGGCCGAACGGTTATCGGGGTCTGTGGTGAGGGTTTCGGGCACGGCGGAGGAAGCGGTCTCAGTCATGTGCTCCAGTCTATCGAGGGGCGGCCAGGCGGTTCGAACTAGACTGGCTTCGTGACTGCTGAAACTGCCCCCGAATCGTCCGTGTCCATCCTTGACCTGCAGCAGGACGTGGCGTTGCTGACCGCAGCAGTGATGGACATCAACAGCGTGTCCGGCAACGAGAAACAGCTCGCAGACGCCGTGGAGGCCGCCCTGGCGGAGATCCCCCAACTGACCATAGTTCGCGACGGCGACGCCATCATCGCCCGCACCGAACTCGGCTTGGCCGAACGCGTGATCCTGGCAGGGCACCTGGACACCGTCCCGCTGCCCCAGACCGAGGGCTCCCGCGGCACAGTCCCCTCAACGTGGGACTCCGGAGTTCCGGGCGCGGGCATCCTCTACGGCCGCGGCGCCACTGACATGAAGGGCGGCGTGGCGGTCCAGCTGGCCCTGGCGGCAGGCTTGTTCGACGGCGGCAGGCAGCCCAAGCGGGATGTCACGTTTGTGTTTTACGACCATGAAGAAGTGGAAGCGGTGAAGAGCGGCCTGGGACGCCTGGTCCGGAACCATGGCGACCTGTTGCAAGGTGACTTCGCCATCCTGCTGGAGCCAACGGACGGGACAGTGGAGGGCGGCTGCAACGGGACCAGCCGGTTCGAAGCCACCACCATGGGGGAGGCGGCCCATTCGGCCCGCGCATGGATGGGCAGCAACGCCATCCACGCCGCGGCGCCCATCCTTGCCCGCCTCGCGGCCTATGAGCCACGTACCGTCAACGTTGACGGCCTCGATTACCGCGAAAGCCTTAATGCGGTGAAGATCAACGGCGGCACGGCCGGCAACGTCATCCCGGACCGATGCGTGGTGGAGATCAACTACCGATTTGCCCCGGACAAGACGCCGGACCAAGCGGAAGCCCACGTCCGGGAACTGCTTGCCGGCTTCGACGTGGTCCGCACCGACGCTGCCGCCGGCGCCAGGCCCGGCCTTCAGCACCCGGCTGCGGCCTCCTTCGTTGCCGCCGTGGGAGCCGAGCCCAAGCCCAAATACGGCTGGACCGACGTCGCCCGCTTCAGCGAACTGGGCATCCCGGCGGTGAACTTCGGCCCTGGTGATCCGCTGCTGGCGCACAAGGACAACGAGCACGTTTCCGCCGACGCCATCCGCACGTGCCTCCGGGCCCTGGAGGAGTGGCTCGCCGGCTAGGACGGCGGCCCGTTGAGCACGAGCCTCTGACTCGGAGGTGAAACGCGGGAAGGGCCCGGAACCTTACGGTTCCGGGCCCTTCCCCTCGACGGTGCAGCCGGTGCTGGTTATACCTCGGCGGGAACTGCAGCCGCTGGTATGACTGCTGCGCCGGGCTTGCGCGAGAGCCTGCGCTCCAGCCATTTGGCGAGTGCGGCCAGGATCAGGCACATTCCCACATAGAGCACGGCGGCAACAATAGCTGCCGGGATAATGGGTGATCCGTACTGGATCTGGCTGCCGAAGTACTTTGCCTGGAAAAGGATCTCGTTGTAGGTAACGATGAACCCGAGAGCGGTGTCCTTCAAGATGACCACCAGTTGGGAAATGATCACCGGAAGCATGGACCGGACGGCCTGGGGCAGCAGGATGCTGGTCATGACCTTGCTCTTGGGCAGGCCGATCGCATACCCGGCTTCGCTCTGGCCCCTCGGCAGCGACTCAATGCCAGCGCGGAAGACCTCGGCAAGGACAGACCCGTTGTACAACACCAGGCCGGCAACCACGGCGGTGAACGGCGTGATTCCCTGGATCCCGATGGTGGGCAGGCCGTAGTAGAAGATCATCATCAGGATCAGCAGCGGAACGGCGCGGAACAACTCCGTGAAGCCGTAGCACGGAGCACTGATCCAGCGCCGGTCGGACAACCGGCCAAATGCCAGCAGCACGCCGAGGATCAGGCTCAGGACTGCCGCGGTGGCGAAGGCGGACAGGGTGGCACCGACGGACTGGGCAATGGTCTGCTGCACCAGCGGGAAGGTGAACAACTGCCACTTCTTCGCGTCGAACTGGCCGCTCTGGGCCAAACGCAGTACGACGAATCCGACGATCAGCAGGATCACCAGGGCGGTAACGACACCAAGAAGCCGGTACCGGGAGCGTGCCTTGGGACCGGGGGCGTCAAAAAGGATTGAACTCATCGTGAAACCTTCCACTTCTGTTCAAGCTTTCGCTGCAGCGCGGAAAGGATGAATACAAGGATGATGAACACCAAGGCGACCCACAGCAGGCCGGTCAGCGCGGGCTCGCCGCGCTCGGAGAGGTTTGCGCGGATGGCGCCGGCTTCAAAGACAGAGAAACCGGCGGCGACAGTGGTGTTCTTGAGCAGGGCGATGAACACGCTGAACATCGGTGGGATGACGGCGCGGAAAGCCTGCGGCAGGATCACAAGGGTCAGTGTTTGGGTGAAGGGCAGGCCGATGGCGCGGGCAGCCTCGGCCTGGCCTACCGGCACGGTGTTAATGCCGGAGCGGACAGCTTCGGCCACGTAGGTGGCGGTGTAGAGGCTCAGGCCAATGATGGCGGCGGTCGTGAAGTCGATCGGCACCAGGCCCAGCTTCGGGTACCCGAGGGCGAAGAAGAAGAGAACCAGCGTCAGCGGGGTATTGCGCACCACGTTGACGTAGAGCGTTGCCGTCGCGCGCATGGCGGGAACGGGGGAGACCCGAAGGGCGGCAACGACGGTCCCGAGGACCAGGGCGAAGATCGCCGAGAAGAAGAAAAGTATGAGTGTGTTCCGGAAACCCGTTATGAAGAGATCCGAATTGTTCAGCAGCGTATTCACAGAATCGTCGCTTTCGACAGTGGAAGAGGGGGCGGCTGCGTGGCCGCCCCCTCAACTTTGGTTTAGTAGTTCTCTACCTTGGGCTGTTCGACCTTCGTGCCCGACTGGCCCAGCGTCTGGTCGTAGATCTTCTGCCACACGGAGTTACCGTCGGTGAACGTCTTGTTCATGAACTGGCGCAGCGCGGTATCGCCCTTCTTCAGGCCGACGCCATACTTTTCAGTGGTGAACGGCTGGCCGACAACCTTCAGGCTGTCCGGTTCCTGGGCAGCGTAGCCGAGCAGGATGGCCTGGTCGGTGGTGACCGCGTCTACCTGGCCGCTCTTGAGTGCCTCGACGCACTGCGAGTAGGTATCAAACTCAGTGGTCTTGGTGTCCGGGAAGTTTGCCTTGATGTTCTGGATCGGAGTGGAACCCGTGGCCGAGCAGACGTTCTTGCCCGAGAGATCCTTCTCGCTGTTGATGCTGGAGTTGTCCTTCTTCACCAGCAGGCCCTGTCCGGTGACGAAGTAGGGACCAGCGAAGTCGATCAGCTGCTTGCGCTTGTCCGTGATGGAGTAGGTGCCGACGTAGTAGTCGATGTCGCCGTTGGTGATGGCGGACTCGCGGTTGGCAGACGGGATCGGCTTGAATTCGATCTTGTCCTTGCTGACGCCCAGGGATGCAGCGATCCACTTGGCGATTTCGATGTCAAAGCCGGTGTACTCGCCGGTCGCTGCGTCCTTGAAGCCGAGGCCGGGCTGGTCCTGCTTAACGCCGATGCGGACCTTGCCGCTGGACTTGATGGCGTCGTAGGTGGGGCTGCCCGTCAGGGTGACGTTGTCAGCAACCTTGTACGGAGCCTCGTCCGAGCTGGAGGGAGCCGTGCCGCCGCCTCCGGAACCACCACAGGCGCTGAGGGAAAGAGCCAGCGCCGCGGTTGCCGCTACAAACAGTGGCTTCTTCCGGGTAAAGAAGTTCTTCATCAGATACCTTTCATTGGTCGGCCGCCCGCGGCGGCCGGAGGGGTGCGGTGTGCTTAGTGGGTGAGGAGCTTGGACAGGAAGTCCTTGGCGCGGTCGCTCTTCGGGTTGGTGAAGAACTCCTCCGGCGCCTCGTCTTCGACGATCTGGCCGTCAGCCATGAAAACCACACGGTCTGCAGCCTTGCGGGCAAAGCCCATCTCGTGGGTGACCACGATCATGGTCATGCCTTCCTTGGCCAGCTGGACCATGACGTCCAGGACCTCGTTGATCATTTCGGGGTCCAGCGCGGACGTGGGCTCGTCGAACAGCATGACCTTTGGCTTCATTGCCAAGGCGCGGGCAATTGCCACGCGCTGCTGCTGGCCACCGGAGAGTTGGGCGGGAAGCTTGGGCGCCTGCTGGCCGACGCCTACGCGCTCCAGCAGGGCCATGGCCTCTTTTTCAGCCGCCGCCTTCGACGCCCCCTTGACCTTGATGGGTCCAAGCGTGACGTTTTCAAGGATGGTCTTGTGCGCGAACAGGTTGAAGGACTGGAAAACCATTCCGACGTCGGCGCGGAGCCTGGCCAGCTCTTTGCCTTCTTCCGGCAGGACCTTCCCGTCGATGCTGATGGTTCCCCCCTCGATGGTCTCCAGGCGGTTGATCGCCCGGCAGAGGGTGGACTTACCGGAGCCCGAGGGTCCGATGACCACAACAACCTCGCCCTTGCGGACCTGGAGGTTGATGTCCTTCAGAACGTGCAGCTGGCCGTAATGCTTATTAACGGCGTTCAGGGAGACGAGAGCATCGCCGGGCACATGAGTAGTCATAGGAAAGAATCTAGCGAACAACGGAGGGTTATGACGCCAATCACCCCAAGTTCATGCCGATCGTGATTCAAGAGATACCTGGAGTTGGAGGTTAGCCTAGGGGAATGAGTACCAACGCAGATCCGGCCAAGACTTCCCAGCCACGCCGCAAGGGTCCCCTTGAGCTCCGCCGCAAGCAGGCCGCCGTGGAAATGTCTGACCAGCATCTGCTCGATACAAAGGGCCCCGGCCAGTTCGTCCATACCGACCCCTGGCGGGTCCTGCGGATCCAGAGCGAGTTCGTCGAAGGATTCGGTGCGCTGGCGGACATCGGAAAGGCCGTCAGCGTTTTTGGTTCAGCCCGGACCAAGCCCGGCAGCAAGTACTACGAAATGGGCGTAGAGGTGGGGCGCAAGCTCGCCGAGGCCGGCGTCGCTGTCATTACCGGCGGCGGACCCGGGTCCATGGAGGCGGCCAACAGGGGCACGGTGGAAGGCAACGGCGTATCGGTGGGCCTGGGCATCGAGCTGCCCTTCGAGCAGGGCCTGAACCAATGGGTGGACCTGGGGATCAACTTCCGTTACTTCTTTGCCCGCAAGACCATGTTCGTCAAATACGCGCAGGGCTTTATTGTGCTGCCGGGCGGCCTGGGCACCCTGGATGAGCTGTTCGAGGCCATGGTCCTGGTCCAGACGCGGAAAGTGACGTCCTTCCCGATCGTGCTCCTGGGCGTGGAGTTCTGGGGCCCCATGATCGAATGGATCCGGGGCACCCTGGTGGCCGAAGGAATGGTCTCGGAAAAGGACCTGGACCTCATCCAGCTCGTTGACGATCCCGCGGAAGCAGTGGACCGGGTGCTTCACGGCTCTGTGACCCCGTCGCTGAGCGGGGAGCAGCGGCCGGAGTAGCCCCGGGTCCGCGCTCAGGTGCGGATCCGCTCTGAGGGCCAATGGCCGGCGGCCATGGATCTGGCACGATGGGACGGTGAGTTTCTTTCTGGTATTCCTCGCCGTCATCCTGGTGGCTGCGGTCCTGTGGGCCGGCCTGGGCCGGCGCTCCCGCGTTAGCGGCGGTGCCGGGCTGCCGTCACTGCTGGGCGGCGGCCTCGAAGATCCGCCCGCAAACCTCCCGCCCGTGCTGCTGCCCGCGCACGCCGGGCCGGAGGACGTGAACCAGCTGCGGTTCTCGCTCGGCCTGCGCGGCTACCGGATGGACCAGGTGGACCAGGTCCTGGAGGACCTGCGGGACCAACTTGCCGTCAGGGACCGGGAATTGGCGGAGCTCCGCGGCCGGCTTGCCGCTTTGGAACAAGACGCCCCCGATCAGGATTCCGACGACGGCACGCAGGATTCCGACGTCGGCCCGGACACCCCCGCGGACCCGGCACGTACTGAGCCCGGCACCGCCGTGGATGCGGCCGCGGAAGCCCACGGCACCGCCGTACCGGGGACGGGTGGCCCGTGAGCACGGTGGCCCGCCGCAGCCCGATGGCGTCTGCCAACGATGTTGTCCACCGGGCAGCCTCCGCCGTCCGCGGCTGGCCGTGGTGGATCCAAACCACTGTCCTGTATGCGGCCAGCCGCGTGGTGTCGGCGTGCATCTTCATGGCCGCGGCGCTCCATCAGGGCGTCAATCCCTGGTTCCCGCCAAAGCCGGACTACTGGAACTTCATCAACATCTGGGATGCCCGCTGGTATGCCCAGGTCATCGCCAACGGCTACCCTTCCGTCCTTCCCACTGACGCTGCCGGAAACGTGCAGGAAAACACGTGGGCTTTCTACCCGCTCTTTCCCGCCCTGGCCGGCGGCCTCAGCAGACTCACCGGCTTGAATCCGGCCGCTTCGCTCACCCTGATCGCCATGCTGGCCGGCTGGGGAGCCGCGTTGCTGGCCTATCTCCTCTTCCGGCAGAAGGCGGACCACGGCCAGGCCCTGTGGGGCGTGGCGTTCTTTTCCAGCTTCCCGGTGTCGGCCGTGCTGCAGGTGCCGTACGCCGAGCCGTTGTCCCTCCTGCTGCTCGCATGGGCCCTGCTTCTGGTGCTGCGCCGCCAGTACCTGTGGGCCATCCCGGTGGTGTTCCTGCTGTGCCTGTCCCGGCCTGTGGGCGTTCCCTTCGCGGCGATGGCAGGCCTGCTGCTGGTCTTCCGGGCAGTTGCCTGCTTCCGGGCCGGCCGACGGCCCGGTACCGTCCGGGATGCGGCTGAAGAAGCCCATTCGGTCCTGGACCTGGCGGCACTGACCGGCCTCACCGCCGTCGCCGGTGTATCAGCGCTGGTCTGGCCCGCGGCAGCATGGGCCGCGACAGGCGACCCGCAGGCCTACACCAAGACCGAAACGGTGTGGCGGGGGCAGGACCTGGTGCCGTTCAAGCCCTGGTTCGATACCGGCGTCGAACTTTTCGGGCCCGTCCTGGGCCTGCTGGCCCCGGTGGTTTTCGTGGCGCTGTTCGCCGGGATGCTGTTCCTTCCCCCTGTGGTGCGGCTCGGTACCGAACTCCGGCTTTGGTGTGCCTGCTACATGGGATACCTGCTGATGTTCCTGCACCCGCAGACCAGCACCTTCAGGATGCTGCTGCCACTGTTTCCATTGGCCTTGGGAGCTGTCTTCCTGTCCCGGTCCAGGGCCTACCGCGGAACCGTGGTGGTCATGTTCCTGCTGCTCCAGGTCGTGTGGATCGTCTGGCTCTGGGCCTGGGCCCAGCTGCCGGGCGGGGGCGATTATCCGCCCTAGCAAATGGGGCTTCCGCGCAGGTCAGGGCAGGAATAGCAGGTGCGCGGAAATGTCCATCGATTAGCTACGCGCGGGTAATTCCGGGATAATGATAGGTAAGCAAGGACACAAGCATCCAGAAAGTGCGCAGCCTTGGCGGCCACCACCCCGCCACAGCGGCCTGATCGACATGCGGACACAGCCCGCCCGGGCTGGTTAGTCCTGGAACAAAATGGAGGGGAATTCCTCATGGCGGCTATGAAACCACGCACCGGCGACGGCCCAATGGAAGTCACCAAGGAGGGCCGCAGCCTGATCATGCGCGTCCCGCTCGAAGGCGGCGGGCGCCTCGTTGTCGAACTGAATGCTGCCGAGGCAGCCAACCTCAGGGAATGCCTGGTAGGCGTTACCGAATAGTCCTGCCGGACAGGGTCCGCGGCCTCGTGCTGCGGGCCCTGTCCTGTTTCCGGACTATTTCTTGACGGCCACCAGCAGGCCGTCGCCGGTGGGAAGCATCGCCGAAGCCAGCCGGTCGTCGTCGCGGACGGCCCTGCCCACCTGGCGCAGCACCACGGTGGTGGCCTCGCGGCCGGCCGGATTGGCCACCTTGTCCTTGTCCAGGGCGTCATTGATGATCAGCAGGCCCGACCTCTTGAGGAGGCGGATGGCCTGCTCCACGTAACCGGGCAGTCCGGGCTTGTCCGCGTCGATGAAGACCAGGTCGTAGGCGCCGTCGGTGAGGCGCGGCAGGACATCGCCCGCACGGCCGGAGATGGTGCGCGTGCGGTTGGCGGGACTGCCGGACTCGGCAAACGCTTCGCGGGCGGCCCTGAGGTGTTCGACGTCAACGTCAATGGTGGTCAGGACGGCGTGCGGGCCAAGGCCCCGCAGAAGACAGACGCCAGAGACGCCGGCGCCGGTGCCGATTTCGACGGCGGTCTGGGCTTTCGACGCAGCCGCCAGGACCGTGAGAACGGCGCCGACACCGGGGCTGATGGCGCCTACGCCTAATTCGAATGAGCGTTCCCGGGCCCGAAGCATGACCTCATCCTCAGCGGGCAGATCTTCTGCATAGGACCAGCTGCTGGACTTGTCGGCGCTCATGAATTATCGCTTTCTGGGCGTGAAGGGGGAGTGTCCCCTTTAGCCTACTGTGTCCGGCCCTCCCGGCCCGGGAAGGAACTGTTGCGCCGAAGGCTGAAGTTACCCAGCGGTCAGGAAATTCCCAGCCAAGTTTGACATGATTAGTATCCGCTCATCCAAAAGGTGACCGGCGCCGAATCAGAGATGTCAACAGTATCCGGGCGTTAGCATTCCACGAGGGGAGTGGACGATGTCATCTTCAGTAGTGGCACCTGTCCCTGCAGTCAACAATCCCGATGATGAGTGGGTCCGTCCCACCTGGGAAGAAGTGGTCACCAATCACTCCGCGAAGGTCTACCGGCTGGCCTACCGCCTGACCGGGAACAAGTTCGACGCCGAGGACCTTACCCAGGAGGTGTTCGTTCGTGTCTTCCGCTCGCTGGAAAACTTCAAGCCGGGCACCCTTGACGGCTGGCTGCACCGCATCACCACCAACCTGTTCCTCGACCAGGCGCGCCGGAAGACGCGCATCCGCTTCGACGCCTTGGCAGAAGATGCGGAGTCCCGGCTGCCTGGCCGCGAGCCCGGCCCGGAGCAGAGCTTCGAGCTGAACAACCTGGACCTCGATGTCCAGGCGGCTCTGGAGGAACTCCCGCCGGACTTCCGTGCCGCCGTCGTCCTGTGCGACCTCGAAGGCCTGTCCTACGACGAGGTTGCCGAGGCACTCGGCGTCAAGCTCGGCACCGTCCGTTCCCGTATCCACCGCGGCAGGACCATGCTCCGGGAAAAGCTGGCACACCGTGACCCGCGCCCGCAGCAGGGCCGCCGCAAGCTCTCCATGCCGCGCATCGCGGGCATCCTCTGAACGGCGCATGAGGTCCCAGTTTCCTTTCGGCGGCAGGCACCAGCGCTCCGGCAGCCACCTTGAGGCGTGCCAGGAGTGTGCTGCCACTGTCCGCCGGGAACGGCAATACCTTGAGCGCCTCCGGCAGGCCCCCGTTCCGCCTGCCAGCCAGGACCTGACGGCACGCCTGCTGTCGCGCACCCACGAACTCGCGGCGCAGCCGGAGCCGCCCGCGAGCCACGGCGGAAGCCGGATGGCCGCCCGTGCCCTGGCGTTCACCGCAGGAGGGACTATGGCAGCAGCCGGTGTCCTGGCTGTGGGGGCCTTCACTGCCGCCGGAGACCCGGTGGCAGGCAAAACGTCCGGAACGGAAGCCGCGTTCTCCCATGTCTCGTCGCAGACCCCGGCGGACGGCCGTCCGCTGGATTCTGCGCAACTTGCTTCGCTGCGTGCCGAAGGCTGGGCCTGCCCTGACCTGCAGGCCCTGGGATTCCACCTCGAAGCTGCCAAGGCGCTGTTGGTCGAAGGACAGCCGGCGGTGGAGCTGCGCCTCACTGACGGCGCCCATCACGCCACCGTCACCGAACAGCACCCTGCCAGCCAGGACGCCGCCCCGTCGCCGGCGTGGGCCACCTCCCCGGCATCCGCAACCTACAGGGCGGCCGGCCTCACCATCACGTACCGCTCGGACCTGCCCGCCGGGCAGGCCGACGACGCCCTGCCGATCCTGAAACATGTGGCCGACGCCGCCGCCGAGGGTGTTGCGGCGGCCGTTCCCGAGCCGTCGGCAGGGGAGCCCGGGGAAGCGCTGGAGTCACGGCTGGAGCGCGGAATCAACAAGATTGCGGCGCTGTTCACCCCGTGATGCGGCCTGTTTCCCCGTCCGCCGGACGGGAATCGTCACTGGCAGCCCGGAGAGGGTAATCTTCCTAAAGTGTTTGGTATCAACGGCCCGGAATTCATTATTCTGCTGATCATCGGAGTTCTCGTGATCGGCCCACAACGGCTGCCCGAATATACCCAGAAGCTGGCAAACCTGGTCAAGGAAGTCCGCCGGATGGCCTCCGGAGCCCGGGATCAAATCAAGGAAGAAGTGGGCATCGACATCGACGATGTCGACTGGAAGAAGTACGATCCCCGCCAGTACGATCCCCGCCGCATCATCAAGGAAGCACTGTTCGACGACGACACCAAGCCCGTCAGCGCCGGTGCACCGGCGGCGGTGGCTGCGGTTTCCGGCGCGGCAGCTGTGGCAGGCCCGGCACCCGAGCGGCCCGAACGGATCGTGCAGCGGCTCGCCCCCGGTGAAACCGCACCGTACGACACAGAAGCCACCTAGGACGCCGGCTCAGCGCGGCTGAAGGCCCAACTTCATCCCGGCAAGGCCCCGAGGCTTGGCAGCAAGCTGCGCCGCAATACCCGCCAGCGCTCCACCTGCCGCGGAATCGGGATTTCCGAGCACGATAGGTACCCCGGCGTCGCCGCCTTCGCGGAGCTGGATATCCAGCGGAATCTGGCCCAGCAAAGGCACCGGCACGCCGAGTGTCGCGCTGAGCCGCTCGGTGAGGACCGTTCCGCCGCCGCTTCCAAACAATTCCATCCGGCCGCCGTCGGGCATGTCGAGGTACGACATGTTCTCAATGACCCCCGCGATCTTCTGGCCAGTCTGGGTTGCGATCGCACCGGCGCGTTCGGCCACATCGGCCGCCGCCGCCTGGGGCGTGGTGACCACCAGGATCTCGGCCTTGGGCAGCAACTGGGCCACCGAGATGGCGATGTCCCCGGTCCCCGGGGGAAGGTCCAGGAACAGGGCGTCAAGGTCGCCGAAGTAGACATCGGTGAGGAACTGTTCCAGCGCGCGGTGCAGCATGGGTCCCCGCCAGGCCACGGGCTGGTTGCCGGTGACGAACATGCCGATGGAGATGACCTTCACGCCGTAGGCAACAGGGGGAAGGATCATGTCATCCACCTGTGTGGGGGACTGCGTGATCCCCATCAGCGCCGGAACGGAGAAACCGTAGACGTCGGCGTCGACGATGCCCACACGCAGGCCCTGGGCGGCCAAGGCGGTGGCCAGGTTGACGGTAACCGAGGATTTTCCCACCCCGCCTTTGCCGCTGGCCACCGCGTAGACCTGGGTCAGCGAATCCGGCTGGTTGAACGGGATGGTGCGTGCGCCGCCGGGGCCGCGCAGCTTTTCCTTCAGGGCGTCCCGCTGGGCCTGGTCCATGACCTTGAGTTCGACGTCGACGGCGGTGACGCCGGGTACGGCGAAGAGGGCCTTGCGGGAATCTGCGGTGATCGTGTCCCGCAACGGGCAACCCGCAATGGTGAGCAGGACTGCCACCGTGACCCTGCCGTCGTCGGAGACCTGGACGGAGTCCACCATGCCCAGTTCGGTGATGGGGCGGCGGAGCTCAGGATCGATGACCGTTGCCAGGGCGCTGTTGACATCCTGGAGCAGCGGGGAGTCGCTAACTGGTGGCGGATCCATGGGGACGCTCACGGGAGGGGCCTCGGCTTTCGGGCTGGTGCGGCGGATGGCCGGCCGATCAGGGCCGGACTAGCGTTCATTGGTGGAATGGCCGGGTTTAACCCGGGGAATCTGCTGGGTTCGGGGCCCGCGTTGCCGGTCCCGCTGCTCACGCAGTTTGTCCTTTACCTTGTCCCGGGGTGACTCATGCGAACCGTGGCCGGAGTCGTCGTGCGTCCTGAGTTCCTCTTGTGCCTCCAGCATGTCCTCAAGGAGCGAGCGCAGCTCTGCCCTGACGTAGTCGCGGGTGGCAACCTCACGCAGCGCGATCCGAAGGGAAGCAAGTTCGCGGGTGAGGTATTCGGTATCGGACAGGTTGCGTTCCGCGCGTTGCCTGTCCTGCTGCAGCGATACGCGGTCACGGTCGTCCTGCCGGTTCTGGGCGAGCAGCAGAAGGGGCGCCGCGTAGGAGGCCTGGAGCGAGAGCATCAGGGTCAGCAGGGTGAAGCCGAGGTCCCTTGAGTCGAACTGCCATTCCGCAGGGGCCCAGGTGTTCCAGCCCAGCCAGAAGATGCAGAAAATCGTCATGTACACCAGGAATTGCGGTGTACCCATGAACCGGGCGAACCCCTCAGTGGCGTGCCCGAAGGCGTCAGGGTCGGGGCGGAACGTTGGCAGGATCCGCTGCCGGCCACTCAGTGGCGTGTCAAGGCTGCCTTTCGCTTCCGCTTTGGCCAGGTTCCGCTGGCTGGGGTTCTTCGGAGCGCTGTTATCAGCCAATGCGGCCACCGAGCTTCCTTATCGGGGCTTCGCCATCATGGGCGCGCCAGTCGTCCGGCAACAAGTGATCCAATACGTCATCAACAGTCACCGCCCCCACGAGCCGGCCGGCGTCATTGACCACCGGGAGGGAGTTCAGGTTATAGGTGGCCAGGGTCCGGGCCACCTCGCTGATGTGGGCCTGGTCTGACAACGGCTCAAGGTTCTTGTCCACGAGGTTTCCCAATGCCTCGAACGGCGGGAAGCGGAGCAACTGCTGGATGTGCACCACTCCCAGGAAACGGCCCGTGGGCGTTTCCAGCGGCGGCCTGGCAATGAAGATCGACGACGCAAGCGCGGGGGAGAGCTCCTCGCGCCGCACGTGGGCCAGGGCTTCGGCCACGGTTGCTTCCGGCGGCAGGATAACGGGCACGGGCGTCATCAGGCCGCCCGCGGTGTCCTCGTCGTATTCGAGCAGGCGGCGCACGTCCTCGGCGCCTTCGGGTTCCATCAGCTGCAGCAGTTCCTCAGCCTGGGCGGAGGGGAGTTCGCCGAGGAGGTCGGCGGCGTCGTCAGGGTCCATCTCTTCGAGGACGTCAGCGGCGCGCTGGACATCCAGCGCGGAGAGGATCTCCACCTGGTCGTCCTCCGGCAGTTCCTGGAGGACGTCCGCCAGCCGCTCATCCTGCAGTTCGCTCGCTACCTCAAAGCGGCGCTTGTCGCTCATCTCCTGAAGGGCCTCGGCGAAGTCCGCCGGCTTAAGGTCCTCGTGGTTGGCCACGAACTGGGTGGCAGCCTGCGGCTCGGTGCGCGGACCCTGCTGGGCGTCGGCCCAGTCAATTATCAGGGTCTCGTTGCGGCGCAGCCGGCTGAGCGGGGACAGCGAGTGTCCGCGACGGACAAAGAGCTTGCTGACGAACCAGTCCCGGGATCGGTGCTGGTCCATGGCGATGTCTTCGATCGTGGCGTCGCCGCTGCCGTCCCGCAGCGTGACTCGCCGGTCGAACATTTCAGCCACCACCAGGGTTTCCGCGCCGCGCTGTTCGAACCGGCGCAGGTTGACCAGGCCGGTGCAGATCACCTGTGTCTGGTCGATCGAGGTGATGCGAGTCATG
Organism: Pseudarthrobacter sp. YAF2; assembly: GCF_052113345.1. Lineage (NCBI taxonomy): Bacteria > Bacillati > Actinomycetota > Actinomycetes > Micrococcales > Micrococcaceae > Pseudarthrobacter > Pseudarthrobacter sp. YAF2. The sequence goes on along the minus strand of NZ_JBFRDA010000002.1, from coordinate 134,407 downwards.
GGCACAAAGACGCGTTTTTTCCCCGGAACTTCCACCACGATACCCACCACGTGCGGCGCTCCCTGGGTTCCCCGGGACAGCACAACAACATCGCGCAGCCGGCCCAGGCGGTCGCCCAAGGGGTCGAAGACGTCCAGGCCCAGGAGGCGTGCCACGAAGACACGGGTAGGTGTTGTGCTCACCACTACAGGCTACCGAGTCTGCTCTCTTTTAGCTGAATTTACAGGCAGCACCCATCTGGATGGGCAAGAATGGGTGTATGTCCAACATATTTGGTGCTCCCAAGACCGGCGGCCCCAACGGACCGGATGACGCCCGGGCCGTACCCACCGGTGACACCGTAGGCTCCTACACCTCCTATCTTGACGCCCAGAAGGCGGTTGACTACCTGGCGGACCAGCAGTTCCCGGTCCAGATGGTGTCCATCGTGGGCAATGAACTGAAGATGGTGGAGCGGGTGACGGGGCGCCTGAGTTACCCCAGGGTGGCCCTTTCGGGCGCCCTGAGCGGCATGTGGTTCGGCCTGTTCGTAGGGGTCATGTTGTCCTTCTTCGCTCCTTCGCCCGGCTACTTCTCGATCATGACGTCGGTGCTGATGGGTGCTGCCTTCTTCATGCTCTTCGGCATCGTCACGTACGCGATGCAGCGGGGCAAGCGGGACTTCACCTCCACCAGCCAGGTGGTGGCCACGAGCTATGACGTCATCGTGGCCCCCGAGGCAGCCCACGAGGCCCGGCGCCTGCTGCAGCAGCTGCCGATGTCCCGCTCGGACGCGGCGTCCGGACACGGCCCGTATACACTGCATGACTACTACAACCAGCCGTACCAGCAGCAGCACCAGCAACAGCCCGGTCAGGAGCAGCACCCGGGCCAGGGCCCGGCGCGGCCTGCCGGCTGGAACGATCCCTATGGCCAGCGGCCGCCTGCCGCACCGGCGCAGGAAGGCCACGAATACCCGGACGCCGAAAGCCAGCAGCAGGTTGGACAGCAGCACGACGACGGGCAGCAGCAGCCGGCGCAGCCGGCCAGAGCGGTGCGTTACCCCGACCTGCCGGATGGTCGCCCGCAGTATGGCGTCCGGCTGCCGCAGGGCCCCGCGGCTGACGACGCGCAGCACGGCTCAGCCGGCCCGGAAGACGCCCACGAGGCGGCCGCCCACTCCGCCACGGGACATAACCCGGAGCACCGGGCCGGGCAGTACGGTCCGGATGATGATCAGCGCCACGGCGGCAGCGGACAGTAGCGCCGCCCGGGGCCGCAGAGCGTCAAAGCGACTGACTACCCAAATAACGAAGGCAGTACAAAAAGAGCGTGGCCGCCGGACTCAATCCGGTGGCCACGCTCTTATCCGTATTTGCCTGTGTCAGGCCTCATCGGTCCGGTAGATGCCGGCCATCCAGTTTTCGACGTCATCAACCTTGCGCGGCAGGGCGGCGCTGAGGTTGACGGGGCCGTCAGCGGTCATGAGGATATCGTCCTCGATCCTCACGCCGATGCCACGGTACTCCTCGGGGATCGCCAGGTCTTCCGCCTTGAAGTAGAGGCCCGGTTCAATCGTGAAGACCATGCCTTCGGTGAGGATGCCGTCCAGGTAGAGTTCCCGCTTGGCCTGGGCGCAGTCGTGCACGTCAAGGCCCAGGTGGTGGCTGGTTCCGTGCGGCATCCAGCGGCGGTGCTGCTGGCCCTCCGGGCTGATCGCTTCTTCCACGCTGACCGGCAGCAGGCCCCATTCAGCCAGGCGTTCGGCCAGGACCGTGGTCGCCGCGGTGTGGATATCGCGGAATTTCGTTCCCGGCTGCGCGGCTGCGAAGCCCGCGTCCGCGGCGTCCAGGACTGCCTCGTACACTTTGCGCTGGATATCGCTGAACGTGCCGCCGGCAGGAATCGTCCGGGTGATGTCCGCCGTGTAGAGCGAGTCCGCCTCCACACCGGCGTCCAGGAGCAGGAGGTCGCCGGCGTGGATCCGGCCGGTGTTGCGGGTCCAGTGCAGCACGGTGGCGTTGTTGCCGGAAGCCGCGATGGTGTCGTAGCCCAATTCGTTGCCAACTTCGCGGGCACGGGCGAAGAACGCTCCCTCCACCACGCGCTCGCCGCGGGCATGCGTGAGCGCCCGGGGCAGGGCCTTCACAACCTCTTCGAACCCCTCAACCGTTGCGGACACGGCGGTCTTCATCTGCTCGATTTCCCACTCGTCTTTGAGCAGCCGCAGTTCGGAGAGCGCTTCGCTGAGTTTCTCGTCCAGGGCATCCAGGACTTCAAGGTCCAGGTTTTCCGGGTCCTTGGCGGTGTTATACCGGGCCGTGTCCACCAGGGCGTCAATGTTTTCGTCCACCTTGCGGACCAGGCGGATGGAGATGCCGCCGATCTCCGGAGCGCCAACGTCCTTGGTGATGGCCGTCTCGAGCTGGTCGATGTGGGCGGTGGGCAGCCCCAGGCGGGCCTCGAACTCTTCCAGGGTGGGCCGCGCCCCGATCCAGAACTCGCCGGAGCGGGAGTCGGCGTAGAACTGTTCGGTGTCCCTGCCGGCCAGCGGCCGGAAGTACAGCGTCGCGCGGTGGCTGCCGCCGTCGTCGCCGTTCCCTTCCTCCACCGGGTCCAGGACCAGGACGGCGTCCGGCTCGTGGTCCAGGCCGAGACCGGTCAGGTGCGCGAAACCGGAATGCGGGCGGAAGCGGTAATCGCAGTCGTTGGAGCGGACCTTGGGCGGCCCCGCGGGGATGACCAGCCGTTCGCCTTTGAACTGGGCGGAGATCGCCTTGCGCCGGGTTGCGGCGTAGCGGGCGACGGCGTCGCGCTGGGGAAGTTCCTGGCTGGGCGGTGCCCAGTTGCTGGCCATGAAGGCCTTGAAAGCGTTGGAACTGGGCCGCTGCGAGCGGTTGTTGACGCGCTCCTCCAGCGGCTGGGAAGCAGAGTTCGGGGTGTTATCGGCATCGTTCACGGCACCATCGTCTCACCAGCTTCGCGGCTAAGCGAACAGGCTCCGGTGCCGGAGGTGCGCCGTCCACTAGTCTGGACAGGTGAGGATTGACCTGCATGCCCACTCCAACGTCTCCGATGGTACGGAGTCGCCTGCCGACGTCATGGCCTCGGCCGCCCGGGCCGGCCTGGACGTGGTGGCCTTGACCGACCATGATTCGACGGCGGGTTGGGCCGCGGCTGCCGCAGCCGCCGTCACGAACGGGCTGGCCCTGGTGCCCGGCATGGAAGTTTCCTGCCGGACCGAGGAAGGCATCAGCGTCCACCTCCTGAGCTACCTGCACGACCCCACCCACCCGGGCCTGTTGGAGGAGATCACCAAGGCGAAGGATTCCCGGCTGACCCGCGCCGAACGGATGGTCACCATCCTGGCCGAGGACTACCCGCTCACGTGGGACGACGTGATCCACCACGTGGCACCCGGCGCCACCCTCGGCCGGCCGCACATCGCTGATGCCCTGGTTGCGGCGGGCGTGGTGGAGGACCGCTCCGAGGCCTTTGCCTCGATCCTCACCTCCCGGTCGCGGTACTTCATCCCGCACTACGCACCGGACCCGGCCACCGCCGTCGAACTTGTCCGTGCCGCGGGCGGCGTGCCCGTCTTTGCCCATCCGGTTGCCACGGCCAGGGGACGGATCGTGGGAGAGCGGACCTACCGCGACATGATCGACGCCGGCCTGGCCGGCCTGGAGATCAACCACCGGGACAATCCGGAAGAAGGCCGTGCGTTCTTGCGACGGCTCGCTGCCAAGCACGGCCTGCTGGTCACCGGCTCCTCCGACTACCACGGCACGGGCAAGCCCAACCTGCTTGGCGAGAACCTCACTGCCCCCGACATGCTGGCGCGGATCGAGGAGCTTGGCACCGGAGCCGCAGTCATCCGCCCCTGATGACTGCAGCGGGTCAGCGGGACTGGTAAGAGGTCAGCGTGGCGTGCGCGCCGAGCCTTTTGGCCATGATGTCGATCGCCGGCTGGTTCTGGTCCACGCACACGAACTTCCGGCCAAGCTTCGCGGCCACGGCGCCCAGGGTGCCGGACCCGGCAAAGAAGTCCAGGCACCAGTCGCCAGGGCGGCTGGAAGCGGCGACGACCCGGCGGACCAGGCCTTCGGGCTTCTGGGTGGGGTACCCGGTCTTCTCCTTGCCGGTGGGTGAGACGATCGTGTGCCACCAGACGTCGGTTGGCAGCTTGCCCAGTTCGCGCTTCGCGGGCGTCACCAGCCCGGGGGCCATGTAGGGTTCACGATCCACCTCGGCATTATCGAAGTGGTATTTTGCCGGGTTCTTGACGTATACCAGGATGTTGTCGTGCTTGGTGGGCCACCGGTTCCTGGCCCGGGCACCGTAGTCGTACGCCCAGATGATCTCGTTCAGGAAGCAGGCCCGGCCAAAGATGGCGTCCAGCATCACCTTGGCGTAGTGCACTTCCCGGTAATCCAGATGCAGGTACAGGGTGCCGTCGTCGGCCAGCAGGCGCCAGGCCTCCACAAGCCGGGGTTCCAGGAAGGACCAGTAGTCGCTGAAGGCGTCGTCATAGCGGTGCAGGGCGCCCTTGATGGTGTCATAGGAGCGGCCCTTGAAACCCACCCGGTCCCCGCTGCCTTCAGCGTTGGCCACCATCCGGGTTTCCTGCCGCTGCTGCGGCCTGCCCGTGTTGAAGGGCGGATCCACGTAGATCAGTGTGAAGGCGCCGTCCGGCAGCGTGGGGAGGTAGTCCGCGTTGTCCGCGTGCACTACCAGGCTGCCGCCGTCCGGCGCCCAAACAGTGTCTGTCATCGACGCAGTTAGCCCTCGGCGTTGCCGGGCTGGTTGCCTTTGTCCGCGGCGGCAACCACTTCGCCGTTGCGGCGGCGCGTGCGGGTCCTGGGGCGGCGGGTGCGCGACGGCTGGTCGCCGTCGGTTGCGGGGGCGGCGGCTTCGGCGGCAGGTGCGGCGGAGTCGGAGGTACGACGACGGCGCTCACCCGAGCGGGCGGAGTCCCGCCCGCCTGTCTTGCCGGCGTCGTCCTTGCCACGTCCCCGTCCGTCCCGGTCGCGTGAACGGGAAGCGTCGCGGCCGCCGCGGCTGTTCTTCTTGCCGGTTTCACCCAGGTCCTCAAGCACCTCGGCGTCAACGCCGGCCAGGGTGCGCTTGTCACGCGGAAGGCGGCCCTTGGTTCCTTCGGGGATGTCAAGGTCAGTGTAGAGGTGCGGCGAAGAGGAATAGGTTTCCACCGGTTCGGGGACGCTCAGGCCCAGGGCCTTGTTGATCAGCGCCCAGCGCGGCATGTCGTCCCAGTCAACGAACGTGACGGCAGTGCCCTTGTTGCCGGCGCGGCCGGTGCGGCCTACCCGGTGCAGGTAGATCTTTTCGTCCTCGACGCACTGGTAGTTGATCACGTGGGTGACATCGTCCACGTCGATGCCGCGGGCGGCAACGTCCGTTGCCACCAGCACATCCACCTTGTTGTTGCGGAACGCCCGGAGCGCCTGCTCACGGGCGCCCTGGCCCAGGTCGCCGTGGATTGCTGCGGCCGCGAAGCCGCGGTCCACCAGTTCCTCGGCCACCTTGGCAGCGGTGCGCTTGGTCTTGGTGAAGATGATGGTCCGGCCGCGCCCGCGGGCCTGCAGGATGCGGGCCACGACTTCGGTCTTGTCCATGCTGTGCGCACGGTAGATGAGCTGGCGGATGTCCCGCTTGGTCAGGCCTTCATCATCCGGATCAGCTGCCCGGATGTGCGTGGGCTGGGTCATGTAGCGGCGTGCCATCGCGATGACGGGGCCGGGCATCGTCGCCGAGAACAGTAGCGTCTGGCGGACGGCCGGGGTTCCGGCGATGAGGGTCTCAACGTCCGGCAGGAAGCCAAGGTCCAGCATTTCGTCGGCCTCGTCGAGGACCACGAGCTTCACGTTCTTCAGGCTCAGGTGCTTCTGCTTATACAGGTCGATCAGGCGCCCGGGGGTGCCCACCACTACCTCGACGCCCTGCTTCAGCGCTTCCACCTGGGGCTCGTAGGCGCGGCCGCCGTAGATGGTGGTGATCCGGGCGTTGCGCTTGCGGGACGCCGTCTGGAGGTCGTTGGCCACCTGAACGGCCAGTTCACGGGTGGGGACAATGACCAGGGCCTGCGGGGCGCCGGGCACGGCCAGCTTGGCGTAGCCGGGGTCGTCCTGGCCGATGACCCGCTGCAGCGCCGGAATGCCGAAGCCCAGGGTCTTGCCGGTACCGGTCTTGGCCTGGCCAATGATGTCGTGCCCTGCCAGGGCCACCGGCAGGGTCATGGCCTGGATGGGGAAGGGGTGGGTGATCCCGGCGTCGGCCAGGGACTCCACGATGTCTTCACGGACGTTGTAGTCGGCAAAGGACTTCTCCGCGATCTCATGCGGTGTCTCGTCCGAGATAATGGTTTCTTCCGGCTCGATGGTCTCGGTGCCGGACGCATCGGTCAGGAGCTGGTGGGTATGCAATTCACTCACGGGGAGTTTCCTTATTCATTTGGGCAATGGCGCAGCCTGCTCGACGGGCCGGCCAGTCCTGGCCGTTCCGGAGCACGCTCGGGCGCGCAAGCAAATCCAGTGGAAGCCGATCGCGGGCTATCTAATGCTGGCACTGGTGACCAACGGGCAAATCTCAAGATCGCGTAGGGGCGGGCTTGTTGGTTTCAAATTAAGGAAATCAACGACCGGGCATCCATTTCTACCTTCCCAGTCTAGCCGTACAGGGGCGGAAACGCGGTTTCGGACCGCCCTGCCGCGTCTTCCGGGCCCTCAGGAGACGAGTTCGAAGTGGATTTGCCGGGTGGTGATGTCCGAGGACATCAGCCGGACTCGGACCTTGGTGCCGGATACCAGTTCGCCGGCGCAGCGGGCCGTGACAGCCGGTTCGGCGATCTGGATGATCCCGGAACTGCCGTTGCCGTTCCCGTTCTTGGCAGCCCCGTTGCCATTACCGTTTCCGTTTTGCGGCTTGGACCCGGAAATGACGATCGCGTCGAACTCCTGCCCGATGTGGTTCACCAGGAGCGCCGCTTCCACCGTATCGAGCGCCATCCGCTCCATCCGCGACGCAAGCTGGTCGGAACCGGCCATGATTCCCGGGAGCAGCGGCAGCGCCTCACGTGCCCAGCCGGGAACATCCCCGCCGTTGCTGAGGGCCTCGCAGATCACCAGCACGAAGCGGTCAACCAGCCGGCGCAGCGGTGCGGTGGTGTGGGCATAGGCGGCGCCGATGGCGGACTGGATACCGTCTTCCGGGACCGTGCCGTCGAACGCGGTGTAGGACGCGCCGCGGAACAGCATCCCTGCCGAATGCATAATGGCCAGCTGGCGGGGATCGGTGGGATCCAGCGACCGCAGGTACTCGCCGTAGCTGACTTCCCCGTCCCACGGCCTGCCCAGCACTTCGGTCTGCAGCCGAAAATGCCTCAGCGACCGTTCATCCGGGGCCGGCATGGTGCGCAGGATGCCCACCTTTCCCGCCAGCATGAGGTTGGCGGCAGCCATACCCGTCATGAGGGAGATCTGCGCATTCCAATCCTCCACGGGAAGCTGCGGGACCGCGTCAATCCGGTAGCCGCCGTCGGGCAACTGCACTATTTCCTGCTCGGGCATGTTGAGGCTGGCGCCCCCGCGTGCCCGCTCCAGCGCGACCCGTTTCCGGCCTACCTCCCGGAGCAGTTCCAGCACCGGGGGAGCGGTGCCGGCGTCCAGGTCGGTTTGCGCGCCCTTGTAACTGAGCTTGTCGCGGCTGCGGATCCGCGCCCGCCGGACGCCCACGGACAAAACTTCCGCGTCGGCGTCGAGCGTGAAATCCCAGACGAACGCCGAACACTCCTGGCCCGGCAGCAGGCTCCCGGCACCTTCGCTGATCACTTCCGGGTGCAGCGGAATACGGCCGTCCGGAGCGTAGAACGTTTGGCCGCGGCGCCTGGTTTCGGCATCCAGCGGACCTCCCGGTGCAACAAAGGCCGGAACATCGGCAATCGCGTACAGCACGCGGTAGCCGCTCCCGTCCGGTTCGATGAACGCGGCCTGGTCCAGGTCCGTGGACGAGGCGGGGTCGATGGTCACGAACGCGACAGCGGTCAGGTCATAGGACGGCAGCTTCAGCGATGCCACGGCGGCGCGGGCGTCTTCCAGTGCCGCTGCCGGATAAGGGCCCGGCAGTTCGAGTTCTGTCCGCAACGAACCCAGGGCCTCTTCCAAGGCGTTTTGATGGTCGCGGACATTGGGAGCCAACCGATGATGTGACACAAAAGTCAGCGTAACTCCAAGTCCTGGGATTATGCAGGCCCGGGTGCGGCGGCGTCCAGCGCGTCGAGCAGGGAGGCGGCAGCGGCCGCGGGATCCGGCGCTTCGGTAATGGCGCGGACCACCACGATCCTGCGGGCACCCGCCTCCGCCACCTGGTGGACGTTCCCGTGGTCGATGCCGCCGATGGCAAACCACGGCACCGGGTCTGACGCATCCATGGAGGCTTGGGCGGCGTACTTCACCAATTCCAGCCCGACGGCGGTCCGGCCGGGTTTGGTGGGCGTGGCCCAGACGGGGCCCACACAAAAGTAGTCCAGGTGGGAAGGGCCGGCAGCTGCTGAGAGGGCGGCATCCACCTGGTCCGGGCTGTGGCTGGAGAGCCCGATGGCTGCGTTGCCGTTGACCAGCGTCCGGGCCGCCGCCAACGGAAGGTCCTTCTGGCCGATGTGGAATACCGGTGCCCCGGACAAAACCGCGATGTCCGCGCGGTCATTGACGGCCCACAGCCGCCCGTGGCGCACCGCCGTCTCCTTTAATACCGCCAGCAGGTCCAGTTCCTCTGCAGCCTCAATGGTCTTGTCGCGCAACTGGATGATGTCCACGCCGCCGGCGAACGCGGCATCCACGAACCGGGCAAAGTCGCCGCGGTCCCGGCGCGCATCCGTGCAGAGGTACAGGCGGGCCGCCTCGAGGACAGGAACAGATGAGGGGGACATATTCATGCCTGCCAGCCTAGTTCCTCTAAACTGGGGTGGTACTGCGGGAGCCCGCGGCAGCTGTCACAAAGCACCGGGCTGAGAGGGCGTCAGAGCCGACCGCTTGACCTGATCCGGCTAATACCGGCGTAGGGAAGGAACCACACTATGCCTACCGCGAGCAACGCCCTCCCCGGGTCCACCGGTGATGCCATCCGGGCCGACGTCGCCGTCATCGGCGCGGGAGTGGTGGGACACGGAATCGCCTGGGAAATCCAGCGGTCCGGGCGGTCCGTTGTGCTCATCGATGACGCGCCCGGCGCCGGCGCCAGCTGGGCCGCTGCCGGCATGCTGGCCCCCGTCAGCGAGCTGCATTACCAGGAAGAGGACCTCCTGGACCTCATGACCGAGGCATCATCACGCTGGCCGGGGTTCGCCGCCGGCGTCGCCACCGCGGCCGGTGCCGGGACCGGATACCTGACGACGCCGACCCTCGCCGTGGGCATCGACGCCGCAGACCGGAGGGCCTTGATGGACCTGCGTGCCGTCCAGCAGGCCAACGGTCTGGAGGTCCAACCGCTGACCGTGCGCGAAGCCCGCGGCCGCGAACCACTGTTGAGTCCCGCGATCTCGTGCGCGCTGGACACCCCGGCCGACCACCAGGTGGACCCGAGGCGTCTGATAGCGTCCCTCCGCCTGGCCCTTGGCGGAGCGGCGCGCGAAACCCCGGAACTGGCGGTTGCCGGTGCCGGTGACGGGTATGCCGTACCGGAACGCGCGGCCGGGCTGCTGTGGGAGGGCGGGGCGGTGGCTGGGGTGCGCCTTGCCGGTGGCGGCACTGTGGTTGCGGGGGAAACGGTGGTGGCCAACGGCCTGCACGCAGGATCCCTTGACGGCCTGCCCGATGGCCTTGAACTGCCGCTGCGGCCAGTGCACGGTGACATCCTGCGCCTTTCCGTGCCGCAGCACCTGCGCCCCCTGGTGACCGCCACGGTGCGCGGGCTGGTTCACGGGATCCCGGTGTACATCGTCCCCCGGCAGGACGGCACAGTGGTCATTGGAGCCTCCCAGCGGGAGGACGCGCTCTCCGACGCCGTGAGCGCCGGCAGCGTGTACCAGCTGCTCCGGGACGCCCAGGCGCTGGTTCCCGCCGTCGCCGAACTCGAACTCCTGGAGTGCACCGCACGGGCCCGCCCCGGGACCCCCGACAATGCGCCCCTGCTGGGGCGGGTGGCGGTGTCCCCGGGATCCCGTGATCCCGGGGACGGGCACGTCCCGGGACTCATCATCGCCACCGGATTCTTCCGGCACGGGGTGCTGCTCACTCCAGCGGCCGCGGCGATCTGCACGGCGTTGCTCGACGGAGCAGCCGATCCCCGCTGGGCGCCGTTCAGTCCGGACCGTTTTTCCAGGCCGGCGGCTGCCGTCCCGAGCCCCCACATGAAGGAGACAGCGTGAATATCATCCTCAACGGAAACCCGCATACGGTGGCAGACGGCGCCTCCATCACCACGCTTGTCAGCGAGGTGACCGGGCGGCCGCTGGCTCCCAATGGCCAGGCGACGGACGGCAGGAAACTGGGTGTCGCCGTCGCGCACAACGCCCAGGTGGTGCCGCGCAGCCAATGGTTCGGCACCGCGCTCGGCGACGGCGACGACATCGAACTCGTCACAGCAGTACAGGGAGGCTGACACCATGACCGAAACCGGCACCATCAACACCGCTAGCCAGGCCGACGCCGATGACGCACTGGTGATCGACGGCGTCGCCCTCGGATCCCGGCTCATCATGGGCACCGGTGGTGCGCCCAGCCTGGACGGCCTGGGCGCGGCACTCCTGGCCTCCGGCACCGCGCTGACCACGGTGGCCATGCGGCGGTACTCCACGGCGGAAACAGGCTCGCTGTTCCAGCTGCTGGTGGACAACGGGATCAAGGTCCTGCCCAACACCGCCGGCTGCTTCACCGCCCGGGACGCGGTCCTCACCGCGGAACTGGCCCGGGAAGCCCTCGAAACCGACTGGGTGAAGCTGGAAGTCATCGCCGACGAACAGACCCTGCTGCCGGACGCTGTGGAACTCGTGGACGCCACGGAACAGCTGGTCAACCGCGGCTTCAAGGTCTTTGCCTACACCAACGACGATCCCGTGCTTGCGCTGCGGCTGGAGAACCTTGGCGCCACCGCCGTGATGCCCCTCGGTGCACCGATCGGCACCGGACTGGGGATCCTGAACCCGCACAACATCGAGCTCATCGTGTCCCGGGCGTCGGTGCCGGTGGTCCTGGATGCCGGCATCGGCACGGCCTCCGACGCCGCACTGGCCATGGAGCTGGGGTGCGACGCCGTACTGCTGGCCACTGCCGTGACCCGGGCGCAGAACCCGTCCCTCATGGGCGAAGCGTTCAAGCACGCCGTGATCGCGGGCAGGATGGCGAGGGCTGCCGGACGCATTCCGCGCCGGGAACATGCCCTGGCGTCTTCGGCGATGGAGGGCCGGGCAGAGTTCCTCTAGGCCCTTATAGACCTGTGGCCACCACCCGTCCGGGTGGTGGCCACAGCTGTCAGCAGGCAGGAGCCGTTCAGCTCCGCAGCACCGCGTTCAGCCGCTCGGTGTCATGGCGCGCACGGGTACGGCCCAGATAGACGACGGCGGCGATGGCCGCGGCAGTGCCGAGGGCGATGGGCAGGACCCAGGGAAGCCACGTCAGCCCCGGAAGGTAGCCGAAACCGGCCGCCATAAGGATGATCCACGCCAGTGCGGCAACACCAACGGCGATACCGGCGGGAAGACCCGCACCATACCTGGCATGGCGTTTGTCATTGGCCCAGACGATGAAACCGGCTGTGAGCGTGGCCAGCACCACAATGGTCAGCGAAAGCATGGATCTCCTTGGAACGGGGGAGCGGCCTAGAACTGGCCGAAACCTACGCGGCGAACCTCTTCGGCACCGATTTCCACATAAGCCAGTGCGTTGCCGGGAACAATGATCAGGCGTCCCTTGTCATCCTTCAGGCGCAGTTGGGTGCCTGCGTTGATGGCCTCGCCAACGGTCTTGGCCAGCGTTTCGGCATCCTGGTCTGATTCCAGCACGATTTCGCGGCCAACGTTTTGAACGCCGATCTTAATTTCCAAGGGGGCCTCCCAGCCTTTGAAGTTCGTCGATGATGTCTCATTTGTAGTCTAGGACTCTTTGGGGAAGCGAGAGATTCCGCGCCAAGCTAAACGGTAGATGAGGTCGCTGGCCACGTTGAGGTCCAGGTTGCCGTCCGTTTCCAGCCAATACCGGGCGCTGACCTGGGCCATCCCGGCCAGGCCGCGGCCCAGGAGTTCCGCCTCCAAGTGGGGGAGTTTGGTGTCCTCGGCAATGACCCGGGCGATGGCGTCGGCGAAGGTCCGGTTGAACGTCTCCAGCCTGGAGCTGACATCGGGATCGTTGATCAGGTCCGATTCGAACACCAGGCGGTGCGCCTGGTCGTCGTTGGCAATGAAGTGGAAGTAGGCGCGCATGACGGCCTGCACGCGCTCGTCGTTGTCAGTGGTGGAGTTCAAGGCGCCGAGCATCAGCTCGGTCAGTGACGTCAGGTGGCTTTCCAGCAGGGCCAGGTACAGTTCACGCTTGGACGGGAAGTGCTGGTACAGCACGGGCTTGCTCACATGGGCAGTTTCTGCAATTTCGTCCATCGCGGCCCCGTGGTAGCCATTGGCAACGAATACTTCCTGGGCGGCCGCAAGCAACTGCGCGCGGCGCTCGTCCCGGGGCAGCCGGGCGGACCGTTGGCCTGCGGGGCGGGAGGCAGTTTGCGGTTCGGCCGCGGGCGGGCGGTCGGCCCGTGCTTCAGGGACCACAGTTGTCCTTCTTTCCATTGCAGTTACATTCACTTTACTGCTGGGTAATATGACCCGGCGGTATCCCGGGGCATACATTGAAGTATGGCTTCGACGTTCACCGCAAATGTTTCAACCCATTCCCTGGATCCATTGGTGGAACCAGCTGCCGGCCTGACGCCCGCCGAGGTGGAACGGTACTCCCGGCACCTGATCATTCCCGAGATCGGCGCACTGGGGCAGCGGCGGCTCAAGAACGCCAAAGTCCTGGTCATCGGCGCCGGCGGCCTCGGTTCTCCCGCGCTGCTGTACCTTGCCGCGGCAGGGGTGGGCACGCTGGGCATCATTGACGACGACGTGGTGGACCTAAGCAACCTGCAGCGCCAGGTGATCCATGGCGTGGGGGACGTGGGAAGGCTTAAGATCGAGTCGGCGCGCGATGCCATCGCCGCACTGAACCCGCTGGTGGACGTCCGGCTCCACAACGTACGCCTGGATTCGGGCAACGCCCTGGAGCTGTTCGCGGAGTATGACCTCATCCTCGACGGCGCGGACAATTTCGCCACGAGGTACCTGGTGAACGATGCCGCCGCCATCCTGGGCAAGCCGTACGTGTGGGGCTCAATTTTCCGTTTCGACGGCCAGGTAAGCGTTTTTTGGGAGAAACACGGCCCGACCTACCGCGACCTCTACCCCGAGGCCCCTCCGGCCGGTTCCGTGCCTTCGTGCGGCGAGGGCGGCGTCTTTGGCATGCTGTGTGCCGCCGTGGGCTCTCTCATGGTGACAGAGGCAGTGAAGCTGATTACCGGCGTCGGACGTTCCCTGCTGGGCCGCGTGGCCCTGTTTGACGCCCTGGGCGGCAGCTGGCGGGAGATCCGGGTCTCCAAGGACCCCGCGGCGGAGCCCATCACCGAACTCACGGACTACGAGGCGTTCTGCGGGGTCGCACCGGCGCCCACGGCAGACACGGAACACACCATCACCGCAACCCAGCTGGCCACCATGCTGGCGTCGCGGAAGGCGGGGCTGAAGGACTTTGAACTGGTGGACGTGCGCGAAGCCGGCGAGTACGACATCGTCCGGATTGACGGTGCAACGCTCATTCCGCAGGGACGGATCCTGGCGGGGGAGGCATGGAGCGAACTCCCGCAGGACCGGGACATTGTGTTCCACTGCAAGGCCGGGACGCGCTCAGCCAATGTGCTCGCGGCTGCGCGCCAGGCAGGCTACCAGCGGGTCAGCCACCTCGAGGGCGGCATCCTGGCGTGGGTGCGCGACGTGGAACCCGAAAAGCCCGTCTACTGACCGGAACGCCCGCTCACTTTTGACCGCCATCTGAAGGACGCCCGCTCACTCGCTTGAAGGAAGTGAGCGGGCGTTGCCTCAAAAGGCGCAGGAAGTGAGCGGGCGTTGCCGCGGGGTTGTCAGGCGGTTTCGCGGCCGGCGTGGTCCACCGGGCATTCGGCCTCAGCGGCTGCGGGCGCAAGGGCGGGGCCAGGCTGCTCGACAGTGATGCCGTAGAGCGCTTCCAGGGCGGCCACATAATCATCCTGCTGGCCATTGGCGGCAAGCTCGCGGGCCCGGACAGTGGGCACGTGCAGCAACTGCTTGACCATGCGGCGGAGCGCGAACTCGACTTCTTCCGCGGCAGCGGTGCAGCCGTGGCGGGCACGGACCTTTTCCATCTCCGCATCCAGCACGCTCATGGTGTGGCGGCGCAGGGCAACAATGGCGGAGTCCACCGAGCGGGCTTCGCGTTCCTGTTCGAACGCCCGGGCGGCGCCGTTGACGATGCCACTTGCCTGGGTGAGCGACTCGGCCTGCTCCTGCGGAGCCGCGAGGCGCACCGACTCCAGGGTGAGCAGTTCGACGCCGTCCAGTTCGCCGACCGCCGGGTCGAAGTCGTGGGTGAGGGCGAGGTCGATGGCGATCAGGGGTTGCGGGGAGTCCGCGCGGACCTGGGCCAGTTCATCGGCTTCCACCCGGGTGTCCGAACCGCTGCAGCCGATCATGACGTCAGCGGCGGCGACTGCCGGGCGCAGGGATTCGACGTCCAGGGCCCTGCCGCCGCGTGTTGCCACGAAACCTTCGGCGCGTCCGGAGGACGAGTAGACGCTGATGTCCGTGCAGCCGCGTTCGCGGAGGAGGGCCATGGTGGCGCCCGCGTAGGCGCCGGTTCCAAAAACGACCACCTTCTTGGCGGACCAGTCGGGGCTTTCGGAAAGGTCGGTGGCAAGGTCCAGCGCCACGGAGACGATGGAGAGGCCGCGGGAACCCAAGGCGGTCTGGGCGCCAACGTCCTTGGCGGTCTTGGACGCGGCCTGGAAGAGCCGGACCAGTCCGGCGCTGGCGGTGCCGTCGTGCTGGGCGGTAATCAGTGCACGCCGTACCTGCCCGGCAATTTCGCGTTCACCGACGACGGCGGAGTCGAGCCCGGCGCTTACGGCGAACAAGTGCTGGGTCACCTCCGGCCCGGTGCGGGTGTTGAAGGAACGAGATACCAGTGGTTCAGCCAGGCCGCTGGCCTCGCTGATCCGGGCGACCAGGGCGGCGCGGGCAGCCTCGACGTCGGCAGCGTTGGGGGCTTCGCCGTAGATTTCGAAGCGGTTGCAGGTGGCCAGGACCACGGCTCCCGCCACGGAGGGGGATTCGATGAGGGTGGACGCGGCAATCCCTGAGGAACCGTTGCTCAGCTGAGCAACGGTTTCGAGATCGATGTCGGCGTGTGTAGCCACCAATGAGAAAAGAACCACAGCAGACCAATCATAGCTTTTTCGGTGCCCGGTAGAACAACCACCGGAAAGGATAGTCGCCACATAGTGCGGTGATCCGGGACACCTTGCTGCCGCCAGGGGTGGAAGGCGACAGGTTGTCGTTATCTTTTGGAGCTCTTTTTGGGCACAATCAAAAGCATGACTCCTAGCCCTGCCGTCTCCGCTGCCGGCGCCCTCGCCGCAGACCATCCACTGATGGACGGCCGCACAGCGGACTCACCGCTGATCACGGCCTATCGCGGGGGCAAACCCTCCCGCCGTCCCGTCTGGTTCATGCGGCAGGCGGGCCGGTCGTTGCCGGAATACCTGAAGGTCCGCGAGGGCATCGCCATGCTGGACTCCTGCCTCCGGCCTGAGCTGGCCTCGGAGATCACGCTCCAGCCTGTACGCCGCCACGACGTTGACGCCGGCATCTTCTTCTCCGACATCGTGATTCCGCTGAAGCTGGCCGGCGTCGGTGTCGACATTGTGCCCGGGGTGGGGCCCGTCCTGGACAAGCCCGTGCGCACCGCCGCCGACGTTGCCGCCCTGCCCCAGCTGACCTGGGAAGCACTGGAGCCCATCCGCGAGGCCGTCCGCCTGACGGTGGCGGAACTGGGCAAGACGCCCCTTATCGGTTTCGCCGGCGCCCCGTTCACCCTGGCCGCCTACATGGTGGAGGGGAAGCCATCGCGCGACCACCTTGGCCCGCGCACCATGATGCACGCGGACCCCGAGACCTGGACCGCGCTGGCGAACTGGGCCGCCGACGCTTCCGGAATGTTCCTCCAGGCGCAGCTTGAGGCGGGCGCCTCCGCGGCCCAGCTCTTCGACTCCTGGGCGGGCTCGCTGGGACTGGCCGACTACACCAAATACGTTGCACCGGCGTCGGCCCGTGCCCTGGACCACGTCCGCCACCTCGGTGCGCCACTCATCCACTTCGGCACCGGCACGTCAGAACTCCTGGTTGCCATGCGCGATGTTGGCGTGGACGTGGTGGGCGTGGACTACAGGCTGCCGCTTGATGAGGCGAACCGCCGGCTGGGCGGAACCGTTCCGCTGCAGGGGAACATCGACCCCGCGCTGCTGTCAGCACCATGGAGCATCCTCGAAGCCCATGTCCGGGAGGTCATCGCGGCCGGTTCTGCCGCCCCCGGCCATGTCCTGAACCTCGGACACGGCGTGCCCCCCGAAACCGATCCTGCCGTCCTGACCCGGGTGGTGGAGCTGATCCACTCCATCCCATCGGCGTAAACCATGGGTAGTTCTCCGGGAAAGGCCGGCACCGCGCTGGTGGTGGGTGGCGGAATTTCCGGGCTCCTGTCCGCCCGGGAACTGGCCGCGGCCGGCCATGACGTGACCGTCCTTGAGGCTGGTGACTCCTGGGGAGGCTGCGTCGGCAGCCACACCGTAGCCGGCCTCACGCTGGACAGCGGCGCCGAGTCCTTCGCCACCAGGTCCGACGCCGTAGCCCGCCTATCCGCCGAACTGGGCCTTGGCGGACGGATCGTTGCCCCACGCCCGGGTGGTGCCTGGGTCCAGCTTCCCGACGGGCCCCGCGAATTGCCCAAGACCGGCGTCCTGGGCATCCCGGCCAATCCCTGGGATCCGGAAGTCCGGCGCACACTCGGCACCTTGGGCTCGCTGCGGGCCTCCCTGGACCGGCTCCTGCCGGCGTCGGTGGGCGCCGGTGCCGGCGTGACGAGCGTCGCTGCCCTCGTCCGGGCGCGGATGGGTGCGCGGGTGCTCGAACGGCTGGTTTCGCCCGTGGTGGGTGGTGTCCACTCCGCGGACCCCGGGCTGCTCGACGTCGACATGGTGGCGCCGGGCCTTCGTGCGGGGCTGCGCAAACACGGTTCCCTCGCTGCCGCGGTTGCAGCTCAGCGACGGCCCGCGGGCGGGGCGGACCCGGCAAATCGGGGCCAAGCTGTGAACCCGGGACAACCCGCCAAGGCCGGTTCCGCCGTCGCCGGCCTTGAAGGGGGCATGCACACCCTGGTGGATGCCTTGGTGGCCGATCTCCGGCGTCGGGGAGTGGCCCTTTTGGCGGGCGCGGCCGCGACGGCCGTCAGCCGCACTCCCGAGGGCTGGCGCATCGACGCCGCCGGCGCAACCTTTACCAGCGACCTGCTGGTCATGGCCGTCGACGGTCCGGCCGCCGTCGGACTCCTTGAATCCGCGGTGCCTGCAATCGCGGGAAAGCAGCCGGCATCGGGGCCGGACGTCAAGCTTGTCACCTTGGTGCTGGATAAGCCGGCCCTGGACCGGCGCCCACGCGGAACCGGGATCCTGGTGGCCCCGCAAACCCCCGGCATCGAAGCGAAGGCGCTCACCCATGCCACCGGCAAGTGGGACTGGCTTGCCGCTGCTGCCGGCCCCGGCCGCCATGTGGTGCGGCTGTCCTACGGACGGGTGGATGGCGCCTCTGCCCAGCCGGGCGGCCCCGACTCCGACGACGAGCTCTTCGCGGCGGCGCTGCGGGACGCATCAGCACTGCTGAGCGTCCCCATCACGGCCGATGACATCAGGGACTGGGACGTGGTCCGGTGGCGCGGCTCCCTGCCCTTCGCGGCGGTCGGGCATCGCGCCCGGGCGGCAGCCATCCGGCAGGCGTGCACGGCTGCCGGCGGCCTGGCAGTCGTCGGCGGCTGGGTGGCCGGGAACGGCCTGGCTGCCGTCGTTGCCGATACCCGGGAACAAATTGGCCAGTTGACCGGCGCCTGAACATCGCTGCTGGTCAGCGCGGCGTGGCGCGTTGCAGGCTTCGTTCGGAAGCCTCTGCGGGGCCGTTCCCGGTTTTCAATCGGGCAAGCGTTCTGGTTAGGGTCGATGACTATGGTTCAACACAGGTCCGAGCTTTTAATGTCCCGGACCGGTATCCATGGGGGACTCCGGCGAGGTACCGCAGCAGCGGCCGTCGGAGTGGTACTGGTTCTTTCCACCGGCGTCCAGGCGTCCTTGGCCGATGACGCAGCCCCGCCCCCGGATCCCACGGCACAAACGTCGCTGGGCGCCGGAACAACCGCGTCCGCATCCATCACGGCGGGGGCCTCACTGTCCGCGCTGCTGCCCGACCTTCCGCTCCCCATCGCCTCCGGGACCCCGCTGGCGCAGGACGTGCGGACCGCCACTCCGACGACTCCGGCTCCGTCGCCGTCGTCTCCGCCATCATCCGCCCGGCCCGCCCCCACCACAGCCTCCGCACCCGCCACCGCCTCGGGGGCCGGTACGGCGCGGTCCTCATCTGCCCCGGCCGCTGCTTCTGTGGCGGTCCCTCCGGCTTCGAGCGCCATCGGTGCCGGCGCCGGGTCCAGCGCTGCAGCAGGTACGCCAGGGGCGGCCATCGGCGGCGCTGCCGCAAAGCCCGAAGACGCCGCCCCGGCTGCTGCCGGTCCGGAAGGAGCCGGGGGGCCGGCTCCGTCAAGCGCCCAGCAGACGGGCGCGTCCCTGCAGGCAGGCGCCCAGCCCTCGCTGGCAAACCGTACCGCGCAGGCTGCCGGAGTACCGGCAAGTCCCGGCCGCCCCGTTTCTTCCATTGAGGCCCTGCCGGGCGTTCCCGATGCCATGGTGTGGCTGGGCGTTGGACTGGTGGGCGTGGGAGCCGCAGCCGGTCTCGTGTTCCTGCGCATGCGCCGGTTGTAAAGGCCAGGTAACGCGGCCCATGGCGCCGGAAAGTGTGACATTACTCACTTCTACGAGTTGTAGAACTCTCCGGTTTCCACTTGGTGGCGGTGAAGGGGCAAACTGGTAACCATGAGCCACACTTCTGCCGAATCTGTCACTAAAACCGAGGAATCAGCCGAGCAGTTCTTCACCCTCTGGACGGTCTTCAAGCGGTCGGCGTCCGCGGTCCGCAGCGCAGATGCTGCCGCCGACTTCGAAGCCCTGCTGGAGCGGCTCGCCAAGGCGGGGGTGACGCACAGGGGCAGCTATGACGTCTCCGCCATGCGCGCCGACGCCGACGTGATGGTGTGGCTCCACGGACCCAAGCCCGAAGCGCTTCAGCAGGCCATCCGGGACATCCGCCGCAGCACCCTCTTTGCCGGCACCGAAATCGTCTGGTCCGCCATGGGTGTCCACCGTGAGGCCGAGTTCGCCAAGAATCACACGCCCGCCTACTCGCGCGGCGTCGCTCCGGCTGAATGGCTGTGCGTTTACCCGTTCGTCCGGTCCTATGAGTGGTACATCCTGCCTGACGCCGAGCGCGGCAAGATGCTCCGGGACCACGGCCTGCTGGGCCGTGACTTCCCGCAGGTCATCTCCAACACGGTTTCCGCGTTCGCGCTGGGGGACTGGGAATGGATCCTGGGGCTGGAAGCGCCGGAACTCGTGGACCTGGTGGACCTGATGCGGCACCTGCGCGCCACCGAGGCACGCAACCACGTCCGTGAGGAAGTGCCCTTCTACACCGGTCGCCGGATCACCGCCGACGAAGTTGCCGAGGTCCTCGCATGAGCCTGGTGGATCCGCAGGCAGCGGTCAACCCCGTCACGGAAGCCGGACGCATGACGCCGAAGAATTACGACGCCGTCCTGCTCGCCTCGTTCGGCGGACCGGAAGGCCAGGAGGACGTCATTCCGTTCCTCCGCAACGTCACCCGCGGCCGCGGAATCCCGGATGAGCGGCTTGAAGAGGTCTCGCACCACTACCGCGCCAACGGCGGCATCAGCCCCATCAACCAGCAGAACCGCGAGCTCAAGGCAGCCCTGGAGGCCGAGCTGGCGTCACGGGGGATCGAGCTTCCTGTCCTGTGGGGCAACCGCAACTGGGCGCCCTACATCCCACAGACACTCCAGGAGGCGTACGACGCCGGCCACCGCCGGGTGCTGATGCTCACCACGAGTGCCTACTCCTGCTACTCCAGCTGCCGCCAATACCGCGAGGACATCGGCATGGCCTTGACCGAGACCGGCCTGGACGGCCGGCTGGAAGTGGACAAGGTGCGCCAGTACTTCGACCACCCCGGGTTCGTGGAGCCGTTCGTGGAGGGCACCTCCGCCGGCCTGGCAGAGGTCCTGGACAAACTGGCTGCCGCAGGCAACTCCGAGGCTCCCGTCCATGTCCTGTTCGCCACCCACTCCATCCCCACCCGCGATGCCGATGCTGCCGGCCGGTCCGAGGGTGAGCCGCGCGAGTTCGAGGAAGGCTCCGCGTACGTGGCCCAGCACCTGGCCAACGCCGCGGCCGTCATGGACCGGGTCAAGGCGGAATCCGGCCTTGCCGCTCCGTGGTCCCTGGTGTACCAGTCCCGTTCCGGCGCCCCGCATGTTCCGTGGCTGGAACCGGACATCAATGACGCCATCGAGGAACTGGCGGCCCAGGGCGTCAAGGGAATCGTCATCGTTCCGCTGGGCTTCGTCAGCGACCACATGGAAGTCGTCTGGGACCTGGACACCGAAGCCATGGAAACGTGCGCCAACCTCGGCCTGTCGGCAACCCGCGTCCCCACGCCGGGAACGCACCGCAAGTTCGTCGAAGGACTGGTGGACCTTATCTGCGAACGGACCGTGGCGAACAACATCAGCGACCGCCCGGCCGTGACGGACCTTGGCCCGTGGTACGACATCTGCCGGCCCGGATGCTGCGCCAACTTCCGCGGTGAAAAGCCGACCATCGCCGCCGTGGACACCACCGTAGGGACCGGGCACGACCCCTATCCCTCCGGGACAGCCGGGGAAACGGCGCAGCAGTGACTGTCCGGATCGGCACCCGCGCCAGCAAGCTTGCCCTGACCCAGACACAGCAGACCGCGGACCAGTTGGCCGCCGTCGGTGGCTTCCCCGTGGAACTGGTGCACATCAGGACCGACGGCGACGTCCTCACCGGATCGTTGTCGCAAATGGGCGGCACCGGCGTCTTCGTCGCAGCCCTGCGTGATGCCCTGCTGCGCGATGAGTGCGACGTTGCCGTCCACTCTCTCAAGGACCTGCCCACCGGTGCTGCCGTGGGGCTGAGCCTGGCCGCGACGCCACGACGGGTGGATGTGCGGGACGTCCTGTGCGCCCGCAATGGACTAAAGCTGGCCGACCTGCCCGCCGGAGCCCGGGTGGGCACCGGTTCGCCGCGGCGTGCGGCGCAGCTGCGTGCTGCCCGGCCCGACCTGGACATTATCGATATCCGCGGCAACGTGGACACCCGCCTGGGCCGCGTGCCCGGCCTCCCCGGCAACTCCACTGACCAGGTGGTGCCCGGAAAATCCTGCGACCTGGACGCGGTGGTCCTCGCCGCCGCCGGACTGGAACGCATCGGCAGGCTGGACACCGTCAGCGAATACCTTGAAACGGACGTGATGCTGCCCGCAGCCGGGCAGGGATCATTGGCCATCGAGTGCCGCACGGCCGATGCCCCGCCAAAACCGGGTTCGACCGACGGTTCCCGCGAGGTGCTGGCCCAGGCGCTTGCAGCCTTGGATGACCCGGACACCCGCCTGGCGGTCACCGCCGAACGGGCCCTGCTGGCACGGCTTGAAGCGGGCTGTGCCGCCCCGGTGGGGGCCTACGCCTACCGGAAGGGCAGCATGCTCCACCTGGAAGCGGTGGTATGCGCCGTGGACGGCACGGCCACCGTCCGGGACAAGCGCGCCACAGACGGGCTGACGGAAGTCGGCGCCACCCTGCTGGGCATTGAACTCGCGGAAGTCCTCCTCGCCGCCGGAGCCGCCGACATCGCAGACCTGCAGGCATCCTGACCTGGCGATGACGCAGCCTTCGCCCAGCTCCGGACCGGACACGCCGCAGAGCGGCCAACAGTCCGGCGGCAAGCCGCTGGCCGGTGCCCGGGTGCTGGTCACCCGAAGCCCCGAGCGATCCGCCGCCCTGGTGGACGCCCTCGAACGGGCCGGCGCCACAACGGTGCTGCTGCCGCTGATCGACTTTGAACGGGCACCGGACCAGCACGCGCTGGACGTCGCCTGTGATGCCCTGGCGGCCGGCGCCTTTGACTGGCTGGTGGCCAGCAGTGCAACCACCGTGCACGTCCTGCTGGAAAAAGCCGCAGAACGGGGTCTCGGCCTGGACCGGCTGATCCCCGCCGGGACGCGCATCGCAGCCATCGGACCGGCGACGCGCAGGCTCCTGGAATCCAGGGGCCTTACGGTGGCCGTGGCCCCGGACGGCGAGCAGTCCGCGGCCGGCCTGCTCGACGCATGGCCGGGAGGCGGCAGGATCCTGTTGCCGCAGGCTGATATCGCCGCTGCCACCCTGGCCGATGGGCTGCGGGCAGCAGGGGGTGAGGTCACAACGGTCACTGCCTACCGCACCGTGGATTACCCGGCGGCCGCGGAGCGCAGGCTCGCCGTGCAGGCGGAAGACGGCGACGCCGGCCCGCAACCGCCGTCGTATTCCCTCCTGACGCCCGAAGCCGCCTCCGCTGACCTCGCCGCAGGGCGCATAGCGGCCGTGATCGCAGCCTCGCCGAGCGCGGTGCGCCGGATCTCCGGCCTCGGCCCGCTGGCCGGCTGCAGGCTGGTGGCTATCGGCCGTTCGACGGCGGACCAGGCCAGGGCCCTCGGCCTGGACGTTGCTGCGGTGGCGGAAGAGCCGACGCCGGAGGGGCTGGTTGCCGCCGTCGCGAAAGCCCTCAACCCGCCCTGACGGGCCGGCACGCCTCCCGCCCCCAAAAAAGCCTGACGAAATACGCGAAGGACAGGACCCATGACTTTCCCCAACCAACGCCCCCGCCGCCTGCGCACCACCCCCGCCATGCGCCGCTTGACCGCCGAAACCCGCCTGGCGCCGTCCGAACTCATCCTCCCGGCCTTCATCCGGGAAGGCCTCACCGAACCAAACCCCATCACGTCCATGCCGGGCGTGGTCCAGCACACCACCGACACCCTGAAGCGGGCCGCCGCGGAAGCCGTGGAACTCGGCCTGGGCGGCATCATGCTCTTCGGCATTCCCGAAACCCGCGACGCCGAAGGCTCGGCATCACTTGACCCGGATGGCGTGCTGAACAAAGCCATCAGGGACGTCCGTGCCGAAGTGGGCGATGACCTGGTGATCATGAGCGACGTCTGCCTGGACGAGTTCACCGACCACGGCCACTGTGGAGTGCTCGACGCCGACGGGTACGTGGATAACGACCGCACCGTGGAAATCTACGCCCGGATGGCTGTGGCGCAGGCCGACGCCGGCGCCCACATGCTGGGCCCCTCCGGCATGATGGACGGCCAGATCGCCGCCATCCGCGCAGCCCTTGACGAGGCCGGCCACCTGAACACCTCGGTGATCGCCTACGCCGCCAAGTACGCATCCGCGTTCTACGGACCGTTCCGGGAAGCCGTGGACTCGCAGCTCAAGGGAGACCGGCGGACCTACCAGATGGATGCCGGCAACCGCACCGAAGCCATCCGCGAAGTGGAACTGGACCTCGCCGAGGGCGCGGACATCATCATGGTCAAACCGGCCATGAGCTACCTGGACATCGTGGCCGACGTTGCCGCGATGAGCCCAGTACCCGTGTCCGCCTACCAGATCTCCGGCGAATACGCGATGATCGAGGCCGCCGCTGCCAACGGCTGGATCGACCGCCGCGCAGCCATCACGGAGTCCGTGCTCGGCATCCGCCGGGCCGGCGCCCACATGGTCCTGACCTACTGGGCCGCCGAACTGGCCGGCTGGCTCAAGGAATCCCGGTGACGGACGCGGAGGCAGCGGGACCCACCGCGCCGGTGGGGGATGACCGCATTCTCCTCGGCCTGAACACCTTCGGCGACGTTGGCGAGGCTCCTGACGGCAGCCCGCAGCCGCATGCCCGGGTACTGCGCCAACTGCTGGAACAGGCAGAGCTGGCGGACGCCGTCGGACTCCACGCTTTTGGCGTGGGGGAGCACCACCGCAAGGACTACGCCGTGTCCGCGCCCGAAGTCTTCCTCGCGGCAGCGGCGGCTCGCACCTCCCGCATCCGGCTGGGCTCGGCCGTAACGGTCCTGAGCTCGGATGACCCCATCCGGGTCTTCCAGCGCTTTTCCACGGTGGACGCCATCTCCAACGGCCGGGCCGAAGTCATGCTCGGGCGCGGATCGTTCATTGAATCCTTCCCGTTGTTCGGCCTGGACCTGGCCGACTATGAGGTCCTCTTTGAGGAGAAACTCGAGCTTTTCGACAAGGTCCGCGCACAGAAACCAGTGCACTGGGAAGGCCGCACCCGTCCGGCCCTCGCCGGCCTGAGCGTCTACCCGCCGCTGGAAAACCACCTCCTCCCCACCTGGATCGGCGTGGGCGGCACCCCCGAATCCGTCCTCCGGTGCGCCCAGTACGGCTATCCCATCATCTTCGCCATCATCGGCGGCCAACCGCGCGGCTTCCGGCCCCTCGCAGACCTCTACCGCGAGGCGATGGCCAAGTACGGCCACCCGATGCAGCAGATGGCCACGCACTCGCCCGGCCATGTGGCCGATACCGATGAGCAGGCCCGGGAAGAGCTGTTCCCGCACTGGCTGAAGCTGCGCAACAAGCTCGGTGCCGAGCGCGGCTGGGGACCCGCCGGCCGGGGCGAATTCGATGCCCTCTGTTCGGCCGAAGGCGCCCTCTACGTCGGCTCACCGGAAACAGTGGCCCAAAAGATCGTCCGGCTTAAGCGGAACCTGGGCGTGGACCGCTTCGACCTGAAATACAGCAACGGGCCATTGCCGCATTCGGCGATGATGCGCTCGATCGAATTGATGGGTACGGCGGTGGCGCCCCGGGTGGCCGAGCTGCTTGCCGGCTAACTGAGAGAATAGGAACCATGACTTCCAGCAATCCTCGCAACGAGGCACTCTTCGACCGCGCCCGCCAGCTGATGCCCGGCGGCGTCAACTCGCCGGTCCGCGCCTTCGGCTCCGTGGGCGGCACACCGCGGTTCATGGTCTCCGCCAAGGGCCCCTACCTGACCGACGCCGACGGTAAGGAATACGTGGACCTGGTCTGCTCCTGGGGGCCGGCCTTGCTGGGCCACGCCCACCCGGCCGTGCTGGATGCCGTCCACGCCGCCGTCGACCGCGGCCTGTCCTTCGGCGCGTCCACCCCGGACGAGGCAAACCTGGCCGAAATCGTGAAGGAGCGCGTGCCCGCCGTCGAACGCCTCCGGATGGTGTCCACCGGCACCGAAGCCACCATGACGGCGGTCCGGCTGGCCCGCGGCTTCACCGGCCGCAACCTCATCATCAAATTCGCCGGCTGCTACCACGGCCACCTCGATGGGCTCCTGGCCGCTGCCGGCTCCGGCGTGGCAACCCTCGCACTGCCCGGGTCCGCCGGCGTCACGGAAGCGACCGCCGCCGAAACCCTGGTGCTGCCCTACAACGACCTCCAGGCCGTCGAGGAAGCGTTCGCCGCGCACGGACAGAACATCGCCGCCGTCATCACCGAGGCGGCGCCGGCCAACATGGGCGTGGTCACCCCGGGCGAGGGCTTCAACCTGGGACTCTCCAGGATCACCCGCGAGGACGGCGCGCTCCTCATCGTCGATGAGGTCCTGACCGGCTTCCGCACCGGCTACTCCGGCTACTGGGGCCTCACCGGCGGAGCCCCTGACGCCGAACAGCCCTGGACCCCGGACCTGCTCACCTTCGGCAAGGTCATTGGTGGCGGAATGCCGACGGCGGCCCTGGGCGGCCGTGCCGACGTCATGGACTACCTCGCACCCACCGGCCCGGTGTACCAGGCCGGGACGCTGTCCGGAAACCCGGTGGCGATGGCGGCCGGCGTAGCCACCCTGACCCACGCCACGCGGGATGTCTACTCCTTCATCGACGTCCGCTCGCTGGAACTGTCCTCAGCCGTTTCCACCGCCTTGGATGCCGCCGGGGTGGACCACTCCATCCAGTTCGCCGGGAACCTCTTCTCGGTCGCCTTCGGCACCTCCGCCCACGGCGTCCACAACTACGCCGACGCCCAGGCGCAGGAAGCCTTCCGCTACGCGCCGTTCTTCCACTCCATGCTGGAATCCGGTGTCTACCTGCCGCCGTCGGTGTTCGAGGCCTGGTTCCTCTCGGCCGCGCACGACGACGACGCCATGAACCGAATCTACGACGCCCTCCCGGCCGCTGCCAAGGCCGCCGCTGCCGCCCAGGGCTAGGACCGCCGTCGTGCCGTAAGCGAAAAATCCCCGCCTCCCGGACAAATCCCCCCTGCATGCAAGGGGGAAAAGTCCAGGAGGCGGGGATTTTCGGTCGGTGCCTGTCGGCCTAGAGGACGTCGGCGAGGAAGCCCTTAAGCCGGTCCGTCCTGGGCTCGGTGAAGAGCTGCTCGGGCGGCCCGGACTCCACCACCACGCCGGCGTCCATGAACGTCACGGCGTCGGAGACATTCCGGGAGAAACCCATCTCGTGGGTGACAACCACCATGGTCATGCCGCCCTTGGCGAGGTCAGCCATCAGCGCCAGCACGCCTTTGACCAGCTCAGGGTCAAGAGCAGACGTCGCCTCGTCGAAGAACATCACCTCCGGCTTCATGGCCAGCGCGCGGGCGATGGCGACGCGCTGCTGCTGGCCGCCCGAAAGGTTGGCGGGGCGGGCATCGGCCTTGTGCTTCAACCCCACAAGGTCCAACTGTTCCAGGGCTTCGGCCTGCGCTTCCTCCTTGGAGAGCTTGCGCAGTTTCCGCAAGGCGAGGGAGACGTTCTCCGCCACCGTCTTATGCGGGAACAGGTTGAACTGCTGGAAGACCATGCCGATCCGGCGCCGGAGTTCATCCGGGTTGTCCTTCAGGACCGAACGGCCGTCCAGCAGGATGTCGCCCTGGTCCGGCTCGATCAGCCGGTTCATGACCCGCAACAGGGTGGACTTGCCCGACCCGGAGGGGCCAATGACGGAGGCCGTGGTGCCCTGGGGGACGTGCAGGTCGATGCCCCGCAGCACGTGGTTGCTGCCGAAGGAAAGGTGGATGTTCTTCGCGCTCAGTGTTCCGGACGTGAACTCGCTCATGCCTGGGCTCCCTTCCCGACGACGGCTGCTGCGTCATCCGGTTCTTTCTTTTCCGGCCTGCCGGTGCGGAGGCGCCGGTCGATCCAGTTCACGAAGTGCGTCAATGGAACGGTGAGCACCAGGTAGAACGCTGCAGCCGCCACGTAGGGCGAGAGGTTGCCGCTGGTGGACGCCGCGTCCTTGCCGATCTGGAAGATCTCCCGTTCGCTGGCCAGCAGCCCGAGCATGAAGACCAGGGAGGATTCCTTGATCAGGGCGATGAACTGGTTGACCAGGGCGGGAAGCACCCGCCGGACGCCCTGCGGCACGACCACCAGGCGCATGGCCGGGCCGTATCCGAACCCCAGGGCCCGGGTGGCTTCGAGCTGGCCCTTGTCCACGCTCTGGATGCCGGAGCGGAAGATTTCGCCGATGTAGGCGGCCGACATCAGGGACAGCGCGGCGATCGCCATCGGGTACGGGCTGGTGGAGCCCGTCATTTGCCGGACGATCGGCCCGAACCCCAGCCCGATCACCAGGATGGTGAGGATCGGCGGCAACCCGCGGAGCACGTCCGTGTAGATTCGCGCGACCCACCGGGCCCCGGCGTTCCGGGAAATCCCCATCAGGGCAAGCAGCATGCCAAGCACTGTTCCGATGACGCCTGACGAGACGGCCAAAACGAGCGTATTCGGAAGCCCGACGGCGAACATTTTGGGCAGGACGGCGCCGATGGCATTCCAGTCAAGGAAGGTATCGGAGAGTAGTTTGAGGATGTCCATGGAACGCCCGGGCTACTTCGCGGGAACCTGGACGGCTTTGCTGCCCGGCTTCCAGCCCTGCGGGGTCTGCTCGGCGGCCGTGGGACGGTCGGTGTACCACTGGGCCGTGAGCTTGGTCCAGGTTCCGTCAGCAATGACGGCGTCGAGGCCTGCGTTGAGGGCGTCAATCAGTGGCTTGTTGTCCTTGTTCACTGCGTAAGCGGTGAAGTTCTGGGTGTTAACCACCTTCTCGGCGATCTTGGTGTTGTCGCCGTCCTTGACCTGTCCGGTGGCCTGCTGTGAAGGCGCAACCCAGGCGTCGACCTGGCCCGACTTCACGTTGGCGTAAACGGTGTTGTAGTCCGGGAACCGGACCGGCTCGAGGCCCAGGGTGTTCGTGACGTAGTCGTCCTGCACGGTGCCCTGTACCACGCCGATGCGCACGCCGTCCTTGAGGTCGGCGAAGCCGTTGACCTTGGAGCCGTCCTTGGTGACGACAGCCATGTAGCCGAAGTCGTAGCCGTTGGTGAAGCCGACCGTCTCACGCCGCTTGTCCGTGGTGGAAATCGAGGACGATCCGACGTCGAACTGCTTGTTGGCCACCTGGGACAACAGGGCCGAGAAATCGGTAGAGGCGAACTCAACCTTCAGGCCCAGCTTGTCGCCGATGGCGCGCAGCAGTTCGTTGTCGTAGCCGGTGAACTTGCCGGAAGGATCAATGAAGATGTTGGGCGGGGCATCGGAGAGGGTACCGACGCGCAGGGTGCCCTCGGTGATGAGGCCGAGCTTGGTCTTGTCGATCTTGTCGATCGGGGTGACGTCCGCAGTGGTGTACTTGTCCAGCGTCTGCTGGTCGCTGCCCTTCAGGGCGTCGGTGGGGGAGCCGCTCGGCTGGGAAGAGCCGCCGCCGCACGCCGCGAGGGAAACCGCAAGGGCGAGGGCAACAGGAGCGGCTGTGAGCCACTTCATCGCTTTGATTTTCATCAGGTTGTCACTTTCATTGAGTCCTAAGTCGACCGGGCCGCAAGGCTGCGCTGTGGCGTCTGGCACCTGCTCCCGGCGCTGCTCCAGCGGGCTGGACAGGCGGTGACCGCAAAACTTTATTGTCTCACCAGCGCGAATACCGGCTGTGAGCTGAAGAAAGTGCCGTTCTCGGAGGTCTTGGCCGAATAATGATCAGTGATCAGACGTTGTCTCAGGTGATCCGAAGCGCCGGGGAGCCCCGATATCGAATGATTCGCCAACCTGAGGGGGAACTTTCATTAAGCAACGTGACTGTGACATGCCTCCCAATCCGGCATGCGGTAAAGGAAACCCTAGAAGCCTCCCGCGGTGGCGTCCTGTGGCGGCAGTACCGGCCAGTCTCCCTCGATCACGGCCGCGGGCTTGGTTTTCCTGAGGTAGTCCTGGAAGTCGGCGGCCTGGGCCGTGGCCCATTCGATCTGCAGCCGGTGCAGGTTGCCCGCCGGCATCTGCAGTTTGGGGAACTTCCCGGCCATCGCATCGAGGACACGCAGGGTGGCGAGAGCATCGGCGGCGGAGGTGTGCGCATTGTCCAGGTTCACGCCGTATTCCTCGCAGAGGGCCGTGAGCGTGCGTTTGCCCTTGCGGTACCGGTCCACCTGCTTGTTCATGATGTATGGGTCCAGGATGGGGAAGCGGTGGAGTTGCGGTACCCCGTAGCGTGCGGATTCGGCTGCGAGGACGGTGAAGTCGTAGCTGGCGTTGAATGCGATGACCGGGATTTCGGCGTCGAACAGTTCCTGCAGGACGGCGGCGACCTCCCGCGTTACCTCGTGGGCAGGCCTGCCGTCCCGCCTGGCCTGCTCGGTGGTTACGCCGTGGATATCACTGGCCTCCGTGGGAATTTCCACGCCAGGGTCCGCCAGCCACTCGTGCTCCTTGATGACCCCGCCTTCATGGTCCACCACGGTGATCGACGCCGTGACAATCCTGGCCGCACGCGAATTGCGGCCGGTGGTTTCGAGGTCGAATGCTGCGCGGGGGAGGGTATGCCAGGAACTCATGGTTCAACGCTAAGGGGACCCGCCGACAATTTAGGGGAACGCCACTGCGGCTACATTGGATCAATGCGGAATGAGTATGTCCAGGCGGTCCTTGCAGTCGTCAGGCTGGTCTCTCCGGGATCCGCAGTGTCCTACGGGGACATCGCCGAGCTCCTGGGCTCCGGTGGACCCCGGCAGGTGGGGGCGGTGATGAGCCACTACGGAAGCGGTGTGCCCTGGTGGCGTGTCCTGAAAGCGAGCGGGCATGCCCCCGAAGGTCATGAAGCCGAGGCCTTGTACCACTACCTCGAAGAGGGTACGCCGCTCCGGGGGGACCATGCCGCGTACCTGCGGACAGGGGAAGGCCGGTGGCGCGTGGATTTAGCCGCGGCACGCTGGTCCCCCACGGATGGTGATTTCGACCGTATCGACGCCGCCGCCGGGGAGCTGGAGCGCCGGCTCCACAGTTTGTCGGTGCCTGATGATGGAATGACTTTGTGACAGTAGCAATCCCTTTGACTGGCCCCTTGGCCCCACGGCAAGAGCCGGAGGACGCATTCCGCGGTGCCCCTGCCCTCCGGCTGCTCCCGCCGCGCCAGGTGCATGCCGAGGCAATCCAGCTGTCCCCTGACCAGCAGGCAGCGGTGGATGTTACCCAGGGCTCCGGGCCCGTGCTCGTACCGGGCGCACCAGGCACGGGAAAGACCACCGTCCTGGTCGAGGCCGCAGTCCAACGGGTCTTCCGTGACGGGGTGGATCCGGAGCGCATGCTGATCCTGGCGCCCACCCGTCTTGCCGCGGACTTCCTGAGGGACCGCTTCACCGCGCGTTTGGACCGGAGCCTCAGCACCACTCCCGCCAGGACATGGGCATCGTATGCATTCGACCTCATCCGGCGGGCCAAGGCCGAGGGCGTCATCCAGCTCTCGAGGCCACCCCGCTTGCTGTCGGGTCCGGAGCAGGACCTGATCATCAAGGAACTCCTGGAAGGACACAGGATCCCGGGGCTGGAACTGCCGTGGCCGGCCGATCTCGACGGTGCACTGGAGACCCGCGGCTTCCGCCAGGAGGTGCGGCAGCTCTTTGACCGCGTCATTGAATCCGGCCGCACGGCCGAGGACCTCTCGCAGTTGGCAGACCAGTGCGGCCGTCCGGACTGGAAAGCGGCAGCAGCCCTCTACGCCGAGTACCGGGACGTCCTGGACCTGAGGATGCCCGAAGCTTTCGACCCCGCCGGAATCATCACGGCCGCCCGCCAGATCTTCCAGGATGCGCCCGATTTCCTCGCGGCCGAGCGCGACCGCCTGCAGGTTGTCCTGGTGGACGATATTCAGGAGGCCAACCCCGCCATCTTCGAGCTGCTGGCCGATATCGCGGCCGGCAGCGACTGCTACGTGACCTCCTCCCCGGACACCGTAGTCCAGGGATTCCGCGGCGCCAGGCCGGATCTCGTGGCTGAACTGCCCCGGCTGCTGGCGGCCCAGGCGCCTGTCCTTGAACGTCCGCTCCGCTACGCTCACGGCCTTGCCCCGGCGGTAGCCGAGTCATGGCTGAATGTTGCCGGCCGCATTTCCCAGCGGGCCGGCGGCCAGTTGGCGCGGCGCCTCGAGCGGCCCAACGGGGCGGCCGGGGAGGACGGGCCAGGCCGGCCCGAAAACGACGTCCGGGCCGGCCGGGTCGAGGCCCACTTGGTCCCCACGCCTGTCCATGAACTGCGTTATGTTGCACAGCGAATCCTGGACCAGCACATCAACCACAACCGCGGCCTCGGGGACATGGCGGTGATCGTTCGCAACGGCGGCCAGGTCAGCGAGCTGCAACGGTACTTGTCCGGGCAGGGCATCCCGGTGCGGGTTCCCGTGGCTGAATCGGCGGTCCGGGACGAGGTAGCGGTGCGGCCGCTCCTGGACGCCTTCGCCATTGCCTTGGATCCGGCGCTCCTGACGCCGGAAGCCGCGGTGTCCCTCCTGACGTCCCGCATTGGGGGAGCCACGTCCATCGAGCTGCGGCGGCTCCGGCAATCGCTGCGCCGGGAGGAGCTCCTGGGTGGCGGCGGGCGGGCCAGCGATGTGCTCCTGGTCGAGGCACTGCTCGAACCGGGTGCGCTGGGTGCCCTGGGCATTGAAGGACGGGCAGCGCGGCGCACGGCCCGGATGATTCAGGCGGGACGAGAGGCATCCGCCCTGCCCGGCGCCAACGCGGAATCCGTGTTGTGGGCTCTGTGGAATTCCACCGGCCTTGCCTCAGCATGGACTGCAATTGCCTTGTCCGGCGGTCCGCACGGGGCCCGGGCCGACCGCGACCTTGATGCGATGATGGCCCTCTTCCATACCGCTGAACGCTACGTGGACCAGATGCCCGGTGCGGGTCCTGAGCAGTTCCTGGAATACCTCCTGAACCAGGAGCTCCCCATGGACACCCTCGCGGCCCGCGCCCAGCTGGATGACGCTGTTGAACTGATGACGCCGGCCAGCGCCGCAGGCCGCGAATGGCCCGTCGTTATCATCGCCGGCTTGCAGGAGGGGGTGTGGCCCAACACCAGGCTCCGCGGCGAACTGCTCGGCAGCACCCTGTACGCCGACGCCGTAGAGCATGGGCCGGAGTATGCGCTCCAGCGCGACCCGTTGAGCCGGTTGCGGGATATCCGCTATGACGAACTGCGCAGTTTCTCCACTGCGGTATCCCGGGCACGCGAACTCCTGGTGTGCACCGCCGTCTCATCGGAAGACGACCAACCATCATCCTTCCTGGACTTCGTCGCACCCCTGGAACCCGGACAGGAGGGGCGGCTTTTCACCCAGGTTGAACGGCCAATGACCCTGCGTGCCCTGGTCGCCGAACTTCGCCAACATGCCCAATCCGATGCGGCCGATCCCGCCCACAGGGAAGAGGCCGCCAAGGTGCTGGCACATCTTGCCGCGGCGGAGCCTGCGGTCGCCGGCGCTCACCCGGACAGCTGGTGGGGGCTGGCCCCGCTCACTTCCTCCGAAGCGGTGGTTCCGCCGGGGGCAACCGTGTTTGTGTCCCCGTCCAAGGTGGAGACCGTGCAGAAGTCGCCGTTGGACTGGTTCGTCCAGGCGGCAGGCGGGGAAGCAGCCACCGACTTCGCCCGCAGCCTTGGCACCCTCGTGCACGCCATTGCCCAGGACATGCCGGACGCGTCCGGCTCCGAGTACCTGGCAGAGCTGGTGCGGCGCTGGCCGGCGCTGGGGATGAAGGACAACTGGGAAGGCAGGCTGGATTTCCAGCGCGCCGAGTCCATGGTGCGGAAGTTGGCGCACTACGTGGTGACCATGAGGGCTGAAGGCCGCAGCCTGTTGGGCGTGGAAAAGGACTTTGACGTTGCCCTCGGGGAAGTGGTGGTGGACGCCGCCGCGCCGCGTGATGCGGTACTCCGCGGGCAGGTGGACCGGCTGGAGGTCGACGACGCGGGCCGCCTGGTGGTGGTGGACCTCAAGACCGGAAAACGGCAGCCCGGCAAGGGCGAGCTCTCGCGCCATCCCCAGCTTGGGGCGTACCAGGCGGCAGTGGTCGCCGGCGGGTTCGAGGCCGGCTCGAACGGCAGCGGCCTGTCCGGAGGTGCCGTGCTGGCGCAGCTCGGGACAGCGGCCAAGAACCCCTCCATTCAGCAGCAGGAAGCTTTGGGCCCGCAGGAGAATTGGGCGTTGGACATGGTCAAGGATGCGGCCGCCGTGATGGGCGGCAGCGAATTTATGGCGCGGCATGATCCGGCCAAGGGCAGCCATGGAGGCCATGGCTGCAGGCTTCCCGAGATCTGTCCGCTGTGCGCGCGTGGACGGCAGGTGACCGAATGAGCCACCCAATGGAGGTCCTGCCTGCGGGGGAGGCCACCGCCACGCCCCGCTTCAGTCCGGAAGAACTGTCCGTTCTGCTCGGCGAAAAGAACATCCCGACGCCGGAACAGTCCGCCATCATCTCTTCGCCCCTTGCGCCCCGGCTGGTGATCGCGGGGGCGGGCTCGGGGAAGACCGCCACCATGGCTGACAGGGTGGTGTGGCTCGTGGCCAACGGATGGGTCACGCCCGAGGAAGTCCTGGGGGTGACCTTCACCCGGAAGGCCGCCGGCGAACTCGCCACCCGGATCCGGTCCAAACTCGTGGCCCTGCAGCGACTTGCTGCGAAGGACACCGGCGAGGGGATGTTTCCGGAGGGCCTGCGCAGCAGCGACGCACTGGAACCCAAGGTGTCCACCTACCATTCCTTCGCCAGCGGCATCGTGTCCGACTATGGTCTCCGGCTGGGCGTGGAACGCGATGTGGTGCTGCTGGGTGGAGCGCAGGCTTGGCAACTTGCCAGTGAGGTGGTTGAGGCCTACGACGGCGAATACGCCCACTTCCGTGCCGCGAAATCCACCCTGGTGAAGGCTGTCATCCAGTTGGCGGGGGAGTGTGCCGAACACCTCCAGGAGCCCGAGGATGTCGAAGCCTGGTTGATGGCGCGCCTCTCGGAGTTTGAGTCCCTGCCGTACCTGGCGGACAAGAAGAAGAACCCGCCGCAGGCAGTCGCGGAGCTTGCCGGAATGCTGCGCACCAGGGCAAGCGTCGCTGACATGGTGGGCCGCTACTCTGCGGCGAAACGAGCCCGCGGCGCCCTCGATTTCGGGGACCTCGTGGCCCTCGCAGCGAAGGTGGCACAGGAGGTTCCGCTGGCGGCCACGATGGAGAGGCAGCGGTACAAGGTTGTCCTGCTCGACGAATTCCAGGACACGTCGTACGCGCAACTGGTACTTTTCTCCCGCCTGTTCGGCGGCGGCCATGCGGTCACGGCAGTCGGCGACCCCAACCAGTCAATTTATGGGTTCCGCGGTGCTTCCGCCGGCCAGTTGTTCCACTTCGTCCGCGAATTTCCCGTCCGGACCGGCAAAGCGGAAGGCGATTCGGGCTGGGCGCCCGCGCCAACGTCCTACTTGACCACAGCCTGGCGGAACGGCCGCTCCATCCTCGCAGCCGCAAATGTCATGTCCCAGTCTCTGGGCCGGTCGGCGGCCAGGCGGGGCCCGGCAGGAGGCAAGGCGGCCGCTGCCGAAGTCCCTCCGCTGCAGCCCAGTCCCTACGCCGTTGACGGAACCGTGGTGCTGGGACGTTTCGCCAGCGACGTCGAGGAGGCCGCCGCGCTCGCCGAGGACGTCCTGAGGTACAAAGTGACGGACTTCGAATCCAAAACCGATGGATCGGCCGTTCCCCCTGCCCTGGCCGTGCTGTGCCGCAGGCGGGCCCAGATGGAGACCGTCCGCCGGCAGTTCGAAGCCCGCGGCATCGCCTACGAAATCGTGGGCCTGGGCGGACTCCTGGACACCCCCGAGATCGTCGACCTCGTTGCCACCCTCCGTGTCCTTGCAGACCCCGGCCGTTCCGATGCCCTCATGCGGCTCCTGGCCGGTGCACGGTGGCGCATTGGTCCCGCGGACTTGATGGCCCTGCGGGACTGGTCCAGCCAGTTGGCGCGAAACCGCGGCAAAGTCCCGGCCGGGTTCGACGCCGACGTCCCCGACGCCGAAGACGACGCCGTGGACGGGCCGGTCCTGGAAGGCGACCTGACCGACGGTGCCAGCCTGGTGGAAGCCCTGGACTTCCTGCCGCGCGACGGTTGGACGTCGTCGAACGGCCGTACCCTTGGGGCGGCGGCCCGTGCCCGGCTTGCCCGGTTGTCAGCGGAACTGCGGCAATTGCGCGGCTACCTCGGAGATGACCTCACCACGCTCCTGGGTGAAGTGGAACGGGCGATGCTCCTGGATATCGAGGTGGCGGCACGGCCGGGGATCAGCATCCACCAGGCGCGGCGCAACCTCGACGCCTTCCAGGATGCGGCCGCCGGATTCCTCCGAACCTCCCAAAGGGTGGATATCCTCGCCTTCCTGTCATGGCTGGAGGCTGCCTCGGCTGAGGAGAACGGCCTGGAAGCGCCTGCCAGCGACGTGAACCGGGAAGCAGTTCAATTGCTGACCGTCCATGCGTCCAAGGGCCTGGAATGGGATGTGGTCTTCGTTCCCGGGCTGAACGCGGGAGCCTTCCCGAGCGACAGGGATTCCCGCTGGAGCAGCGGTGCGGCAGCACTTCCCTGGCCCTTGCGCGGAGACCGGGCCGACCTTCCCCAGTGGGACGTGGAACAACCGGACCAGAAGGGCTGGCTGGACGCCGAGAAGGATTTCAAGGCGGCGGTGCAGGCCCACGGTGAAGAGGAAGAACGGCGGCTCGCCTACGTGGCCTACACCCGGGCCAAGTATGTGCTGTGGGTATCCAGCGCCGCATGGGTGGGTTCACGCGCCGGCCGGGCAGAGATGTCCCCCTTCCTGGCGGAGCTTGAAACGTTGACCCAAGCGGCCGACGACGAGCCTCAGGCCGCTGCCCTGGTCCATCCGTTGTCGCTGGAAGAGGCTGCCCTTCCCGACGAGAGTCCGTTGACCCTTGAGACCGAAGAAGCAATGTGGCCCTATGACCCGCTGGAGGGTTCAACGGACGCGCGGACCGGTGAGCGGCTCCGCATGTCCCGTGGGCGCAGGGCGGCCATGGAAGCTGCGGCGGAGCGGGTGGTTGACCTGCTAAAGACCGGTGTGGTCCTGCCCGATGCGTCCGGGACGCCCGGTGGAACAGGCATTTCCCGGAACGGTGAGCGGACTCCACTCACGGGAGCGGCGGCCGGTTGGGCGAGGGAAGCTGCGCTGTTGCTTGAACGCCGGGCAAGAAGGTCGGGTGGCCAGGAGGTGCACCTGCCCACCCATATCTCCGCCTCCACCCTCGTGGAACTCGGGGAGGACCCTGTGGCGGTGGTGGGGCGGTTGCGCAGGCCGGTGCCGCGCGAACCGGGCATGTCGGCGCGGAAGGGCACGGCTTTCCACGCCTGGGTGGAAGAATACTTCGGAACCGCCGGGATGCTTGACCTCGGCGAGGCGCCGGGTTCGGATGACCACATTGACGCTGCCTACGACCTCGAGGACATGGTGGCAACGTTCAAGGCCTCCCCGTGGGCCGACAGGGCCCCGGCGTTCGTGGAGGTTCCGGTTGAAACGAGGGTTGGTGAAGTTGTTGTCCGGGGACGGGTCGACGCCGTCTTCCAGGACGCCGACGGCCGCTGGGACCTGGTGGACTGGAAGACCGGCCGGCGCCCGTCAGCCGGGCAGCTGAAGACCCGTTCAATCCAGCTGGCCGTGTACCGGCTTGCCTGGGCGCGCCTGAAGGGCGTTCCGCTGGAGGACGTGCGGGCTGCGTTCTTTTATGTGGCGGACAACGCCGTGGTCCGGCCGCACGACCTTGGGACGGCCGCCGAGCTGGAAGGAATCGTGGCGCGCGCTCTCACACGCCCGTGAGGCCGCGGCTTCTTGCTGCCTCACGGGCCTGCGGCCGATCAGCCCTGCTTGATGTTGATGACCGAGATGGCGGCGGTGGAGGTGTCATCCGGGCCTTTGGCCGTCGGGGCCGTATCCTCGGCGTAAGGTGCCTCTTCAGCTGGCGGGTCCACCGGGATGCGAGTCACGTGCACCGCGGGATGTACGGGCGCTGCCGGTTCCACCGGGACCCGGACCACCGTGACGGCGGGGGAGGACCCCAAACGTTCCGGCCCTGAGGCGGCTTCAGACGCGGAGTCTTCCGCTGACACCTGTGCAGCCGCTTCGGAGTTGTCCGGGGTTGAAGGGTCCGGAAGCGGTTCGACGCTGATGGGCTGGCCACCGAACTCGGCGATGTCACTGGCCAGGCTCTCCAGCATGCCTTCAGCCTCGCTGACCATGGCCTCATCACCGGCGGCGAGTCCCTTGACCAGGTACTGCGCAAGTGCGAACTCCGCTGACAGGGCAGCCCGACGCAGGAGGTGCTGGTCCGGGGCATCACGGCGCCCGGCGGTATAGGCCTTCAGCACTGCATCAATGAAGTCCTGTTCGTTGGAGGCCACCAGCCAGGCGAAGTCGTCCGCGGGGTCACCGATCCGCAGGTCCGTCCAGCCGGTTACTGCCGTGACCCGTCCGGATTCGATGAGCAGGTTGTC
Source organism: Pseudarthrobacter sp. YAF2 (assembly GCF_052113345.1). NCBI lineage: Bacteria > Bacillati > Actinomycetota > Actinomycetes > Micrococcales > Micrococcaceae > Pseudarthrobacter > Pseudarthrobacter sp. YAF2. The sequence goes on along the minus strand of NZ_JBFRDA010000002.1, from coordinate 96,278 downwards.
CTCGTGCAGGTCGCCGTGGACGACGGAGGGGTTGAAGCGCCACAGGGACACGTCCTCCATGGCATGTTCCCAGCGGCGCAGCAATGCGGCCGGAATCTTTCCTGTGGTGGCAGCCTGGTCCAGTTCGTTCAGCCTCCGTTGGCGGAATTCGTTGGGCGTGTAGCTGGGGAGATCGGCGTTGCTCACCAGGGATCGGGGCAGGTCGTGAATGGCAGCCAAGGCGGTGCCGATCTCGCGGGCGACGCTGCCCGGACTCGTGGTCAATTCCTCGACGCTGCGCGTGGTGCCCGACAGGTGCGAGTACACGAAGGTGCTCAGGGTTCCCAGCCGTACGCTGCCGGCCACTGTGGGCATGAGGAAAGGCAGCTCGGCCCGCACGGCCGGAGCGAAGGCCCGGAGCACCAGGAACTCCGTTTCCAGCCGGGCGCTGGCCTCGGCGTGCCGCGGCGACCTGACCCGCCAGCGCTTGCCTTCTGAATCCAGGAGCAGGGCCGAGTCGAAGTCCGCGGGATCATCCGGTGCAGAGCTAACGGCCGTCGGCGTCAGCCCGGGGACTGCCGCGGTTGCAATGGCCGCCAGCTCAATCGGTTTTCTTCTCACCGTTCCACGGTAGATTGCCAGCTGTCCCAGACCGAGATCCGCCGGCGGCGAGTCTTGAGATAGCTTGAATTCCGGGGGCATCCCGCGCAGTTATCGGGCATTGTGAAATGTGAAATGTCCGTGGCAGTCAGTACGGTGGACTTATGAGCCATACGGAGTCTGTCCTACCCGTTCACCAGGCTGCGCCGGCACGGTTGCCCGCGAACCACCTGGCGGACACCCTGCTCCCGGTGCGGCCTGCCCTGGTGGACCGGGGCTCTGCCGCACGCATCAGGCCCGGCATGATCGATGACCTGCTGACCGGTCCGGATGCCCTGGCCGTCGTCCTGTCGGGCCGGCAGGGCCTGGTGCAGGACAGCAGCATGGTCCTCGCCTCCGCGAGGGATCTCCTGGCGGATCTCGAAGGGGCCGGATTCTCTCCTGAACTCGTCGTGTACCTCGGATCCGCCCTGCCCGGGTCGGACCTCCCCGAGGGCACGCAACTGTTGCTCTTCGTCCTGCCCCATCCGCCCGAGCCGGGTACCGCCGGCATCCCTGCGGATGCGGCCTGGGCGGGTTTCAGGGACGTTGCCGCTGGCCTGACTGCCACCTCCACGGCGTTGTTCGTGGAATCCAGCGCCATCGCCAACTGGCATGCAGGCCACACGCACTGCCCCCGCTGCGGCTCGCCCACGGACGTGGAAGCCGGCGGCTGGGTCCGCCGTTGCCCGGCTGATAATTCGGAACACTATCCGCGGACCGATCCCGCGATCATCGTCACGGTCGTTGGCCCGGATGGTCGGCTGCTGCTGGGTGGTGGGGGTCCCCTGGATGCCCGGAACTACTCCACCCTGGCCGGGTTCGTTGAGCCCGGCGAGTCACTGGAACAGGCCGTTGTGCGCGAGATCCAGGAGGAAGTGGGAGTCCGCGTCGCCGCCTGCCAGTATCTCGGCTCCCAGTCGTGGCCGTTCCCTGCCTCCCTTATGCTTGGATTTACGGCCGTCACCGAGGACACCCAGGCAACGCCCGACGGCGTGGAGGTCACCAGGGCGCGCTGGTTCAGCCGCGAGGAACTCCAGGAAGCCGTGCTCAGTGGCGAAATCACTATTTCAAGCAGGCTTTCCATTGCCCGTTCACTGATTGAGCACTGGTACGGCGGCCGGATCCGGGACCTGACCGGAGCCTAAGTTATCCATCCACCAGACTCCAGCACGCGGTAGTCGAGAAACAAAGCAGCAGAAGTGACTACAGAGAATTTTGACGGCGCAGCCTCCCTTGAGGACCGGATCCTCGGCGGCCTGGACGCCGAACAGCGTGAAGTGGCCAGCACCCTCAACGGTCCGCTGTGCGTGCTGGCGGGAGCGGGCACGGGCAAAACCCGCGCCATTACCCACCGCATCGCCTACGGCGTCCACTCGGGGGTCTACACCCCACAGCGGCTGCTCGCAGTAACTTTTACCGCCCGGGCCGCGGCGGAGATGCGCAGCCGTCTGCGCGACCTGGGCGCCGGCAATGTCCAGGCCAGAACGTTCCATGCCGCCGCGCTGCGCCAACTGCAGTTCTTTTGGCCGCAGGCGGTGGGCGGCACCTTGCCGAACCTGCTGGACCATAAGGCGCAGATCCTCGCCGAGGCCGCAAGGCGGCTGAGGCTCAGCACCGACCGCGCGTCCATCCGCGATCTCGCCTCGGAAATTGAGTGGGCCAAGGTGTCCATGCTGACCCCTGCCAACTACCTGGAGAACGCACAGGGGCGGGGCGCACCTGGCGGATTCGACCCCACCGCCGTCGCCCGCGTCTTCCAGTCCTACGAGGATGTCAAGACGGACCGCAACGTGATCGACTTCGAGGATGTCCTGCTGATTACGGTGGGCATCCTGCAGGAGGACGAGAAGGTGGCTGCCACGGTACGGGAGCAGTACCGGCACTTCGTGGTGGACGAATACCAGGACGTTTCCCCGCTGCAGCAACGCCTCCTGGAGCTTTGGCTCGGTGGCCGCGACGAACTCTGCGTGGTGGGCGACGCCAGCCAGACCATTTACTCCTTCACCGGAGCATCGCCCCGGCACCTGCTGGACTTCAAGACCCGCTACCCGCAGGCCAATGTGGTCAAGCTCATCCGGGACTATCGCTCCACGCCCCAGGTGGTGAAGCTGGCCAATGACCTGCTGGCCGGCCGGCGCAGCGGCGGCCCCGCCGCGGACGCCGCCTGGGCCACGCCCCTGCAGCTGGTGGCCCAGCGACCCGCCGGCCCCGTGCCCCAGTTCACCGAATGCACGGACGACGAAGCCGAGGCCGCCACCGTGGCGCAAAAGATCAAGGCGCTGCTCGACGCCGGGACACCAGCCAGCGAGGTCGCTGTCCTTTTCCGCACCAACGGCCAGTCCGAGGCATACGAACAGGCGCTGGCAGCGGCGGGAATCGGCTACCAGCTGCGCGGCGGCGAACGCTTCTTCGCGCGCAAGGAGGTCCGGGACGCCATCCTCCAGCTCCGCGCCGCCACCAGGGCCGTGAGTGAAACGGATTCCCCGGAACCGCTGGGCCAGCTGGTCCGGGACATTGTTTCGTCCCTCGGCTACACGGATTCCGCACCCCACAGCGGCGGTGCCCTCCGCGAACGGTGGGAGTCATTGGCGGCGCTGGTGGCACTGGCCGACGAACTGGCGCAGAACCGCGGTCCGGAATTCGGGCTCGGTGACTTCGTCAACGAGCTCCAGGAGCGTTCGCTCGCCCAGCACGCGCCTACCGTGCAGGGCGTGACGCTCGCGTCCCTGCACGCAGCGAAGGGCCTGGAATGGGATGCCGTGTTCCTGGTGGGGCTCAGCGAAGGCCTTATGCCCATTTCCTTCGCGGACTCGCCCGAGTCAGTGGATGAGGAGCGCCGGCTGCTGTACGTCGGCATCACCCGTGCCCGTGAACACCTCTCACTTTCCTGGAGCACGGCGCGGACTCCCGGCGGCCGGGCCAACCGCAAGCCGTCCCGTTTCCTCGACGGGCTGCGGCCCGATTCCGTCGCAAGCTCCAATGTCCGCAGCAAGGGTACGGTTCCGCGCCGCAAGGCCGCCGCTCCGGCAGTCTGCCGGGTCTGTGGCAGCATGCTGTCCACCGGGGCGGAGCGCAAGGTGGGCCGGTGCAACTCGTGTCCCCCCAGCTACGAGGAACAGACCTTTGATGCCCTCCGGAACTGGCGGCGCGACGTCGCCCAGTCCGCTGACGTCCCCGCTTTCGTCGTCTTCACCGATGCCACCCTCACGGCGATTGCGGAGGCGCGCCCGGCGTCCCTGGAAGAACTTGCCGGGCTTGCCGGCATCGGTCCGTCCAAGCTTGAACGCTATGGGGAAGACGTCCTGAAGGTCCTTGCCGAAAGCAGCGTCCTGTGAGGCGCGGCAGCCCGCCAGGCAACACTAGCCAGCAGCCGGCTGCCGTCCTGACCACCGCCGGCGGAGCCCCCGTGGAGGTACGGCGGTCCGCACGCCGCACCCGGACCGTGGCGGCATTCTGGGAACACGGGACAGCGGTGGTTGCCATTCCGGCACGCTTCACTGCGGCCCAGGAACGCGAGTGGGTCCACCGGATGCTGGCAAAGCTGCACAAACAGGGGGAGCGCCCCGCGGCTGCCGGCCGGCGGCGCCCCGCCACCGACGAGGCCCTCGCGGCCCACGCCGCCCACCTGTCCATCAAGTACCTTGGCGGCCGGGCAACGCCCACATCCGTTCGCTGGGTCAGCAACCAGAACTCCCGCTGGGGTTCCGCGACCCCGGCCGAGGGAACCATCCGCCTGTCGGACAAGCTGCGCCCCATGCCGCAATGGGTCATCGATTACGTCCTGCTGCACGAACTGGCGCACCTGCTGGTGGCCTCGCATAGCGCAGCGTTCTGGCAACTCCTCGAGGCCTATCCGGAAACACAACGCGCGAAGGCGTTCCTCGAAGGTGTTTCGTTTGCCACGTCACGGGGCCTGGATAAAAACCCCGCCCCCTCGGAAGGCATGCCCGGTACTGCCGGGAACACCTGGCCGGGCGACGCCGACTAGGGTCCGCCACTCGACGCGCAGCGTCCGCCCCAAACCGCGGCGCGGCCGGGAAACCCGGCCGCGCCATATAGTGTCAGCTCTTCGGCTGGTCCGTACCGCCGTCGTCGTCCTTGCGGTCCGTGTCCTGGCCGTCGGTGTCCCCGTCCGTGCCGGCGGCGGTGCCTCCGTCAGCGGCAGGGGCATCGTCAAAACCGCCGCTGAGCAATTTCTGCAGCGCATCATCCACTTCGCTGTCGCTGGCCTCGGCGAGCTTCCGGCGGGAGCTGAAACCCTTCGGGTCGTCGAGGTCTTCGGCGGTGGGCAGCAGGTCGGGGTGGTGCCAGATGGCGTCCCGGCCCTCGATGCCGCGCTCATCCTTCAGCGTGGCCCACAGGGTGGCGGCGTCGCGCAGGCGGCGCGGCCGCAGCTCCAGTCCCACCAGGGAGGCAAATGCGTGTTCGGCCGGACCGCCGGTGGCCCTGCGGCGCCGCACCGTTTCCCGGAGGGCGCCGGCGGAGGGCAACAGCTTTTCGGTGGCGGCAGCAGTGAGCTCGTCCACCCAGCCTTCCACCAGGGCCAGTGCCGTCTCGAGCTTCTCCAGCGCCTGCTCCTGGGCGGGGGTCCGCTGCGGCATGAACACGCCTTGGGACAGGGCCTCCTGGATGCCTTCCGGGTTGCTCGGGTCGAGGTCGCGGGCGAGTTCTTCGATGCGGGAGGTGTCGATGTGGATACCTCGGGCGTAGGCCTCGATGGCACCCAGCAGGTGGCCGCGCAGCCATGGCACCTGAACGAAGAGGCGCGCGTGCGCGGCTTCCCGCACGGCAAGGAACAGCCGGATGTCGTTCTCGGGCAGCGACAGGCCCGCACCGAATGCGGCGACATTCGCGGGCAGGAGCGCCATTTCGAGGTCTGCGAGCGGGACCCCGATGTCGGTGGAGCTGACCACGTCCTTGGACAGGGCGCCGATGGCCTGCCCGAGTTGCATGCCGAAGATGGCGCCGCCCATGTTCTGCAGCATCGAGGAGGCGCCGCCCATCATGGACTTCATTTCCTCGGGCATCTGCTCGGTCATGGCGGAGGAAAGGGCGTTGGCGATGCTGTTGGCCACCGGTTCGGTCAGCCGCTTCCACGTGCCCAGGGTTGCTTCCACCCATTCCGCACGGGACCAGGCTTTGCCGATCAGCCCCGTGGCAGGCAGGTCCGTGACGGGATCCAGCCAGAGTTCCGCCAGTCGGAGTGCTTCGTCGACCTCCCGTGACTGCTGGCCGGTGACCGAGGGGTCCGAACTGCCGGCGGCCACGCGCCGGGCGTTGTCATGGGCCAGGGTCCAGTTGACGGGGCCTTCGGACGGCGCACTCATCATCGCCTGCACCTGCGAAAACATCTGGGCCAGCAGATTGGGGTCATCGGGCAGGCCGGCAGCCTTGGCGAGCTCGGCGGGGTCGAAGTTTTCCATCCCCTTGCCGCCCATCAGGTTCTGCAGCATCTCGGCCAACGGATCCTTGGGATTGTCGTCGCCGTTGGACGGATTGAGTGGGTTGGAGGTCATGGTCCCGCCGATCGATGGTGTGACTGTTGATCAATCTTCACGGTACCTCGGTGGGGCACGGCTGTCTGCCGCGCGCCGCCGTCGTTCGCTCTAGGCAAAGCGCCCCGGTACACCTTCACCGCGTACTGTTGGTGGGGTGACTACAACCCGTGGCGGCCATTCCTCCGAGGACCACGTTCCAGAGCTTCGCCCCTACTCCGATCTGGAACCAGCGGACACCGGCGGCTCCCTTGAGGGCCGGGACGGCAGCGGTTCGGCAGGTGCCGCAGGAGGCACAGTTGCGGACGACGGCGGACGGCCGGGCAGGCGCCTGTCGACCATGATGGTTGCCGGGCTGGCGGCGCTGGGGCTGGGCATCGCTGTTGGCACCCTTCCGGTGCCATACGTCATCGAGTCACCCGGGCCCACATACAACACACTGGGGGAGAGCCAGGGGCATCCGGTCATCAATGTCAGCGGCCACGAAACCTACCCTGCGGCTGGAAGCCTGGACCTGACCACGGTGTACGTCGACGGCGGTCCGACGGGATCCGTCAGCATCCTCACCGCCTTCTCCGCCTGGCTGGACAGTTCCAAAGCCGTCTACCCGGAGGAATTGATCTACCCCACGGGTACCACCAAGCAAGAGGCCCAGGAACAAAGCGCCGTGGCCATGACCACGTCCCAGGAGAACGCCGTTGCCTCGGCCCTGAATGAACTCAAGATTCCTTTCAGCCAGCAGCTCCAGGCCGCGGACCTGTCAAAGGATTCGGCGTCCGCCGGGAAGATCCAGCAGGGCGACGTCCTGAAGACCATCAACGGCAAGGACATCACCTCCCTTTCCGTTATCCAGGATGAACTGGCCGCGGGCAAGGGTGCTCCGGCAACGGTGACTGTGGAGCGGGCAGGCCAGCCGGTCACCCTGGACATCACGCCCAAGGACAACGGACAGGGCCGGTACATTCTTGGCGTCATGCTGAAGTACCTGTTCAATTTCCCCTTCCAGGTGCAGATTTCCCTGGACAAGGTGGGCGGACCGAGCGCCGGGCTCATGTTCTCGCTGGGCATTATCGACACCGTTACGCCGGGTGACCTCACGGGCGGTAAGCACATTGCGGGCACAGGCACCATCTCCCCGGACGGGACAGTGGGGCCCATTGGCGGCATCGCGCAGAAGATGCGCGGTGCGCGCTCAACCGGCGCCACACTCTTCCTCGCGCCGGCCGGCAACTGCGACGAGGTTGCCGGCCACGTTCCGGACGGCCTCCAGGTGGTGCGGGTGGAAAACCTGTCCCAGGCCCGGCACGCGGTGGAGTCAGCGGGCAGCGGCCAGGACACGTCCGGCCTGCCGACCTGCGCAAACAACTAGACTGGGCGCAACTAGAACCGACAGGAACTAAGCTCCACCGCCACTCGTGGCACAGATGACGGACAAACCAGCCGTTTTGGCCGGTAGCGTACGTCGCTCGCACGCTTCGAATATTCTGACGACCAGCTATGAGGTACCCAGTTTGTCCCGTCCAGCCAGCACCATGCCCACAGGCAGACCCCCTTCACGACGCGGCGCCCTGACGCCCACCCTGATAGTTGTCGCCCTGGTGGCAGTGGGCTTCATATTCTTCGCAAACGTCTGGACCGACGTCCTCTGGTACCGGCAGCTGGGCTTCATCGAAGTCTTCATCACGGAGAACCTGGCCAAGATCGCCACGTTCGTGGCTGGTTTCGTCCTGATGTTCGCGGCCGTCTTCTTCGCTATCCGGATCGCCTACAACGCCCGGCCGGTCTACGCGCCGGACTCGGAGGTGCGGGACAACCTGAACAGGTACCAGGCCCAGCTTGAGCCGGTCCGCCGGATTGTCATGGTGGGGCTTCCGGTCCTGTTTGGCCTGTTTGCGGGCAGCGCCGCCGCGAGCCAGTGGCAGAAGGTGCTGCTCTTCTTCAACCAGGTGGGCTTCGGCCAAAACGATCCGCAGTTCGGCATGGACATCAGCTTCTACCTGATGACCTTGCCGTTCCTGGGATTTGTGACCGGGTTCCTCATCAGTGTGGTGGTCATTGCCGGCATTGCGGGGATCCTCACCCACTACCTTTACGGCAGCATCCGGCTCATGGAGCGCGGTGTGTTCACCAGCCGCGCAGCACAGATCCACATCGCCGTCACGGGTGCGGCCTTCCTGCTTCTCCTGGGCGTCAACTTCTGGCTGGACCGCTTCTCGTCCGTGCAGAGCAACGGCGGCCGCTGGGCCGGTGCCCTCTACACCGACGTCAACGCCGTCATCCCCACCAAGTCCATCCTCGCCGTCGCGGCCGCCCTGGTGGCGGTCCTGTTCATCGTTGCCGCGGTGATCGGCCGCTGGCGCCTGCCGGTGATCGGCACCGCGATGCTGATCATCACCTCCATCCTGGCCGGAGGTGTCTACCCGTGGGTGATCCAGCAGTTCCAGGTGCGTCCGTCGGAGCAGACGCTTGAAAGCCAGTACATCCAGCGCAACATCGAAAACACCCGCAAGGCCTACGGCCTGGACGGCATCCAGGAAACCCGCTATGACGCCACGAACACGGCCAGCACCGGTGCGCTGGCGCCGGACGCCCAGACCACTGCGAACATCCGGCTCCTGGATCCGAACCTGATCTCGGACGCCTTCGCCCAGCTGGAACAGTACCGTCCGTACTACCAGTTCCCGAAGGCCCTCAACGTGGACCGCTACGAGGTGGACGGCAAGGTCCAGGACACCGTGATCGCGGTGCGCGAGCTGAACCCCACCAACGTTGCCACCAACCAGCAGGGCTGGCTGAACCAGCACGTGGTGTACACGCACGGCTACGGCGTTGTGGCCGCCAAAGGCAACAAGTTCACGGTCGACGGCAAGCCTGACTTCCTTCAGTCCGGCATTCCGTCCACCGGCGTCCTTGGCAGTGATTCCACCTACGAGCCGCGGATCTACTTCGGCGAGTCCTCGCCGGAATACTCGATCGTGGGGGCTCCGGACGGTGCCACCCCGCGCGAACAGGACCGCCCCTCGGGGAAGGAAGGGGAGGGCGAAACCCAGTACACCTTCAAGGGCAACGGCGGCCCGAACGTCGGCTCGTTCTTCAACAAGATCCTGTACGCCATCAAGTTCCAGTCATCAGACCTGCTGCTCTCGGATGGTGTGAACTCCGACTCGCAAATCCTTTACGACCGGAACCCCCGCGACCGAGTCCAGAAGGTGGCTCCGTACCTGACGGTGGACGGCGGCTCATACCCGGCGCTGGTGGACGGCCGGGTCAAGTGGATCGTGGACGCCTACACCACCAGCCAGTACTTCCCCTACTCGCAGCAGAAGCAGCTGTCCGATGCGACGGCTGATTCCCAGACCAGCTCCGGCCGTGCCGTGGCACTGCCCAACAGCACGGTGAACTACATCCGGAACTCAGTCAAGGCCACCGTTGACGCTTATGACGGCTCGGTCACCCTGTACGCCTGGGATGACACCGACCCCGTCCTCAAGGCTTGGCAGAAGGTGTTCCCGTCTTCGCTGAAGCCATACTCCGAGATGTCGGGTGCCCTGATGAGCCACGTCCGTTACCCGGAGGACCTCTTCAAGGTCCAGCGTGAACTCCTGGGGCAGTACCACGTGACGGATCCCACCAGCTTCTACAAGAACAACGATGCGTGGAGCACCCCGGCCGATCCGACTGTGAGTACAGATGTCAAGCAGCCGCCGTTCTACATGTCGCTGCAGATGCCTGACCAGCAGAAGCCGGCGTTCCAGCTGACGTCGTCGTTCATCCCGCAAATCGTCAACGGAAACGCACGGAACGTGCTGTATGGGTTCCTGGCCGCCGATTCGGACGCCGGCAATCAGGCGGGTGTGAAGGCGGACGGCTATGGCAAGCTGCGGCTGCTGCAGATTCCGCCGGAGACGCAGGTGCCCGGTCCCGGGCAGGCGCAGAACAAGTTCAACTCGGACCCCACGGTTTCGCAGGCCCTCAACCTGTTGCGGCAGGGCGCATCGGATGTCCTGAACGGCAACCTGCTCACCCTGCCCGTCGGCGGCGGCATCCTGTACGTCCAACCGGTCTACCTCAAATCCACAGGCGAGACGTCCTACCCAACACTGCAGCGCGTGCTGGTGGCGTTCGGTGACAAGGTGGGATTCGCGCCAACCCTTGACGCCGCCTTGAAACAGCTCTTCGGCGGCGATTCGGGGGCTGCTGCCGGTGACTCGGCCAATAACGGGCAAACACCCGCGGGGCCCGCAGCGCCTTCGACGCCCGCGGAGGCCGATGTCAAGGCCCAGCTGAAGGCGGCCCTCGATGACGCCAACGCGGCTATCCAGACGGGCCAGGCGGCGCTTGCGGCCGGCGACTTCGCTGCCTATGGCGAGGCGCAGAAGAAGGTGGCGGCCGCACTGCAGAAGGCGATGGATGCAGAGGCCAAGCTGCCGGCCACCGCTCCGGAGGCCACGCCGGCCCCGGCAGCTTCCGGCACGCCTTCGGCGACGCCGTCTCCGTCAGCGAGCCGCTAGTCCGACGACGGCGGTCCGGCATCCAAGCCTCCACGGGCGCGGGTGCCGGGCCGGCGTAACGGACGTCACGCCTCCTCGATTTGGCCTCCGGTTCACCTCCCGGTAAAGTAGTTCTTGCGACGCGGGGTGGAGCAGTTCGGTAGCTCGCTGGGCTCATAACCCAGAGGTCACAGGTTCAAATCCTGTCCCCGCAACTGAGGAAGGCCCGAACATTGGAAACGATGTTCGGGCCTTTTGCTTTGCCCGGGCAGCGGTGGCAGCCCCTTCGGTCGAACTGTCCGGGTGGGCGATGGCTGTGGTCCGGACGGCCGCAAAAGTAGGGTAGTGTTGATCAAGCGACGCGGGGTGGAGCAGTTCGGTAGCTCGCTGGGCTCATAACCCAGAGGTCACAGGTTCAAATCCTGTCCCCGCAACTTATGAAGGCCCCGCCGGCAGTTAGCCGGCCGGGGCCTTCTTTTTTCTTTGGATGCGCACAGTTCCTAGTATTCTCTTTCGCAGGGCCCCACGATCCGTGGGCAGCCACAAGCCATTCTTGAGAGGTATGTTGTTCGATGGCCACACCCACGAAGAAGCCCGGCGCCGCGACGGGTAAGCGGTCCCGGCTCTACTGGGCGGTTCCCGCCGTCCTCGTGGGACTGGTCCTGGCAGTGCTGATCGCCAGGCTGCTGATGGGGCTGCCCGCCGTTGCCTCCTTCGTTGCCGATTATCCGGGCCACTCCGAACTGCCTGCCAACGCTCCCGTGGGGTTCCCGGCGTGGCTCGCCTGGCAACACTTCCTGAACGGGTTCTTCCTGCTCCTGATCATCCGCACCGGATGGCAGGTGCGGACCACGACGCGTCCCAGCGGGCACTGGACCAGGAACAACAAGGGCCTGATCCGCACCAGGAACGCGCCAACCAAGATCAGCCTGGAGCTCTGGTTCCACCTGACGCTCGATGCACTGTGGATACTCAACGGGCTGGTCTTCGCCGTCCTGCTGTTCGCCACCGGCCAATGGACCCGCATCGTCCCCACGAGCTGGGATGTCGTCCCCAATGCCCTCTCGGCCGCCCTGCAGTACGCCTCGCTGGACTGGCCTGTGGAAGACGGCTGGATCAACTACAACGCGCTGCAGCTCCTGGCCTACTTCGTGACCGTCTTCATTGCCGCGCCGCTGGCGTTCATCACCGGCCTCCGGATGTCCTCCGCATGGCCCAAGAAGGCAGCCGGGCTCAACAAGGCCTACCCGATCGAATGGGCGCGTGCCGTCCACTTCCCGGTGATGATCTACTTCGTGGCCTTCATTGTGGTCCACGTTTTCCTGGTACTCACTACCGGCGTGCTGCGGAACCTGAACCACATGTACGGCGTCCGCGACGACGACGGCTGGTTCGGCTTCTGGGTTTTCCTTGCCTCCGTTGCGGTCATGGTGGCCGCCTGGTTCCTGGCCCGCCCGATCTTCCTGCGGCCCATTGCGTCCCTCATGGGGAAGGTCAGCCGCTAGGCTCAGCGTCCTTGAGCTCCTGGTAGGCGTTCAGCGCCCGCTCCCTCGATTCAGGCAGGTCCACGAGCGGTTCCGGGTAGCCTTCAACCCCGAATTTCCACGGCTCGTGGATGGCCTTGCTGTCGAGGTCCGAAAGTTCCGGGATGAACTCGCGGAGGTACCGCCCGGCGGCGTCGAATTTCTTGCTTTGCGTCACCGGGTTGAAGATCCGGTAATACGGTGAGGCATCGGCGCCCGAACCGGCCACCCACTGCCAGTTGGCGGGGTTGTTGGCGGCGTCGGCGTCCACCAGGGTGTCCCAGAACCATTCCTCCCCGATCCGCCAGTCGGTGAGGAGGTTCTTGACCAGGAACGATGCGGCCGCCATCCGGACGCGGTTGTGCATCCAGCCGGTCTGCCATAACTGCCTCATGCCGGCGTCCACCAAGGGATATCCGGTATTTCCTTGCTGCCACGCCGCGAGTTCTCGCTTGCCCGGCGGCTGCCATTGGAACTTGTCGAACGCCGGCCGGAAGTTTTGGCTGGCCAGGTCCGGATTGTGGTACAGCAAATGCCAGTTGAATTCGCGCCAGCCCAGTTCCGAACGGAATATTCCGACGTCGGCAGGGACTTTGCGGGGGTGTCGGCGGCGGATCTCGCGCCACACGCGGAACGGGCTGACCTCACCGAAACGCAAATACGGTGACAACCTGCTGGTTCCGTCAGTGCCGGGCAGGTTCCTGCCCGTGCCGTAGTCCTCGATGGGGCCGTCCAGGAAGTCCTCCAGGCGGTGCGCAGCGCCCTTTTCGCCGGGCTCCCAGGCCATTGCCAGGCCGCCGCTCCAGTCAGGGGAGGTGGGCAGGAGTTCCCAGCTGCTGAGCGTGTCACTGCCTGGCAGTCCGTGTCCGGACGAGGCAGGTCCGGGCAGCGTCCCGGGCGCCTCCAAGGCATCGCGGATGTCCTGTGCCGCCAGGCAGGCCCGCCAGAAGGGCGAGTAGACCTTGTAGGGGCCGCCCGCGCCGGTACGGATGGTCCAGGGCTCGAAAAGGAGGTTCGCCTGGAAGCTGGCGGCCTCGATCCCGTTCTCGCCCGCCCATTCCTTGAGCCCGGCGTCAATGGTGCGCTCGGGCAGCCCGTAGCGGCGGTTCCAAAAGATGTGGGAGGCGTTCGTCCGGGTTGCCAGTTCCTGGATAATGCCGGTCGCGGGGCCGCGGCGCAGGACCAGCCGGGAACCCTGGCTTTCCAGGTCATCAGCCAGGGCCGCCAGGGAATGGTGAAGCCACCAGCGGCTGGCACCACCGAGCGGGCGTACCCCGTCGGACTCCTCGTCGAGGATGTACACCACCGTCATGGGACGGCCCAGGCGGGCGGCGGCGTCAAGCGCGGGGTTGTCGTCCAGGCGGAGGTCGTCGCGCAGCCATACCAGGGAGGTTTCTTCAGTGGATGCCATACGACCACGCTACACACTGGAGGCAAGGCAATGGCCGGGACACCGGTCCCGGCCATTGCCTTGGTCCAAACGGCGGATACGCCGCGGGTCAGAGCTTGTCGAAGTCGGCTTCGTCCACGGTTGATCCGGACGTTTCCTGGCTCCCGGCGCCGAGGGCAGGCTTGCCGCCGGCCTTCAGCGCTGCCAGCCTGGCTTCGATCTCCGTCTGCTCTCCCAGGTCCTCCAGCTGGTTGAATTGGGCATCCAGGCTGGACGCCGCAAGCTCCTCCTGCCCGCGGACCTTCGCCTCTTCGCGGCGGATCTTCTCCTCGAAGCGGCCCACTTCGCTGGTGGGGTCCATGATGTCGATGCTCTTGATGGCATCGTGGACCTGGGATTGCGCAGCGGCAGTCTTGGACCGGGCAACAAGTTCGTTGCGCTTGCTGGTCAGCTGGTTGAGCTTGTTCTTCATCTGGTCCAGGCCCACCTTGAGCTTGTCCACGACCTCGCGTTGGGAGGCGATGCTCGGCTCGGCGCCCTTGGCTTCACTCTCGGCGGCCATTTGGCGCTGCAGGGCCACCTTGGCCAGGTTGTCGAACTTTTCGGCGTCGGTGACATCGCCGGCGGCACGGAATTCGTCAGCCTTGCGGGAAGCGGCAAGAGCCTTGTTACCCCAGTCCTGGGCGTTCTTGATGTCCTCGTTGTAGTCGTCCTCGAGCATCCGGAGGTTGCCGATGGTCTGGGCCACGGCGGATTCTGCCTCTGCGATGTTGTTCGTGTAGTCGCGGACCATCTGGTCCAGCATCTTCTGCGGATCCTCCGCGTTGTCCAGCAAAGTGTTGATGTTCGCCTTTGCCAACTGCGCGATCCGGCCGAAAATGGACTGCTTAACCATGGTGTTTGCCTTTCGTCCTGCTCTGTGTTGACCCACTGGAACCGGTGCACAGTGGTGTACTGCTGCTGTCCGCCGGCCGGATTCTTCCGAGGTGTTCCGGCGGAAGGTCTAGAAACTGCCGGAGTCGCCGCCGCCAAAGTCTCCGCCGCCGAAGCCGCCGGAGTCTCCGCCCCAGCTGCCACCGCCGCCGGAGTCTCCGCCCCAGCCGCCACCGCCACCCCAACCGCCGTGACCGCCGTTCAGGATGGAGTTGATCAGGATGCCGCCCAGGATGGCGCCGCCTAGGCCGCCGCCTCCGCCGCCGCCGAACATGCCGCCCCGCCCGAAGCCTTGGTTGGCGTAGCCGTCGAAATGGTCGACGTCGGCCTGGGCCAGTTGTGCCGCCTGCGCCGCCAGGGCGTGGGCCTGCTGCGCGTAGGTGAGCGCCGTGACCGGATCGGTGCGTGAGATGGAGAGGGCGTAGTCGAGGTTCCGCTGGGATTCCGCCAGCCGGGTCCGTGCCTCGGTGCCGACACCGCCGCGCCGCGCGGTGATGTAGTCGGAGGTCGCGCTGATCTGCGCCTGTGCGGACATGATGGTTTGCTGCAGGGATGCCTGCGCCCGCCGGGCCTGGTCCTGCTGGTCCCGGATGCCCGTCAGGGCCTGGTCCAGGGTCTGGTGCGCGCTTTCGACCCGTTGCAGGGTGGCGACAGGATCGATTTTTCCACCCTGGATTTCGGTCTTGACCTGGGCAAGAGCTGCTTCCACCGCGGCCACGGGCCCTGCCAGTTCGGCGTGGGTTCCGGACTGGATCATGGCCTTGGCCTGGGCCAGGTCCTGGGCGGTGTCCACGACGGCCGTGTCGACGCTGTTGCGGGCGTCGTCGAGATTGGCCGACAGTTTGGAGATGGCGTCCAGGAGGACGTTGGTCTGGTGCAGGCTCTCTTCGGCCGCTCGCACGGCCACGGCAGCCAGGCTTTGCTCGCCGCCGTCCAGCTTTTGCTGCGCCGTCTCCGAGGCGTTCTGCACGAAGGCCAGCCGCTCCTTGGCCTGGACGATGTTGTCCGAAACCTGTGTCAGGGCGCTGTCAGCGTACTTGGAGCGCATGGTTGCCAGAGACTGCTCGGCACTGGCAATCTTGGCATCCGCTTCGCGGGCCCCGTCGTTGACGGCGGCCAGGGCCTGGGGTGCGTTCTTTTCAAGCTCACGCAGGGAGTCGAAGTCTGCCTTCTGCTCCTGCAGGGATGCCAGGGCGGCCTCGGACCGGCGAATGATCTCGCCCAGCCAGGTCCGTTGCTGCTCCTCGGTATCAGGAATGTGGTCATCAAGCTGCTGCTGCAATTTGAAGGACTCGCCCATGTGGGCTTTGGCTTCCTCCAGCGCTTTGGTGAAGTTGCCGACCGCGGAGTCGCCGTACTGCGCCTGGGCGAAGCCGAGTTCCTGTTCGCTGGACTTGATGGCATCATCTGCCTCGATCAGGAGGGAGCCGCTCTTGCGGCGGAGTTCCTCCACGCTCAGCGAGGCCAGCGGGTCCAGCTCGGCACCCTGGGGGCCGTAACTGCCCGTGGATGCCTGGCCGGCAGCCTTCTTCCGGCGGTTCCGGTAGTACAGGTAGGCGCCGCCGCCGGCCACCACGACACCGGCTCCAACCAGGACCGCGGCGCCCGCGCCGTCACCGGAGGACACGCTGCCGCTGCCGCCATTGGCTGCATCACCGATCGCTGATGCAGTGTCGATGGCAGCCTGCGCGTAATTCTTCTTGCCCCCAGCCAAGTTGGCGGTGACTGCGTTTTGGCTGATGTTCGCCTGTTTTGACCGTATGGGGCTGCTCGAATTCGTGACGAAGTTGAACTTGCCGTCATCGACAGCAATTGCCAGGACGGCATCGGCCCTGCCCATGGTCCTCAACTCAGCTACTTTCTGAGTCCACTGAGCGGGGTCGGTCGGGTTGGTGAAGGTCTTCACCGTGACCACGTACAGGTTGTACTTGTGGTCCTTCAGCAGCTTCTGGATGGCATCCTGGACTTCGCCCTTCCGGCTGCCCAGGACGTTGGCATCGTCAACGATGTTGGTCCCGGTAGGGATGGTCACCGGGTCTTCGGCCCAGGCCGCGCCGGTGGGTACCGCGAGCAGCCCGGCAAGGCCGATCACGGCGAGGAAACGTTTGAACTTTGACCGCATGTGCAACCCTTCAGCACGCCTGACACCGACTCGGGACGAATCAGTCGTCGAATCCAGCAGCGCCCCCACGCTTGGTGTGAAGCCGCAGGTCGCTGTGGCAATTCATCTTGATTCTATGGTGCACCCCACAGCCAGTCCATGCGCCCGAATATGCCGCCAGCGAAACGTATTGGCGCTCCTCCGGTCCAGCCCCCGGCGTTCAGGAAGCTCTCAGCAAACATCCGAGCTTGTTCCAGCGGGACGGGTCATAGTTAATGGCAGACAAGTGAAAGGAAGTCCCATGACTGAGAATCAAACGCCAGGACCGGTCCCGGAGGGAAGTGCGGGCAGCCGGAACCCCTGGCAGCAGCAGGAACCGCAGCAGCCCGGAGACCGCCCGACGGCCACTCAGTCCGGGGACGGCGGCAAAGCCGGCCACGAACAGGGCCACTATGGCGCCGCGGACCAGCAGCACAACCCCACGGAGCAGCTGGACCAGCCGCAGGCGCGCCAGGACCACACCCAGGAACTGCCAGGCGCTCCGCGGCCCGTGTACCCGCAGCGCCAGCCTTTCTACGGCCAGTCCGGATACTACGGCCAGCAGCAGCACGGGCAGCCGATGCAAGCCAGCAGCCAGCCCACCCAGGGCACCGGACCCGGAATGCAGCACGGGAGTGTCGGCCTGGCGCCCAATCCCAAGGATGCCCCCCGCCGGAAGGCGACCTTCGGCATCGGCACCCTCATCGCCAGCATCCTCGCCGCTGGCCTTGTGGGCGGCGGCGTGGCAACGGTGGGCGCAGGTGAACTGTTTGGAAACGCCGGCTCCAGCACCTCGACGGTTGGCGGCAGCAACCAGCCGGGAACCGTCATCGTGAACAACAAGGACGACGTCAACGCCATTACTGCCGCCGCGGTGAAGGCTTCCCCCAGTGTGGTTACCATCAGTGCCACGAGCGGCAGCTCCGGCGGCACCGGTTCGGGCATTGTCCTTGACGACCAGGGACACATCCTGACCAACACCCACGTGGTCACGCTGGACGGCCAGAGCGCCAACGCCACCCTTGAAATCCGCACCAGCGACGGCAAGGTCCTTCCCGCGAAGCTGGTGGGCACGGACCCCCTGTCCGACCTCGCGGTGATCAAGGTGGACGACACCTCAAGCCTCACCCCTGCCACCCTGGGGGATTCCTCCAAGCTCAACGTGGGTGACACCGCAATCGCCATCGGTTCACCGCTTGGGCTGACCGGGACGGTGACGGATGGCATCGTGTCCACACTGAACCGGACCATCAGCGTGGCATCGTCGGCAGCCCCGCAGGGCGGTGACAACAGCCAGGGCGGTGACCAGGGATTCCAGTTCGCGCCTCCAGGCGGCGGACAAAGCCAGCAAAGCTCGAGCCAGGGATCCATCGCCATCAATGTCATCCAGACCGATGCCGCCATCAACCCCGGCAACTCCGGCGGCGCGCTGGTCAACAGCAAGGGTGAGATCATCGGCGTGAATGTGGCCATCGCCTCCGCAGGCTCCGGCACCTCGACGTCCCAGAGCGGCAACATCGGCGTCGGGTTCAGCATCCCGATCAACAACGCCAAGCGCGTGGCCCAGGAGATCATCGACAGCGGCAAGGCCTCCCATGGCCAGCTCGGTGTCAGCGTCAAGGCGAAGAGTACCTCCGGTGCATCCTCGGAATTCTCGGTAGGCGCCGACGTGGCCACGGTTGACGCCAGTTCGCCGGCAGGGAAGGCCGGGATCAAGGTCGGCGACGTCATCACCAAGTTCAACGACCTCAGCATCGGCGAACCGAACCAGCTGACCGCGGCGGTCCGCGAACAGCCCGCAGGTTCCACGGTCAAGATCACCGTTCAGCGCGGCGGCAAGGAGCAGACGTTCGACGTCACGCTCGGCGCGGCAGCCAGCTGACACGCCCGAAGCCATCACGACGGCGGCGTCCCCACCTAACGGGGGCGCCGCCGTCGGCATGCGCGGCGCAACGGAAAGCCTGACACAGGCGTTAACGGAAGAGGGCGCCCGGACGCGCCGATATGGTTAGCTAGGAGCTACCCGCCTGCCGGGCATTCCGCGGCCATGACCCACCCGGCTGGCTGTCCACAAGCATGGAAGGCTGCTGTAAACACAGTGGAAGAGACATTGAAGATCGTAGTCCTGGTCAAACATGTACCGGACGCCCAATTCGACCGCCACCTCAATGGCGAGGGCAATACCGCGGACCGCGACGAGAGCATCCTGTCCGAGCTCGACGAATACGCCCTGGAAGCTGCGCTGCAGCTTGCCGAGGCGAGGGGCGGAAGCAAGGCGGGCAATCAGGTCATCGCCCTGAGCATGGGTCCTGCCGGGGCCGTCAACGCCGTGAAGAAATCGCTGCAGATGGGCGCCACCGAAGGCGTCCACCTCACGGACGACGCGCTCGCCGGCTCGGATGCGGCTGCCACCTCGCTGGCGCTCGCGGCCGCGGTACGGCACCTGGGCAGCGTGGACCTGGTCCTCACCGGGATGGCGTCCACCGACGGCGAGACCTCGCTTGTCCCGGCCCAGCTGGCAGAGCGGCTCGGACTGCCGCAGGTGACCTTCGCTTCCTCGCTGGAGGTCGACGGCGGCCGGTTGACCGCGCGCCGCGATGCTGACACATCATCGGAAACCGTGGAAGCACCGCTGCCGGCGGTGGTCTCCGTCACGGACCAGATCAACGAGCCGCGGTACCCCAACTTCAAGGGCATTATCGCGGCCAAGCGCAAGAGCATCACCACGCTGTCCCTGGCCGACATCGGCGTGGACCCTGCCCGGGTTGGCTTTGCCGGGTCCTGGACCACCGTCACCAGCGCCGAAGAGCGGCCGCCGAGGACTGCCGGCACCATCATTACCGACGAGGGCGACGCCGGCATCAAGCTGGTTGATTTCCTGGCCGCCCAGAAGCTGCTCTAAGAGGGACGTTCGACATGGCAAAAGTACTCGTATTCATCGACAACCCCGGAGCCTCGCTCAAGAAAAGCAGCCTTGAGCTGCTGACCCTGGCACGTTCCCTGGGGGAGAGCACCGTGGCGTTCAACGGAGACCTTTCCGACGACGTCGCAGCCACCTTCGCCGAATACGGTGTGGGCACCGTCCTGCACCCTTCGGCCCAGGACCTGGGCGACTTCCTGGTAGCCCCCAAGGCCGCCTACCTGGCCGCCGCGGCGGAAACCACCGGCGCCGGCATGGTGCTGCTGGACAACTCACCGGAAGGCAAGGAAATCGCAGCGCGGCTGGGCATCAGGCTCAACGCCGGCGTCATCACCGACGTCGTCGCCGTAGACCCGGACGGTACTGCGCACAAGTCCGTCCTGGCCGGCTCGTACAACACCTCCTGCAAGGCCACGACGGCCGTTTCCGTGCTGACGCTCAAGGCCAACAACGTGGTACCGGAACCCGCGCCCTCACCCACCACGCCTGAAATGGCAACGGTGGAGGTGCCCGCCGTCGCAAACGCTGCCCGTATCACTGCCCGCGAGCAGAAGGTGGCCAGCGGCCGCCCGGACCTCACGGACGCGCGGATCGTCGTGGCAGGCGGCCGCGGCATGGACGGCGACTTCGGTCCCGTCGAGGAGCTCGCCGATGCCCTCGGTGCTGCCGTGGGTGCTTCCCGGGCAGCCACGGATGCGGGATGGATCAGCCACGACGCGCAGGTGGGGCAGACCGGCAAGACGGTTTCCCCGCAGCTGTACATCTCGGCCGGTATCTCGGGCGCCATCCAGCAGAAGGCCGGCATGCAGACGTCCAAGGTGATCGTCGCTGTCAACAAGGACGCCGAATCACCCGTCTTCGAAATCGCGGACTTTGGCATCATCGGCGACGTCTTTGATGTCCTGCCGCAGGCCGCGGCCGAGATCAAGAAGCGAAAAGGTTGATTAGTTGACTGCTTCCAGCGAGCAGGCAGGGAGCCCGTTCAACCCGGACATGCACCGGGTTGGGCGGGTGCTCTGTTTTGCGGCCCACCCTGACGACATCGACTTCGGTGCAGCAGGCACCATCGCCGCGTGGACGGCGGCAGGGGTCGAGGTGAGCTACTGCATCATGACCGACGGCGATGCCGGCGGCTTCGACCCGGCCCACCGCGCGGACATCATCGCCATGCGCGACGCCGAGCAGCGCCGGGCAGCGGAGCTGGTGGGGGTCACCGACATCCACTACCTCCACCAGCGCGACGGCTACCTCGAGGCCTCGCACGAGGTGATGAAAGGCGTGGTGCGGCTGATCCGCGAAGTCCGCCCCGACGTCGTACTGTCCATGCATCCGGAACGGAACTGGCAGCGGATCCAAAAGAGCCACCCGGACCACCTGGCGGTGGGGGAGGCGGTGACCCGGGCCGTGTACCCGGCGCTGGAGAACCCGTTCGCCTACCCGGAACTGGCGGAAGCGGGCCTGGAAGCCTACAAGCTGCCGTGGCTCTGGCTGTACGCGGGACCGGAGGAGCGGGAAAACCATTTCGTCGATGTCACAGCCCACGTGGATGCGAAACTCGCCGCCATCCACGTCCACGTCAGCCAGCACCCCGATGTGGAGGCCATGGAAGCCACCGTGCGCCAGGGCATGCGCACCAACGCCGTACGCGCAGGCATGCCCCAAGGCTGCAGTGCCGAGGCCTTCCACGTGGTGGCGGTCAACGGACCCGGCACCATCGCAGGCTTCTAGGACGAAAGAAGCGCCCCGCTCCCTGGAAGGGAACGGGGCGCTTTACGTGGTAGGCCGTTGCAGGCCCCGGAGTGCGGGTCAGGCCCCGAGCGGTGCCGCCGCAACGGTGGGCAGCGTGGGCGATTTGGAACCGCCGGCAGGTTCAACGGTGATCCCCAGCGATGCAGCCGAATGGATACCCTGGACCACGGCAGGCTTCGAGAGTGCCTGTTCGTCCATCAGGCCCTGCGATACCGGGGCGGATCCGTCCTTGGGAATGAGCCACATCTGGTAGACCTTGCCTGCAGGTGGAGCGGGTACGCCGCTCATTTTCACCACGGCGGCATCCTCCGACGCGGAGATCAGCACCGTGGCCTTGCCGCCGCCCTGAACGTTGACGGAAGCTTCGCGCAGGTCACCGGCGCGGACAACCTGGTTGACGGGATCATTCTGGTCAGCCAGGTAGGCGCCCACCCCGACGCCCCCCAGTGCAATGGCTGCCGCGGCTGCAACTCCCACCAGCCAGCGCCTCGTGCCTGACGGGCGGCGCTCTGCCCGGCGTTTGCGGGCCTGGGCAAGCTCGTCCGTTGGCTCTGCAGGTTGCGCCGTGCCGATGGCCGGCGTCGCCGGCTCTGCGTCGGCACGGTCGCCGGCCGCGGGAAGCTGGGCCACAATCCGATCGAACAGGTCCGACGGCGGCTCCTCCTCCACGCGGAAGGTACGGGCCAGCGTCTCCCGGGACTGGCGGACGCGCTCAAGGAAGACCAGGCGCTCCGTCTCCGGCGCGGTGGACATGTAGTGGTCAATGGCGTCGCGTTCCTGCTCCGTAACCGCGTCAAGGGCGTAGAGTTCGGCGAGGTCGACGGCCCGGCCTGCTGCAAGGTCCATGGCGACGGTGTCGCCGAAAGCACGCGAACGCTCGTTGCGGCTGCTGTCCATTTCGCTCATCTCAACTCACCCCCAGACAGGTTTTCAATCGGATCAGTCCATCGCGGATGCGGGACTTTATGGTGGGAACAGCCGCATTCAGCCGTTCTGCGACTTCCCGGTACGTCAGGCCGCCGTAGTAGGCCAGGCGCACGGACTCCTGTTGTGTTTCGGTCAGCGTCTCCAAACAGCGGACTACCGCCTCAGCCTCGAGCCGGCTTCCGACTTCGTCAGAGACGCTGTCATGGTCAATGTCCTGCGTGCTGGCTCCGTATTTCGCTTCCCTGTCCGTGGCGGACTGCGAGGAACGGACCTTGTCCACCGCACGCCGGTGCGAGATGGTCATGAGCCAGGACAGCGGGCTTCCGGCCTGGGGATCGAACTTGGCCGCGTTCTGCCAGACCTGCAGGAAGACTTCCTGCGTGGTGTCTTCGCTGAGTTCGGGATCGATCAGGACCCGCCGTGCCATGCCAAAAACCCGGCGGGACGTGAGCTGGTAGAACTCGGCAAACGCGGCTTGGTCCCCTCGGGCGACAGCGGCCAACAGGGCTGACAGGCGCTGGCTGATATCGGCAGGGGGATCAGTCACCGCGGCGGAGCCCTCGGGATTCGGCGCGTTGGGAGTTTCCATCACATCCAAGCATAAGTCTCCGGCGGGGACTTCCCGGGCAGTGCCGGTCCCGTTGCGGTGCCCGCGCCTGGAATGCGCCTCCAGTAAAGTCACCTGCCGCTCCTTGCTCCGCTCGAATGTGTTCAAAAGTCATTCGGAGCCGTGCAGTAAACGGATGGGGTGGACGCCAAACATGTTGCGGCGCCCGGGCGGTCCAGTCTGGCGGGGTGCTAGAGCCTGGCGCCGGCGAAGCCCTGCTGGCGCCAGGCCTCGTACACGGCAATGGACGCGGCGTTGGCGAGGTTGAGGGACCGCAGCGCCGGCAGCATGGGCAGGCGCACCGTGGCGCTCACGTGGGGGTCGGTCTTCAGTTCTTCCGGCAGTCCGACGGATTCGCGGCCGAACATCAGGACGTCGCCAGGCTGGTACGGGATGTCCGTGTAGCTGGTTGTACCGTCCGAGGTGAAGGCGTAGACGCGCTCCGGCTTGAGGTGCTCCCAGGCGTCTTCGATGCTCCGGTGGACCGTCACGACGGCGAGGTCATGGTAGTCGAGGCCGGCCCGGCGCAGTTTGGCATCTGAGAAGTCGAAGCCCAAGGGTTCCACGAGATGCAGTTCAGCCCCGGTGATGGCGGCCAGCCGGATGGCGTTGCCGGTATTGCCGGGAATTTCAGGGGCATGGAAGAGGATGCGGAACACCTCCCCATCCTAGCCAACCGCTGTCAAAGCATGCCGCGCAGCAGCCTGGCCAGGACCGGGACATTCACGGTGTTGGGGGCAGGTCCGGCAGCCAGGAACTCCTTCAGGCCGCGTACCAGGCCCGCCGCGTTGACGATCTGGACCGTTTCCAAGGCCCCCGCCGGGCGGCGGTGGTGGTCGATGACTGGCTCATGGAGGTTGCCGTCCGGACTGAAAACCACGGTCCATCCGGTGACGTTCAGCTCCGGGAAGATGTCCTGCATGGCCCACACCACCTGGGCAAGCTGGGGCGGCGCCACGGCGCGTCCCCCATGATTGAGCGTGCGGCCGTCCCAGGCATAGGCTCCCTTGGGCAGGAGCATCGAGTTGACCAGGGCGAGGCGGTAACCGGACAGTACGGCGTGGTCTATGTGGCTGTTGTCCGCCGGCGACTGCAGGCCGTTGATGAGCCGGGCCGCGGGGATGGCCGGCAGCACCTGGCGTGACAGGAGCTGCACGGTGCGCATTTCCCGCTGGATGCGGGCCTCGGCGCCGAAAATTCCCCTCTTCCGGGGCATCCCATGCACCTGTTGGCGGGCCTGCGCGAGGGGAATCAGCGGAACGCCACCGCTCTCTTCGTAGGACGGAACGTAAACCGGTGGGTCCCCGGCGGTGTTCCTGCCGCCGCCTGGCCTGCGGACTGTGGCGGACGCCCGGCTGCCTGCTGCCGGTGCATCAAAATGGGCGCCGGCCTCCGGTGGAGCGTCACGAAAGGTACCCGCCGCGTAAGACCGGTCGTAGGCCTTGCGGCGCTGCGGATCGATCAGGGTCTCGTAGGCGGCGGTGACCCGGCGGAACGTTGCGGCGTCACCCCCGTGGTCCGGGTGGGCGGTCCTGGCAGCACGCCGGTACGCCACTTTGATCTCTTTCTCGGTGGCCGTGACAGCCACGCGGAGGACCTGGTAGTGGGAGCTGCTGCTCTCGGTCAAGCAATCTTCCTCTTCTTCATGCGCCACGGGGAAAGCAAAGTGCCCGCCCAGTCTAGCCAGCGCGGATGGCTGACCTGCACTGACAACGAGCGTCCCGGGTGCGCGGGTTCCCCGCGGCCGGCGTTTAGACTCGTGGATGCACGGCCGGACACCGGCTGGAGGGGATGCAACGGGGTGGAAATGGATGTTCCGACGACGGCCCGGCCGGCGGGCCGGGGAAGGTGCCTGGGGGTGCCGCTGGCGATAGCCGGGCTGGGGGCTGTACTGCTGGCCGGCTGCAGCGTGGATGTCCGTGACCCTGCAGACACCCAAGCGCCGCCAAGTACGCCGGCCCTGTCCACCCCGACGATCACCCCAGGCCACGACGCGGCGGCAGTGGCAGCCCGGGACCTGCCTTTCGGGGCCGGGGGCACCTTGGCCCCGGGCGTCCCGGTAGGTATCTCCGATGAGCTGAAGCGTGCCCCCGGGTGGAAGCCGGTCAAGGAGGACGTGTCCGGCGCAAGCCAATACGCCAAGGCGGACGGCTGCGTTGTAGAGGCCCGGGTCAGTACGGGACAGGGGTCGCTGGTCCGCGGGGACGACCGGGAGTCCACAGTGGCCCTGTTCCAGTACCTGGACGCCACCATCCAGCCCTCGTACTTGAAAACGGAAACGTTGCAGTGGGGCGGCAGCCCGGACGAGCCCGGCAAGAGTGTCGAGGTGCTCGCGCTGGAGCCGGCAGCACACGGCGGAAAATCGACCGCGGTCCTGGCGAGGGTCTTCGGCACCGCGGGTTCGTCGGCCTACATTTCCGTGTCCTGCCCGGATCCGGGCTCGCTTGCCGCTGCGCGCAATGATGTGGCGCGCTACTTGCCGTTGGTGCCGCCGTCGGCCTGAGCCAGGCCATCCGGCGCGGCCCGGTTGCCTGCCGACAGCCGGTTGAGGGCCAATGCGCCCACCAGCAGGCCGAAGTCACGCAGGGCTACATCGTAGAAGCTTCCCAGGACCAGCAGGTTGACGATGATCCCGGCCAGCCAGGCGGCCACAAGGAGTGAGCCGAAGCGGGGGCGGACCGCCACGGCGATGCCGGCGATGATCTCCACGACGCCCACCACGTACATGAAAGTCTTCGGGGCCAGTGGTACCAGCGCGGTGGCCTGGGGCGCCAGGTAAACGGTCCAGTCGGTAAGGATGTTCGTGAACTTGTCCAGGCCAAACAGGATCGGGGCGACCGTAAAGACAGTCCGCAGCAGCAGGAAGGCCTGCCGGGTGGCCGACTCCGTGGCCGGTGCATGGAGGGTGTTCAGTGCCGATGCCGATTTCATGATGCGCTCCTTCTAAAAGTAGGTATGCCAATTTTAGAAATTTCGTGTTCTATAATCAAGAGATCTTGACTATGGATTGGCGGACCCGTGTATCGACTTCCCTGGGCGGACAGGATTGCAGCCGTCGCCTCCCTCACCGACGCTAAACGGCTGCAGCTTTTCGAACTGGTTGCAGCGGCACCGCGGCCGGTGGGCCGGGACGAGGTGGCCGAGTCCGCAGGCATGGCGCGGAGCACGGCCTCGTTCCATCTGGACAGGCTGGTCCAGGACGGGCTGCTGGCCGTGGAGTTCCACAAGCCTCCCGGAAAGGCTGGCCCGGGTTCCGGACGGCCTGCCAAAATGTACCGGCGGGCGGGAGGCGAAGTGGGGGCGTCTGTACCGGACCGCAACTATGACCTGGCCGGCGAGCTGATGGCGGCCGCCATCGAGGCGTCCCAGGCCGGGAGCGGGCCGGTCGGCGAGGCGCTTCGCGCAGCCGCCTTCCGGAAGGGCCGCGAGCTGGCGGCAGCGGCCGGGAGCATGGGGGAGTTCCTGGCCCAGGCGGGCTACCGGCCCCAGGACGACGGCGACGGCGGCTACCTGCTGCCCAACTGCCCCTTTCACAGGCTTTCCAGCCAGCACGCGTCAGTAGTGTGCGACATGAACGGCGCATTCCTGCGGGGAGCGGTGGCCGGGTGCGGCGATCCCGAGGACCGGGTAGCTCCGGTCGACCTTCCCGGTCATTGCTGCGCGAGGATCACGGGCGCCTCATGAGTGGCGGCCCCGGCTGCTTTCCTGGGCCCGGGCTGCCGCGGCAGTCAGCGCTAGAATTGAACGGTGCCCGCCTACCTCGACCACGCAGCCACCACGCCGCTGACCGGCGCGGCCCTCACCGCCCTGACGCGTGAACTGGCACGCACCGGAAACCCTTCGTCACTCCACGGGTCCGGCCGCCGCGCCCGCCGCGCCGTGGAAGACGCGCGCGAAACCATTGCCGCGGCGGCAGGAGCGCACCCTTCAGAAGTGATCTTCACCTCCGGCGGCACCGAGTCGGACAACCTCGCCGTGAAGGGCTTGTACTGGTCCCGTGTGGCGGAGGACCCAAGGCGTCGCCGCATCCTCTGCTCCGCCGTCGAACATCACGCCGTGCTGGACACCGTTGAATGGCTTGAGCGCCATGAGGGCGCGGCCGTTACCTGGCTGCCCGTGGACAGCGAGGGCGCGGTGGATCCCGGCGTCCTGGCGGCGGAGCTCGCTCGGGACCCCGGCAGTGTGGCGCTGGTGACCGTGATGTGGGCCAACAACGAGGTAGGTACCATCCAGCCGGTCCGCCGCATCGTGGAGCTGGCCCACGCGGCCGGCGTTCCGGTCCACTCCGACGCCGTCCAGGCATTCGGCTCCCTGCCCGTGGACTTCAAGGAATCCGGCCTCGATGCGATGTCCATTTCCGGGCACAAGATCGGTGGCCCTGTCGGGGTTGGCGCGCTCCTGCTGGGCCGCTCGGTCAAACTGACACCCGTGCAGCACGGCGGCGGGCAGGAACGCGACGTCCGTTCCGGAACGCTGGACACGGCATCCATAGCGGCCTTCGCCGCCGCCGCGGAAGCCGCCATCGCCGCGCGCCCCGAGGAAGCGGCACGAATTTCCTCGCTGCGCAACGTCCTGGTGGACGGCGTCCGCGAACGCGTTCCCGAGGCCGTACTCCGTGGGGCGCCAGGCGACGGCCGGCTGCCCGGCAACGCCCATTTCACATTTCCTGGCTGCGAAGGGGACTCGCTGCTGTTCCTCCTGGACCTGGCCGGCGTCGAATCGTCCACCGGTTCTGCCTGCACGGCCGGCGTACCGCGACCCTCCCACGTGCTGCTGGCCATGGGCCTGGACGAGGAAGCCGCGCGGGGTGCCCAGCGGTTCAGCCTGGGACACACGTCCACCAAGGCCGACGTCGATGCCTTGCTTGCAGCGCTGCCCGAGGCGTATTCGAGGGCGCGCCAGGCGGGGATGGCCGGGCATGAGTCCAGCATTCAAACCGCAGGAACCGTGGCACGGCAGGCGCTGCACGGCACCTGACCCGGCACCCCGGTGGCCTGGACGAGCTTGCCGGCGAAGATCCCGGCGCCCCGGTGCGATTTGCGCGGGGCCGTAGAATGGATAGGCGAAGATCGTTTCCGCCGCCCGGCATTGCCGGCCGGCCCCCGGTAAGCCAGCGTCCCCAACAGAAAGCCAGCATGCGAGTACTAGCAGCCATGAGCGGCGGAGTTGACTCCGCCGTTGCCGCCGCCCGCGCGGTCGAGGCCGGGCACGACGTCGTCGGCGTCCACCTTGCCCTGTCCCGCATGCCGGGAACCCTGCGCACCGGCAGCCGCGGCTGTTGCACCATCGAAGACTCCCGGGACGCATGGCGTGCCTGCGATGTACTCGGCATCCCGTACTACGTCTGGGATTTCTCCGAGCGCTTCAAGGAAGACGTCGTCCAGGACTTCATCGACGAATACGCTGCCGGCCGGACTCCCAACCCCTGCATGCGCTGCAACGAACGCATCAAGTTCGCCGCCCTGCTGGAGAAGGCCATTGCCCTGGGCTTCGACGCCGTCTGCACCGGCCATTACGCCAAGGTGATCGAGGACGCCGACGGCAACAGGGAACTCCACCGGGCAGCCGACTGGGCGAAGGACCAGAGCTATGTCCTTGGTGTCCTGACGCACGAACAACTCAAGCACTCCATGTTCCCCCTGGCCGACACCCCGTCCAAGGCCGAGGTCCGTGCCGAAGCGGAGCGCCGTGGCCTCTCCGTCGCCAACAAGCCGGACAGCCACGATATCTGTTTCATTCCCGACGGTGACACCGCCGGCTGGCTCGCCGAAAAAATCGAGATGACCACCGGTGACATCGTGGACGAGTCCGGCGCCAAGGTGGGGGAGCACCCGGGAGCCAATGCCTTCACGGTGGGCCAGCGGCGCGGACTCAAGCTGGGCACCCCGGCGGCCGACGGCAAGCCCCGCTTCGTCCTGGAAATCCGGCCCAAGGAAAACAAGGTCGTGGTGGGTCCTGAAGCACTGCTCGCCATCGACGAGATCCGCGGCATCAAGGTCTCCTGGGCAGGCCTTCCCATTTCCGAGGTGGAAACGGGCGCGGAGTTCAACTGCCACGCCCAGGTCCGCGCGCACGGGGATCCCGTGCCCGCCAAGGCATGGACGGAGCCGGCCTTGGACGGGGCTGCCGGCAGCCAGCTGGTGGTTCGGCTGGAGGCTCCGCTGCGCGGTGTGGCCCCGGGCCAGACCGTGGTGCTGTACCAGGGCAGCCGCGTGCTGGGCCAGGCCACCATCGACGCCGCACGGTCCCTCCAGCGGGCCGCGCTCTAACCAAGCCGTTCCCAGTACCGCCACGGTTTCGCCGTGGCGGTACTTTGCTGTACCCGGGGTGCCTGCCGTACACGTTTCCGCTGCGCACCGCCCGGTAACTATTGGGAAAATATTGTGTTGCAACTCACAGAAAAGGCCGTCTTGAGGGCTGACTCTCTGATTGAATCTAGGGATCAGCACTGCACGCCGGCGTTTGGGGCTATCAACCTGTGACCGCGGGCGTGCGCGTACTCATCGGAAAGAAGTTCACAGATGATCAAGAGCACAACGGCCCTGCACCGCGCCATCGCGCTGGCAGGCATCTCCGCCCTGGCCCTGACAGCCTGCACAGGGCCCTCCGGCGGCGGGGGAACGTCCACCGGCAGTGCCGGCGGCGGTGCCATTACCTTCGGAACCACGGACAAGGTCGTAACCCTCGACCCCGCCGGGTCCTACGACGCAGGCTCCTTCCTGGTGATGAACCAGGTCTACCCCTTCCTGATGAACTCCAAGCCCGGTTCGGCCGAGGTCAGCCCGGACATCGCTGAGTCCGCGTCCTTCACCTCGCCCACCGAGTTCACTGTGAAGCTCAAGCCCAACCTGAAGTTCGCCAACGGCCACGCGCTGACTGCCTCGGACGTGAAGTTCTCCTACGACCGCGTCATCAAGATCAATGACCCCAACGGTCCCGCATCGCTGCTGTCCAACCTCAAGTCGGTTGAAGCGAAGGACGACACCACCGTGGTGTTCACCCTCAAGGCCGGCAACGACCAGGTCTTCCCCAGCGTCCTGGGCACCAACACCGGTCCGATCGTGGATGAGGAAGTGTTCCCGGCCGACAAGGTGATGAGCGATGAGGACATCGTTGCGGCCAAGCCCTTCGCTGGTCCCTACACCATCGATTCCTACAAAAAGAATGAACTCGTCAGCCTCAAGAGCAATCCTGACTACAGCGGGCTGCTGGGCAAGCCTTCCAACGACAACGCCGTGATCAAGTACTACGCGGACTCCAACAACCTGAAGTTGGACGTCCAGGGCGGCAACATCGACGTTGCCGGCCGCAGCCTCACCGCCACGGACGCCGCAGACCTTGGAAAGGACTCCAAGGTCAAGGTCTACAAGGGCCCGGGTGGCGAGCTGCGCTACATCGTCTTCAACTTCGACACCATGCCGTTCGGCGCCAAGACTCCCGAAGCCAATCCCGCCAAGGCCCTGGCCGTTCGCCAGGCCATGGCGGACATAGTTGACCGGCAGGCCATCTCGGACCAGGTGTACAAGGGAACCTATGTTCCCGCCTACTCGGTGGTGGCGGACGGACTGCCCGGCGCAATCCAGCCCATGAAGGACCTGTACGGGGACGGCAGCGGCAAGCCGAGCCTGGATAAGGCAAAGAAGGTCCTCAGCGACGCCGGGATCACCGGTCCGGTCACCGTGAAGCTGCAGTACAACCCGGACCACTACGGCAAGTCCTCGGGCGACGAATACGCCATGGTCAAGGAACAGCTGGAGAAGTCCGGCCTGTTCACCGTGGACCTGCAGTCCACCGAATGGGTGACGTACTCCAAGGCGCGCACCTCTGACGCGTACCCCGTTTACCAGCTCGGCTGGTTCCCGGACTACTCGGATGCGGACAACTACCTCACGCCATTCTTCATTCCCGGCAACTTCCTCAAGAACCACTATGAGAACCCGACTGTCACGGACCTGATCCAGAAGCAGCTGACCACACCGGACAAGACCGAACGCCAGAAGCTGATCGGCGATGCCCAGACGGCAGTGGCGAAGGATCTCTCCACCCTGCCGCTCCTGCAGGGTTCGCAGCTCCTGGTGGCGGGGGCTGACGTTAAGGGTGTTGAGAAGACCCTTGACCCCTCCTTCAAGACACGCCTTGGCGTGCTGTCCAAGTAAGCAGTCCACCCCCATCGGGCTCTGACGGGCCGGAGGCGGGACGCCGCAATGGTGTCCCGCCTTTTGCCGGTCATCAGTCAGCAACGAGGGGAATGCTGGCTCCCGGTCACCACGAATCCAGGTACCGATGACAACTTTGATTGACGCGCCGCCCAGTGATGCCGACGCGCTCCTTCCGTCCACGAAAAAATCTGCAGGGGGAGGGCTGGGCCAGTACATCCTGGTCCGCTTCCTGCTGATCTTCCCTACCATCCTCATCCTCGTCACCTTGGTGTTTTTCCTCATGCGGATCACCGGCGACCCCATCACCGCCGCCATGGGCGGCCGCCTGCCTCCGGAACAGTTGCAGGAACGCATCCACGCCGCCGGCTACGACCGGCCGCTGTTCGTGCAGTATTTCGAGTACCTGGGGCAGCTCGTCACGGGTAACTTCGGCACCACGCTCTCGGACAACCGCAAGGTCAGCGAGATGCTGACCACCTACGGCTCCGCCACCCTGGAACTTGCCATCAACGCCATCATCGTCGCGCTGCTGGTGGGTATCCCGCTGGGCATGATTGCGGCCCACCGGCGCGACCATCTGCCGGACGCCGTGCTGCGGATCCTGGCGATCCTCTTCTACGCCACCCCGGTGTTCTTTGCAGGCATGCTGCTCAAGCTGGTGTTTTCGGTCTGGCTGCACTGGCTCCCGGTCGCCGGCCGCGCCGGGACGCGGACGGAACTGTCGCTCACTGCCCTGGGAGCGCCCACCGGCATCTACTGGCTCGACGCCCTGCGCAGTGGAAACTCGGCAGCCTTCAGCGACGTGATGTCCCATGCGGTCCTCCCGGCGCTGGCCTTGGGCCTCCTGACAGCAGGAATCTTCCTGCGGCTGGTCCGCACCAACGTGATCGGCACCCTCGGGAAGGACTACGTCGAGGCCGGCCGTTCACGCGGCGTCAGTGAGTTCCGGCTGGTCACCAAGCATGCGTACAAGCCTGCCCTGATCCCGATCATCACGGTCATGGGACTGCAGATCGCCGTGATGCTCGGCGGCGCCGTGCTCACCGAAACAACCTTTGAGTGGAAAGGCCTCGGATTCCAGCTGGCCAACTACCTCACGGCGCGCGACTTCGTCGCCGTCCAGGGCATCGTGGTGCTGCTGGCCGTCATCGTCGCCGTCACCAACTTCATCGTGGACATCGTCGCCGCGTTGATCGACCCACGCGTGAGGTACTGACATGACTGCCGAGACCACCCTGGAACCCGTGGCCAACCCGCGGGCACCCTTCTTCCGGCGGCTGCCGGTTGTTTCCCATTTCAACA
Source organism: Pseudarthrobacter sp. YAF2 (assembly GCF_052113345.1). Taxonomy (NCBI): domain Bacteria; kingdom Bacillati; phylum Actinomycetota; class Actinomycetes; order Micrococcales; family Micrococcaceae; genus Pseudarthrobacter; species Pseudarthrobacter sp. YAF2. The sequence goes on along the minus strand of NZ_JBFRDA010000002.1, from coordinate 64,022 downwards.
AGAGCGTCGGACTGCAGCGCTTCATGCTGGTCGTAGGCATGGTCCTCACCGGCGTCTTCCTGCTGACCGCGCTGACCGCTCCGCTGCTGGCCCCGTACGGCTTCGCCCAGCTCTCGGATGCCGACGGCAGCTTCCCCACCCAGCAGGCCCCCGGCGGCAAGCACCTTTTGGGCACCACCGTCGGCGGTTATGACGTCCTCTCGCGGGTCATCTGGGGCACCCAGACGGCGCTGCTGGTCATCATCGTTGCCGTGATCCTCTCCATCTTCGCCGGCGTCATCCTTGGCCTGGTGAGCGGCTACATCGGCGGCTGGCTGGACCGCATCCTGGTGGTGGTCGCCGATGCGATTTACGCCTTTCCGTCCCTGCTGGTCGCAATCGTCATGGCCATCGTCATCAGCGGCGGCCAGTCCAGCCTGCTGGGCGGGATCCTGGCTGCCGCCATCTCCATCACCGTCGTGTTCATCCCGCAGTACTTCAGGGTGATCCGGGCCGAAACCATCCGGCTGAAGGCAGAACCCTTCGTCGAATCGGCCAAGGTGGTGGGCGCCTCCAACATCCGGATCATGACCCGGCACATCTACCGCAACGCCACCCGCACGCTGCCGCTGATCTTCACGCTCAACGCGTCCGAATCCATCCTGACGCTTGCCGGGCTGGGCTTCCTGGGTTTCGGCATCGAGCCGAGCTCAGCGGCGGAATGGGGCTTTGACCTGAACAAGGCGCTCGCCGACACCACGTCCGGCATCTGGTGGACGGGTCTGTTCCCAGGCCTGGCCATCGTCTGGACCGTGCTGGGGCTGACGCTCGTGGGCGAAAGCATCAACGACCTCAACGATCCGCGCCTCCGCGGGCGGAAGCGGATCAACCGGAAAGCAGCGGCGGCTTCAGTTGGACCCGGCACCGAAACAGAATTGAGCAACCCGTGACCGAAAACATAGGGTCCGTTTCGGACCACACGGAACAGGGCCGCAAAACGGTCCTGGAGATCGACCACCTGCAGGTCACCTTCGCGACGGACGGCGGCGACGTCCATGCCGTCAAGGATGTGAACCTGGAAGTCCGGGCCGGCGAGGTACTGGCCATCGTGGGTGAATCCGGCTCCGGCAAGACTGTCACCGCCAAAACCATCCTGGGCCTGCTTCCGGAAACGGCTGTGAGTTCCGGCGCGGTGCTGATCAACGGCACCAATGTCATCAGCCTCAGCCCCGGGCGGCTCCGCCAGATCCGCGGCCGCGATGTGGCCATGGTCTTCCAGGAACCCTCCACCGCCTTGAACCCTGTGTTCACCGTGGGATGGCAGATCGCCGAAGGCATCCGGGCCCACGCCGGGGCAGACGGCAGCGGGCGCGTGTCAAAGAAGGAAGCCAAGGAACGGGCCATCGAAGCCCTGCGCAAGGTGGGGATCCCGGACCCGGAACGCCGCGTCAACTACTACCCGCACCAATTCTCCGGCGGGCAAAAGCAGCGTGTGGTGATCGCAGCAGCCCTGGCGCTGAATCCCGGCCTCATCGTTGCTGACGAACCCACCACGGCCCTGGATGTAACAGTCCAGGCGGAAATCCTCGAACTGCTCCGGGACCTGCGGGACAAGTACGGCACCTCGATTGTCCTGATCACCCACAACATGGGCGTGGTTGCCGATCTCGCCGACAGGGTGGTGGTGATGTACCGGGGCGACATCGTTGAAGAAGCCACGGCAAAGACGTTGTTCGCTGAACCCCGCCAGGACTACACCCGCAACCTCCTCGCTGCCGTGCCGCACCTGGGCCGCAACTCGGCGTCGGCCGGCCTCACCATACGTCCGCACCAGGACGGGGAAGTGCTGGTGTCCGCCGACAACCTGGTGATCGAGTACCCGGGACGGCTGGGAACCCCCGCCTTCAAGGCGGTGGACGGCGTCAGCTTCACCCTGTCCAGGGGCGAGGTGTTCGGCCTCGTAGGAGAATCAGGATCCGGCAAGACAACCATCGGGCGCGCCATCGCCGGGCTGAACCGAACCACCGGCGGCAGCCTGAAGGTTCTGGGCTACGAAATGCTGAACCTTCGCGAACGCACGTTCAAACCGCTCCGCAAGGACATCGGGTTCGTCTTCCAGGATCCGGCCGCTTCCTTCAACCCGCAACTGACCATCGGTGAGTGCATCGCGGAGCCCATGCTGATCCACACCCGGCCAAGCGAGGCCCAGGCCCGCAAGCGCGTCAGCGAGCTGCTGGAATCGGTGCAGCTGCCGGCGTCGTACGCGGGCAGGTACCCGCACGAACTCTCCGGCGGTCAGCGGCAGCGGGCGTCACTGGCCCGGGCCCTGAGCCTGAACCCGCGGCTGCTGATTGCGGATGAGCCGACGTCGGCCCTGGACGTTTCAGTACAGGCGAAGGTCCTGGAACTGTTCAAGGATATCCAGGAGGAGTTTGGCTTCGGCTGCCTGTTCATCAGCCACGACCTTGCCGTGGTGGACATCCTGTCCTCCTGGGTGGGCGTGCTGTACAAGGGCAAGCTGGTGGAGCAGGGGATCGGCAGCCAGGTCATGGGCAACCCCCAACATGACTACACACGCCGCTTGATTGCCTCCCTGCCGGTGCCGGACCCGGCGGAACAGGCCAAGCGCCGGGAGGAACACCGGGCACTGCTGGGCATCTGAACCTGCCCCGCGCAGTTACGGGCGGAACTGGAGGCGCCGGTGCCGGCAGTCAGCCGGCACCGGCGCTTCACACCCGCGTCGATTCCATCGGCTCCCCTAGACTGGGACCATGACGCAGCACAACCCCAGCTCTCCCGGCTCCGACGATTTTGATCCATCCGCCAGTTCGCTGGCAGGCCACGTGGATAATTCGGTGATGGCTGAACTGCTGTCCATCCGTTCCAGCATCGACAACATCGATGCCACCTTGGTGTACCTGCTGGCCGAACGTTTCAAAGCCACGCAAAAGGTGGGCTTCCTGAAGGCCGCACACCGGTTGCCCGCAGGCGACCCCGGACGTGAAGCCGCCCAGATCGCACGGCTGCGGCGCCTCGCCGAGGACGCCCACCTCGATCCGGCCTTCGCGGAAAAGTTCCTTAACTTCATCATCGGCGAGGTCATCCGCCACCACGAGGCCATCGCCGAGGACCACCAGGCTTCGGCGGAGGCCAACCCCCACACCTCAGCACTGGCGTGAGCCGGGAGCAGCACCAACCAGGACCGGGCCCGCAGGCGGCCGTTGCTCCGCCGCAGGAAGTCACGGCCACCGGCCTGGGGCCGTGGCCCGGCGATGATCCGGTCGAAGCCGCCCGGATCATCCGGGGCGAGCTTGGCAGCCCCCACCTGCCTTTCCTGGCCGAACTGCCGGACCGCGGCGTTGGATCCGACGCCCTGGGCCGCACTGCATCGCTCCTCGAGGAACTGGCGGTGGACGTCCAGCCTCACGGATGGCGGCTGGTTGACCGTCCCGGCAAGGACATGCGGCGGGCAGCCTCGGCACTGTCCACCGACCTGAACGTCCTGGCCGACGTGGCCGGGGCCGAAGACGTATCGGCCCGGGAACTGAAGATCCAGCTGGTGGGGCCGCTCACCCTCGCCGCCGGTTTATACCTGCACAACGGGGAACGCGCCTTGCTGGACCATGGTGCCCGCCGGGACGTCGCTGCCTCCTTGGCCGCCGGGGTGGGCGGCTACCTTGGCCGGGTTGCCGCTGCAGTACCGGGGGCCCGCCTGGTGGTCCAGGTCGATGAGCCGGCGATTGCGGCCGTGCTGGCCGGGACAATTCCCACCGCCAGCGGGTACCGGACCCTCCGGGCCGTCGCCGCCTCCGAAGCACGCGAGGCCTGGCGCCTGGTCCTGGACGCCCTCCGCGCAGCCGGAGCCGCCGACGTCGTGGTGTCCGTACCCGAAATCGAAGCACCGATCGAGCTGGCCCTCTCCGCGGGGGCCGACGGGATTGCCTTGCCTTTGAAGGCCCTGACCAACAGGCAATGGGAACAGCTCGCCGGGGCCGTTGAAGCCGGTAAGCAATTCTGGGCCGGCGCACTGGAGGTATCCGGCGGCACGCTCCCGCGGGTGGAAGATTGCGTGGAATCGATATGGCGTCCCTGGCGCCAGCTGGGCCTCCCGGCCCAGCTGCTCAGCACTGTCCGGGTCACGCCCTCCGCGGGACTGGCAGGACACACCCCGGCGCAGGCAACTGCAGTCCTGGGCAGGCTAACCCAGGTGGCGGACGGGCTCAACCAGCGGGTGCTGGGGTAAATTTCAGACCCTGTTCTCCCAGCGGTCCGGCTGGGCGTAGCGGGGGAGGAAGCTCTGGGCGGAGCTGCCGCCGGAGTAGGGACGGAGCCGGTAGTCGAAAGCCCCCGCATACACCAGGACCAGACCGATCTGCGGCTGGATCACTTTCACCTGGATCCGGTGCCTCCCATCGGGGCCTTCGGCCGGGTCCCACCATTGTTCCGCGTAGGCTTTCGCGTCCAGGGCCCGGGGGAGGGGCACCCGGAGCGGCCCGAGGAAGAGCCGCGAAGCCTCCGATACGCCGCGCAACCTTCCTTCCGGGGTGACGCTCAAGTTCAGGTCCGTCACGAGCCGCCGGTACCGGCCAACGTAATCCACCAGCTGGGCGCCGCCGCCGCGTGTGGTGACGCTCGTGGTGTCCTGGAAGAGCCGGGTACTCCGCGGGAAGCGGATTTCGCGGCGTGCAGTCAGGCTGGAACGGCCAAACGGATCCTGGTGCGCATGGTTCTCGATCCGGAACGGTACGTTTTCACCGTATTCGGGAAAGAAAGCCTCTTCCCCGCTGGTGAGCCGCAGCAAAGGGCGCAGCCACCGCTGGCGGCAGCCCACGACGTCGAACGTTCCTTCGCCCACGCCGTACTGGCCTGATCCCGGGGCCAGCGAGAAATACTCCTGCAGTTCGGGCTGCAGGCGGGAGAACTCTGCGCCCAGGGCCTGCTGGTAGATCGGGACGCTCATGGTGACCTCCTGTTGCATATGGCGGACGGCTGCCGCCGGTTTCACAATCTACCGGCAGCTTTGAGCCGGATGTACATGTCCGCGAGCCGGGGCGGCAGTTCATGGGGTTCAGCGTCCACCACTTCCACTCCGTAACGCCGCAGCTCGGCGGTCAGGGCTGCGCGCTGCAGGAGGGCGCGCTCCGCGGCAGCCGCCCGGAACACGCCGGTGGCATCGTTGCGCTCGCGGAGCATTGTGCCCAGCTGCGGGTCGCGGACGGCGGCCACCACCACGACGTGCTGGCTTGCCAGCCGTTCGGCGGCCGGGAGCAGGCCCTCCTCCGGCGCACCGCCGTCCAGTGAAGTCAGCAGGACCACGAGGGACCGATGCGCCGAGAGGGCCCGGACCTGCGCCGGGACCGCCGGCCAGTCCATCTCGATCAGCTCGGCTTCCAGCGGGGCCATGGCCTGCACCAGCCTGCCCAGGATGTTTCCCTGCCCGGCGGACGCGGCGCGTGCCCTGGTCCGCCGGTCGAACGCGACAAAGTCCACCCGGTCGCCGCCCCGTTCGGCCAGGACGCCCAACAGCAGCCCAGCCTCCATTCCGGTGTCCAGGCGGGTTTCATCGCCGATCCTCGCGGCGGACGTCCGGGAGGTATCAAGGACCATGACCACCCGTCTGTCCCGTTCTGGGCGCCAGGTGCGGACCACCACCGCGGAGCGGCGGGCGGTGGCGCGCCAGTCGATCGAGCGGACGTCGTCGCCCCGGACGTAATCGCGCAGGGAGTCGAACTCGGTGCCGGCGCCGCGGATCTGGACGGCGGCCTTGCCGTCGAGTTCGCGCAGCTTCCTCAGTTTCGAGGGCAAGTGCCGCCGGGAATGGAAGGGCGGCAGGACCCGCAGCGAGCCGGGGCACTCGATGGTGCGCTGGCGGGCTGCGAGGCGGAGCGGGCCAAAGGAACGGATGGTTACGTGCCGCGTTGTGAGGTCCCCGCGCCGGACGGGTCGAAGCCGGAACGTGTACCGCCGGCTTTCGCCTGCAGGCACGTCGATCTCCTGGACCGGGTTCCGGGCGCCGGCGGACGGTTGCCAACCGTCCCTGGCCGATCCCCGCAGCGGCCGGCTGCCGTCATTGCTTACCGTGAACACCGCCTCCACCTGGTTGTTGAGCGTCACGTTCCCAGGCGCCGGGCGCACCAGACTGACCCGCCGCAACGACCCGGCGAACAACAGGTCGGTACATAGCAGTGCCGCCAGCACGGCGAGGGTGGCCAGGACGGTCAACCAGCCCGGAACCAGCAGGACCGGGACAAGGCCAAGCAGCACCACCGCTACGAAGCGCCCCGAGATGGCCATCAGCGGGGAACGGGAACCGACGCCAGGATGCTGCCCAGGACATCATCCACCCGGACCCCGTCCATCTGCGCCTCAGGTTGCAGCGCCACCCGGTGGCGCAGGCAGGGCAGTGCGAGTGCTTTGACGTCATCGGGGGTGACGAAGGGGCGGCCGGAGAGCCACGCCCAGGATCTTGACGTGTTGAGCAGGGCGGTGGCACCACGCGGGGAGACCCCCAGGTGGAATGACGGGGCGCTCCGCGTGGCCCGAACAAGGTCCACAATGTAGCCGATGATTTCCGGTTCGACAGCCACCCGGGCAACTGCCTCGCGGGCCCGTTCGAGGTCCTCCGCACCGGCCACCGCCTGCACGCCCGCGGCAGCGAGGTCGCGGGGATCGAACCCGGCCGCGTGGCGCCGGATGACCTCGATTTCGTCCTGGCGCTGCGGCAGCGGCATGCTGAGCTTGAGCAGGAACCGGTCCAGCTGCGCCTCGGGCAGGGGATAAGTCCCCTCGTACTCCACCGGATTCTGGGTGGCGGCCACCAGGAACGGTGCCGGCAGTTGCCGGGCGCGGCCGTCCACGGACACCTGCCGCTCCTCCATGGCTTCAAGGAGCGAGGCCTGGGTCTTGGGTGGCGTCCGGTTGATCTCGTCCGCGAGCAGGAGATTGGTGAACACCGGCCCCTCCCGGAAGCTGAATTCGGACGTGTGGGCGTCGTAGACCAGCGAGCCGGTGACGTCGCCCGGCATCAGGTCCGGCGTGAACTGCACGCGTTTGGTGTCCAGGCTCAAGGCCGAGGACAACGCCCGGACCATCAGGGTCTTGGCGACGCCCGGAACGCCTTCCAGCAGCACGTGCCCCTGCGAAAGCAAGGCGATCAGGAGGCCCGTGACAGTTGCGTCCTGCCCCACCACCGCCTTTGCCACCTCGTGGCGGACAGCGAGGAGCGCCTGCCTCGGTGCGTCGTCGTCCACTGAATTGCCGCCGCCCAACGAATTAAGGACCTGCGGGCCGCTGCTGTGTTCGCTCATTGGGTCATGACCTCTTTCTCGAGTTTGTCCATGGCCTGTGACCAGGCCACCAGGCGGGCTTCGGTTGCGGGGCGTTCGTTCACGAGCGTGCGAACGGCCGCGGCGTCCCTGCCCAGGAGCCGGGCCGCGGAGGCTACGACGTCCTCGGCGCCGGCGCCGGGGCCCAGCCGGAGTTTGGCGGAAAGCCGCGCCAGCATACCGGCCCGCAGGTTGTCCCGGGCCTGGTCTATGGCACGTGAGTCCTGGTAGAGCCTGGCGCGTCCTTCCGCGGTCTCAACGGCTTTGACCACCACCGGCAGCGGCTCGAATACCAAAGGCCCATGCCTGCGGCCGCGCCACACGATTGCCGTCACTGCCACCAGGAGCAGCCAGGGCCCCAGGAACCGGGCCCAACCCGGGGCCAGGTCATCCAGGGTCTTCCCGTGGCCTGTCACCGTAACGTCCTCCAGCGATGGCAGGTACCAAACGAGGTCCGAGGAAGCGCCGAGCAGCCTGACCGCCAGCGCAGCGTTTCCCAGGTCGTCGAGCTTGTCGTTGGCCAGGACGGCCGCACTTCCCAGCACCGCCGTCCGCCGGTCCCCGCTGATGGCGAGCATCCCGGCGGTTCCCGCTGCCCGGTAACAGGTGGTGCCGCCGTCGTAAACGAATCCACCCTGGCCGGTTACCTGGCCCGCGGCGTTGGCGTCGGCCTGGCTGCACCTCGGGTCCAGGACAGGGATGGCGTCGGGCACAACGCCGGCCTGATGGATGCCGTTGTCAAGGGCGGCGAGGGTGTCCAGCCTGGGGGAGATGACTACCACGTGGTCCGCCGCCGCCACCAGGGCCGAAAGCTGGGGCTTACCAAGGATGCCGTTCCTGTCGTAGATCAGGAGTGTGGGGGAGGAGCTTGACCGGAGGTCGGCCAGCGCCGCATCGAAGCGGCCCGGGGTGTGGATGTTCACGCCATGGCGGCCGAGGATTTGACCCAGCGCCTTGCCGCCGTTGGGTCCTGCATTGTGGACGGAGAGGGGAACGGTGTCGCCCTTGGGTGCCAGTTGCGTTCCGATGATGAGTGCCAGCGCGGCAACGGCCACCAGGGCCGCGGCCGCCAGGCCACGGTGGTTCCGGATCCACGCGAAGGGTCTGCGGCGCCGCGGACCCTTCGCGGTGGCAATCCCCGCTCCCGGGGCGTTTCGGCGGCCGGCGCCCGCCGTTGGCAACCTGGTCATGGCAAGGGTACCGTTCCGGTGGAAGCGGAGGATGCGGGCTTCACGGCCTCCAGCCTGGTATCGAGTCCCGCCATTTCCTGGTACTGCCCGCTGCCCGCCGGCCGGTTTCCGTAGCGGATCCCGTCAAAGGTGGACGCTGCCCACTTCAGGGGCCTGGCTTCGGCCGCGAACTGGACGGACAGGGCCCGCGCCACTTCGTCTGCCGTCCTGCCGGGTTGAGGGTCCAGCACCATGCGGTGTTCGGCGTTGCGGACCACGGCGCGGAAGCGGTCGACGACGGCGTCCCCCCAGTTTCCCGCCGCGGCCGCAGCTTCGGCGCGGGCACGGTAGTCCGCGGCTGCCAGCGGGGCTTCCTGTTCAAAGACGCCCTCGGCCTGCCGGGTGCGGGCGTTCAGGCGGGGGCGCGCGAGGATGATGGAGACCGCGATGATCGCGGCAATGACGACGGCGATGGCGATCGCGGGGACCGACGGTGCATCCCCGCGCGAGCCGTCCAGGGATTGCAGCCAGTCCAGGAAGTTCCGCCACAGGGTGTCAAGCAAGGACGGGGCGGCCTCCCGGTATTCCGGTTTGGCCAGCTCCTCAGCCGCCCACCGCCGTGCCTCTTCGGCGCCGGGAAGCACCGGAGGCTCAGCGGCCATAAGGCCAGGCTCCCGGCGCCTCGCCGTGCCCGGGGTACGGAGCGTCGGCGCCTGGCCGGGGCTCCCGGCCCGGGATGCCGTCAGGATCCGCCCCGGTCTCCGCCTGGCGCAGCAAGGTGATGTCGAGGCCGTCCTTGCGCATCCGCAAATCCATATAGAGCAAGGCCATGACGGACGTTTGGAAAGCGACGCCCACCCCGCCGACCAAAGCTCCCACAACAGCGGTGACAATGCCCAGGACCACGGCCAGCGTGGCGTCTTGTCCGCTGCCGCCGTGTGGCGAGACGACGCCGGCCAGGACTGCCGGCAGGAAGCTCACCGGGATCAGGATCACTTGGCTGATGACACCGACCAGGATAGACACCACCAGGGTGATGCCAAGGATCCGCCACCAGTTGGCCCGGGTGAGCTCCCACGAACGCCGAAGCCCGGCGAAAGCGCCAAGTTCTTCAATGACGACGGCGGCCGGTGCCACCATGAGCTTGATTCCCACCCAGGCGAAGACTGCGACGAAGCCCAGGACCAGCGGCAGGGCAAAAAGGGACGCGGCGCCACGAACGTTGGAGAAGAAGAGCGCCAGGATGACGGCCAGCAGCACCATGGCCGCAATTCCCGCTGCGACCAGCAGTGCAGCCAGCCCGATCAATGCCCCGATCCTGGGCCGTGCCAGTGACATCATCCGACGGAAACCGGTAGGGCGGTTCAGGACGGACCGGGCCACGGGCACCACCATGGCGCCTTGGAGGACGGCTGACAGGAACACGGACAGGATGGTCACCGCGGCGGCGCCGGCCATCAGCCCGACGGCCATCGAAGTTACATCGCCGCGGGTGGCAGTGCGCGCCCACTCGCTCAGGGAGACGGCGGACGATGCACTCACGGCCGTGACCACTGCGGTGATGATCGCTGCCAGGGCCTGTGTCAGGAGGCCGGCGCCCACCATTGCCTTGGCATTGCGTCGCATCGCCTGGAACGAACCGTCCAGGACTTCGCCGAACATCAGCGGCCTCAAGGGAATGATGCCCGGCTTGGGGGGAGCGATGTAGCGCGGTTGACCGTAGGGCGGCGCGCCATAGGGCGCGCCGGAGTAGGGAGACCCGCTATACGGCCCGCCGTGTCCGGGGGGTCCATAGGGTTGGGTGCCATATGGGGGTTGGCCGGGGTAGGGGCTGCCGTGCTGCGGGGTGCCCGGCTGTTGCCCGTGTTGTTGCCACTGTGGCGGCTGTTGCCAAGACGGAGGATGCTCCCAGGCCGGTGGCTGCTGCCCCGCCGGTGGTTGCCGGCCAGCCGGTGGTTCCCACGGCTGCTGCCATCCTGGCAGCACCGGGCCGCGGCTGTCCCCGGCGGCTGATCCGCCGTCGTCAGCTCCATCGCCGGGCCGCTCCTGCCTGGGCTCTCCGGACTCCGACTCTTGTGGTGACACTGATTTCCTCCCCCAATACCAGTACGCCTGCCGCCCGCGCGCTGCACCGTCGAAAGGTGCCCGCGGGCAGCGCAGGGCATGACCCCAAGACTATAGTTCCGGCGTCGGACGGCCTAGTGCCCCGCCATGCCGGAAGCCGCTGAACAGGACAAAGCCATCCTGATAAGGGAATATATAACTATGAAGGCACGCATTCTGGTTGTAGATGATGACGAAGCGCTGGCCGAGATGATTGGAATTGTCCTCCGGAATGACGGCTTCGAGCCGGTCTTTTGCGCCGACGGCGCCCAGGCATTGGACGTTTTCCGGTCTTCGCGGCCGGACCTGGTCCTGCTTGACCTCATGCTTCCCGGCATGGACGGTATTGAAGTTTGCCGCCAGGTCCGTGCCGAGTCCGACGTGCCCATCGTCATGCTGACCGCCAAATCAGATACCTCCGACGTCGTCCGCGGCCTCGAATCCGGCGCTGACGACTACGTGCCGAAGCCCTTCAAACCGGCCGAACTGGTGGCGCGCGTGCGTGCCCGCCTCCGCCCCGGGGACCAGAAGGCGCCCGAGACCCTTCGCATCGCGGACATCACCATCGACGTCGCTGGCCACACCGTCAGCAGGGGCGGCGACCGGATCTCGCTGACCCCGCTGGAATTCGACCTCCTTGTGGCACTGGCCCGCAAGCCCTGGCAAGTCTTCACGCGGGAACTGCTGCTGGAGCAGGTCTGGGGCTACCGGCACGCCGCCGATACCCGCCTGGTCAACGTCCATGTCCAGCGGTTGCGGTCCAAGATCGAGCAGGACCCGGAAGCCCCGGAAGTCGTTTTGACGGTGCGTGGTGTCGGCTACAAAGCAGGGGTCTGACCCCGCCGCGCAGGACGGGGGGCCTGACCGGAGCGTCGCGGCCTCCGAGGAGGCGCCGGCAGCAGGGGCCGGACAGCACGGCAGCGCCGAAGAAGGCCGGTCCGGGCCTGCGGAAGCCTCACCTCCGGGCCTGCCGCACATGGTGTTCCGCGCAAGGATCTGGCAGCGGCGCGCCCTGATCGTAGCCTTGCGCGTGCTCAGGCTGGTGCGTACCGGTGTGGTGCGGCTCCTTCCCGGCCTCCGGTACCTCGGCCGGGCCCTGCAAAAGCGGTGGCGCCGTTCCTTGCAGTTCCGGACGGTCCTGACCACGTTGATGCTTGTCGTGACCTCATTTGCCGTGGTTGGCGCCTACCTGTCCAACCAGATTGCCAACAACCTCTTCCAGGAGCGGCTGACCCAGGCGGAGTCGGAGACCCGCTACAACGTCAAGCAGGTGCAGGACACGTTCGACGGCGCGCAGGTCACCGACCAGTCCAGCGTCATCACCCTGGTTTCGGACACGCTCAGCGCGGTGGAGGGCAGGGGGTCGGTCATCCAGCGGCGCTACGTCTTTGAGGCAATGCCCAACCAGACCAAGCCCCGCAACCGCTGGGTGGAGTCCCGCGCCTCTGACCAGCTGACCGTCAGCGTCATCCCGCCCGCCCTGCGCAAGGCAGTGCAGGAATCGGGCAAGGAACAGTTTTGGGCGTCCACCGTTATTCCGGTGGGTACCGAGGACCGGCCGGGAATCGCCGTCGGAAACAAGGTGACCTTCAACGGCACCGTCTATGAGCTTTACCTTATTTACGACCTGAACACGGCACAGCAGACGCTGAATGAGATCCAAAGCGTCCTGTGGGCGGGCGGCGCGGTCCTGGTGCTCCTGATCGGCGCCGTCGCCTGGTACGTCACCCGCAACGTTGTCAGCCCGGTCAGCCACGCCGCCATGGTGTCGGAGAAGCTGGCTGCCGGGCAACTGCAGGAACGCATGGTGGTCCGGGGCGAGGACGAAGTGGCCCGCCTCGGCGCCTCCTTCAACCACATGGCCGCCAGCCTGCAGGAGCAGATCACCCAGCTGGCCACCCTCTCACAGATGCAGCAGCGCTTTGTCTCCGACGTCTCGCACGAGCTTCGCACGCCCCTGACCACGGTGCGCATGGCGGCCGAAGTCCTGTACGACGCGCGCGACGATTTCGACCCCATCAACAAGCGTTCGGCGGAACTGCTCTACAACCAGGTGGAGCGTTTCCAGTCCCTCCTCTCGGACCTGCTTGAGATCAGCCGCTTCGACGCCGGCGTGGCAGTGCTGGACGCCGAACCCGAGGACCTGCTCCAGGTCATTGCGCACGTCATCGAAGGCGCCGCGCCGGTCGCGGCCGAGTACGGTTCGGAAATCATCTTCGCCGCCCCCGAAGGCGCCATGGTGGTGGAAATGGATGCCCGCCGGATCGACAGGATTTTGCGGAACCTGATCCTCAATGCGGTGGAACACGGTGAGGGCAGGCCGGTGACGGTGACGGTCGCGGCCAACGATACGGCCGTTGGAGTTTCCGTGCGGGATCACGGCATCGGGATGGACCCGGCGGAGGCTGCCCGCGTCTTCGACAGGTTCTGGCGTGCGGATCCGGCCCGCGCCCGGACGACGGGAGGCAGTGGACTGGGCCTGTCCATCGCCATGGAGGACACCAAACTGCACCACGGCTGGCTGCAGGCCTGGGGCAGGAAAGGCAGCGGGGCAAACTTCCGCCTGACCCTGCCGTTGCGCCAGGAGGACGGGATCACCGAGTCTCCGGTGCAGCTGGAGCCCAAGGACGTCACCATTCCGGGGGCGCCAGGGAGCATTCCCGCAGAACAGGACAACAAGAACATGCTGGTGCTGCAGACAGACACCGTCAGGCCCGCTCCGTCCCGGGCACCCGAGGAGACACCATGATGCGCCGAGGGCGCCACGCGCAGTACCCGGCGGCACTCCTGGCGCTGCTGATCGTCCTCCTGCCAGGATGCGCCCGGATCCCCACGTCCGGCCCGGTGGGGAAGAGCAGCGAAAGCAGCGCGGGAAACGTCAGCGCACCGGTGTTCCTTCCTGCAGCGCCGCAACCTGGCGCGGCGCCGGAGACGATCATCGACTACTTCTACCGGGCAGGCAGCGGCTACGAGGACGACTATGCCGTGGCCCGCCAGTACCTGACCCAGGCATCGGCGGTGTCCTGGAAACCCGATAAGCGGGCCCTGGTGTACCGGGAGGCACGGGTCGTGCCGACAGGCGCCGAAAACGTCTACAACTATGAGCTCGATGTTGCCTACACCGTGGACGCCGACGGCATAGCCACCCAGTCACCGCCGGGAACCGTGGAGCGGATTCCCGTCACCGTGACACAGGTGGACGGCGAGTGGCGGATCTCAGCGATCCCGGACGGAACCGCCATAGCCGAGGAAACGTTCAAGGTGATTTACGGCGCCTACCCGATCTATTTCTACGACCCCACGTTCACCTATGCGGTCCCGGACGTGCGGTGGTTCCTGAAGAACAAGACGGTCAAGGCCATGACCAGTGCCCTGCTGGCCGGCCCTGCTCCTTACCTGCGCGGGGCCGTCGTCAGCGCCTTTCCTTCCGGGATCAAGCTGGCCCGTGAATCGGTGCCGGTGGTGTCCGGAGCAGCCCAGGTTGATTTGACGGCAAAGGAGCTTACGGAAACGTCAGCCGAAGACCGGCTCCGCATGCAGATGCAGCTGACCCTGACGTTCCGCACCCAGCCCGATGTGGTCAATGTGGAGCTGCGCGCCAACCAGGACCTGGTGCGCGTGGAAGACAACGGTTCGGTACTTCCCCCGGTACTGGAAAAGACAGTGCCGTCCCGCCAGATCGCCATCAGTGGCGGCGAGTTGGTGCGGTACGAGAACAACCGGGTTTCCCCGTTGCCCGACATGCAGCCGGTGTCCGCACTCAACCCCCGGTTCCCCGCAGAATCGCCGGTCTCCCAGGCTGCCGCTTTCCTCAATGAAGAACGCACCACCCTCTACAGCATCACCCCGGGCCAGCCCGCCCGCGCCCTGACCACCCGGAGCACCCTCAGCCGTCCGTCCTTCAGTATTAACGACTGGGTGTGGACGGCCGGCCCTGGTGCCACCGGGGCAACCGAGGTAGTGGCGTTCCGCCCCGGCGGAGTGGCCGAAGGCGCCCCGGTCCCTTCCGTGACACTGGCACCGTCGTGGCTTGCCGGCCACACGGTGAAGGAATTCCGGATCTCGCGCGACGGCGTGCGCGCCCTGGTGATCTCCGAACAGAACGGCAAATCCAAAGTGCAGGTGGCGGGCGTGATCCGCGGCAGCGATGGCACGCCACGCGAACTGACGGCGCCCATCACCCTGGTCACCGCCACCAATCCGGACCAGGGGGTGTGGGTCAACAGCACCACCATCGCCGTGATGAAGGCGGCAGCGGGCTCAAACGTCACGCCGGAGCTGCTGTCCCTCACCTCCGGGCAACCGCAGCAGCTTGCCCCGTGGCCGGGTGTGGTGTCCATCAGTGCCGGCAACGGTGCCGATGACATTTACGTGCAATCCGGGGAAGGGATTTTCCAGCGCCTGGGCAATGGCTGGTCACCGCAGATCAAGGGCCCGGTCGATCCCTCGTTCCCGGGCTGAAGCCGGGCGGTCCGCGGCGCTCCGGATATCCACATGGGGCCGCCCGGGACTTACCCGCGCGGCAACCGGCCGGCAATAGTGGAACGGTGAACGGCCCAACACATCCAGTCGGCGCAGCCCGGTCCCTTCGCGGGGAACCCCCGCGTGATCCTGACCTTCATCCGCCCCCGCGGTGGGCGGCAAAGCACAGGGCGGAACAAACCAGTCCCTTCGTTCGGCTTTTCGACTGGGTCGCCGGGGCCGGGGAAGAACTCCTGGCATTGGCGATTCCGGTGGACTGCGTGTGCTGCGGGGCAGAAGACAGGGCACTCTGCGCAGCCTGCAGCAGCCGTATCCGCCACCTCACCAGGCAGCCGTTCCGGGCGGAGGGCGGTGCCCCCGCGCTGATGGACGTGGCCGGAACCATCCTGCTACCCGTGGTGGCGGCCGGCGTCTATCGGGAAGAGCTGGCGCAGGGGCTGCTCTCGTTCAAGCGGCACGGCCAGCACCAGCTCAGTGAAAGCCTGGCCAGGGCTTTGGCCGCGGCAGTCCGGGCGGCAACAGCGGACGGAGACGGGTTCCTGCTGGTCCCGGTCCCCACCAGCACGGCGGCTTACGTCAACCGGGGCTTCAGCCCGGTCCACCTGCTCCTCAAGGAGGCGGCCGGGCATCTGCCGGGCGTCGTCGTCGTCGATGTCCTGCGGAAAGTGCGGCCGACTGGGGCCCAAAGGCTTGCGTGGTCAGGTCGGCGGGGCGGGCAGAAGGGCCTGGGCAGGGGAGCCCGCTCACAGCGGGTAAGGGGGTCCATGCGGGTCGGCTTCCGCTCCCGTCCGGTGGTTGCCGGGAGGTCCTGCATCATCGTCGACGACGTCCTGACCACGGGTGCCACGATCGGCGAAGCAGCCCGTGCGCTGCATCAGGCCGGGGCCAGGGTGAGAGGCGCCGTCGTGCTTGCCGCGACACGCCCGCCCGATGCTGCGGAACCGGCCGGCGCCTCCCGCGCGGGGCCGCCGAAGCAACCATGACTTAGAAAAAAATAAACCGGGAAAGGATGAATAACAGGTGGCTATGAACTAACGTCGAAGGTGGGTACCAAGAACAGAATGTACCTTTCGATGGCGGCTCGGAGAGGGGCTCGACTGTCAGACAGCCCGGCCCACGGAAGTGCCGCCGTCGTGTCACCGAAGTCATTTGGAGGGCACCATGGAGTTTATGATCAGCGGACGAAATCTGACCGTTTCAGACCGGTTCCGCGAATATGCCGGGGAAAAGATCGCAAAAATCGAATCGCTGGGTGACAAGGTCCAGCGGGTCGACGCGAAAGTCTCCAAGGAGACCAATGCCCGGCAAACCGGCGACCAGCTGACCGTAGAGGTGACAGTCCTGGGCCGCGGACCCGTAATCCGTGCCGAAGCGAGCGCCGCAGACAAATTTGCTGCCTTTGACCTCGCCTACAACAAACTGCTTGAGCGGCTCCGCCGGGCCAAGGACCGCAAGAAGGTCCACCACGGGCGCCATACCCCCAAGGCCGTTCGCGAGGCAACCGCATCGCTTGAACCCGCCAGTGCGCACGAGCCGCTGTACCTTGAGGCGAACCACCGGGATGAAACCGTGCAGGCTGCGGATAACAAGTCCCCCTACGATGTCGACAACGACATTCCGGCGGGAAACTCACCGGTGCTGATCCGGCGCAAGGTCTTTCCCGCGGCATCGCTCTCCCTTGATGATGCTGTAGACAACATGGAACTCGTCGGCCACGACTTCTATCTCTTCGTGGACAAAGCCACCAACACGCCCTCCGTCGTGTACCGCCGCCGTGGCTGGACCTACGGGGTCATCACCCTGGACCACGAATGCGAACCCGGAGACACCATTGTGGAGGAAAAGATCCTCGCCTACCGCTCCGACGACGCACCCGCCAACGCCTAAGGTGGATTCCACCACCACTTGAGAGGACTGAATGTCAGCAACGCTGAGCCTTGACCAGGCACGGCGAATCGCATTGGCAGCACAGGGACTCCACAAAGGACGGCCCACCGGCCCCGTGACAATACGGGCGGTGGGCCGTACTTTTGCCCGTCTCCAGCTCGTCCAAATCGACTCCGTCAACGTATTGGTCCGCAGCCACTACCTGCCCTTCTTTTCGCGCCTTGGCAACTACGACCGCGAAATCCTGCACCGCATGTCAGCGCAGCCGCCACGCCGCATGGTGGAGTACTGGGCGCACGAGGCAAGCTACATCCGGCCCGAGCACTACCGGGACCTCCTGCTGTGGCAGAAGCGGTCGTGGGTGGGTGCCTCACGCATGGACCCGGAGCTCCGCAACGACATTGCGGGGAAAATCCTGTCCGTCCTCGCCGGGTCCCGGCCCATGACGGCTTCGGAACTGACAGCCAGGATTGGCCACGTCGAGGAACGGCAGACGGACAACTGGGGGTGGAACTGGAATGCCGTGAAACGGGTCCTGGAACACCTCTTCGAGGAAGGTGCGGTGTCCGCTGCGTCCAGGACGGGGCAGTTCGAGCGCAAGTACACCCTCGCAGCCAAGGTCCTCCCGGTTCCCGCCGCCACAACGGCCGAACCCGACCCCGCTGCTGCACTCCAACGGCTGACCGAAGCGGCGGCCATGGCGCACGGGATCGGAAGCGTCCGCTGTTTCGCCGATTATTTCCGGACTCCCGTGAAAGCGACCGCACTGGCCGTCGAGCAACTGGTGGCCGAAGGCAGGCTCGAACGCGTCACAGTGAACGGCTGGAATCGCGCGCTCTTCCGGCATGTGGAAGCTGCCTTGCCACGGCGTGCCACCGGCCGTGCCCTGCTGAGCCCGTTCGACTCCCTGGTCTTTGAGCGGCGGCGCCTGTTGGAACTGTTCGACTTCCATTACCGGATCGAGATCTACACACCCGAGCCTAAGAGGCGTTACGGGTACTACGTGCTGCCGTTCCTGTTGCGGGACAGGATTGTGGCCCGGGTGGACGTGAAGGCGGACCGCTCCGGGGGGCGGCTGCTGGTGAGGTCCGCTTTCGCCGAACCGGACGCTCCGGCGGACACCGCCGTCGAACTGGCCGCAGAGCTCAAGCTCATGGGGCAATGGCTTGGCCTGCCTGAAGTGCAGGCCGGCCCGGCGGGTGATCTCGCCGCAGGGATGGCAGCGGAACTTGGGCGGCTGCAGGACTATCCGCTCTCAGGGAAAAGGGAGCACCGGCCTGGTGTCTCTCCCGTAGACTGAACACGCCAGAATTCGGCGGCATGAGACTGGGAGCATCTTCACGTGGCATCACTTATCGAAAAAATTCTCCGCACGGGTGACAAAAAGACACTCCGGCAGTTGCGGAACTATGCCGACTCCATCAACGCCCTCGAAGACTCGTTCAAGACGTTCACCGACGCGGAGCTGCGGGAGGAGACCGACCGCCTCCGCGAACGCCACCAGGACGGCGAGAAGCTCGATGACTTGCTTCCGGAAGCCTTCGCCGCAGTTCGCGAAGCCTCCTCGCGGACCCTCGGAATGCGCCACTTCGACGTCCAGCTGATGGGCGGCGCGGCCCTGCACCTGGGCAACATCGCTGAAATGAAAACCGGTGAAGGCAAGACCCTGGTGGCGACCGCTCCCGCCTACCTGAACGCCCTCTCCGGCAAGGGTGTCCACGTGGTCACCGTGAATGACTACCTGGCCGAATACCAGTCCGAACTCATGGGCCGCGTCTACCGCTTCCTCGGCCTGACCAGCGGAGTCATCCTGGCCAACCAGGATCCCGCCGTCCGCCGCCAGCAGTACGCCGCCGACATCACCTACGGCACCAACAACGAATTCGGGTTCGACTACCTGCGCGACAACATGGCGTGGGACAGGACTGAACTGGTCCAGCGTGGCCACCACTTCGCCATCGTTGACGAAGTGGACTCCATCCTTATCGACGAGGCCCGTACACCGCTGATCATCTCCGGCCCGGCGCAGGGTGACACCAACCGCTGGTACAGCGAATTCGCCAAGGTAGTGCTCCGGCTGCAACCCGAGAAGGACTACGAAGTCGACGAGAAGAAGCGCACCGTGGGCGTCCTGGAGAGCGGGATCGAAAAGGTCGAGGACTATCTCGGCATTTCGAACCTGTACGAATCCGCGAACACACCGCTGATCGGGTTCCTGAACAACGCCATCAAAGCCAAGGAACTCTTCAAGCGGGACAAGGACTACGTCATCCTGGACGGCGAAGTGCTGATCGTCGATGAGCACACCGGGCGCATCCTGGCCGGCCGGCGCTACAACGAAGGCATGCACCAGGCGATCGAGGCCAAGGAAGGCGTCGAAATCAAGGCGGAAAACCAGACCCTGGCTACCGTGACGCTCCAGAACTACTTCCGCATGTACGGCAAGCTGTCCGGCATGACCGGCACCGCCGAAACGGAAGCGGCCGAATTCATGAGCACCTACAAGCTGGGCGTCGTGGCGATTCCCACCAACCGGGACATGCAGCGGATCGACCAGTCGGACCTCGTGTTCAAGAACGAGGTCGTCAAGTTCGACGCCGTCGTGCGGGACATCGCCGAACGGCACGAAAAGGGCCAGCCCGTCCTCGTGGGCACCACCAGTGTGGAGAAGAGCGAGTACCTCTCCAAGCTGCTCGCCAAGGAAGGGATCCGCCACGAGGTCCTGAACGCCAAGAACCATGCCCGTGAAGCCGCCATCGTTGCCCAGGCCGGCCGCAAGGGTGCGGTCACCGTGGCCACCAACATGGCCGGCCGCGGCACGGACATCATGCTGGGCGGCAACGCCGAGTTCACCGCCGTAGCCGAGCTCGCCAAGCGCGGCCTGGACCCGGAGGAGAACTCCGAAGAGTACGAGGCCGCGTGGCCCGCAGCGCTGGAGGCAGCCAAGCAGTCCGTGAAGGATGAGCACGAGGAAGTCCTGAACCTTGGGGGCCTGTACGTCCTGGGCACCGAACGCCACGAATCCCGGCGCATCGACAACCAGCTCCGTGGCCGGTCCGGCCGCCAGGGTGACCCCGGCGAATCCCGCTTCTACCTGTCCCTGACGGATGACCTGATGCGGCTTTTCAACTCGGGGGCGGCCGAGCGGCTGATGAACAGCTCTGTCCCGGACGACGTCGCGCTGGAATCCAAGCTTGTATCGCGGGCCATCGCCTCGGCCCAGGGCCAGGTGGAAGGCCGCAACGCCGAACAGCGCAAGAACGTGCTGAAGTACGACGACGTCCTGAACCGCCAGCGTGAAGCCATCTACAGCGACCGCCGCCGCATCCTCGAGGGCGATGACCTGCACGAGAAGGTGCAGTTCTTCGTCGAGGACACCATCGTGGCCCTGATTGATGCCGCTACCGCGGAGGGCAACGGCGATGACTGGGACTTCCACCAGCTCTGGACGAACCTCAAGACGCTCTACCCCGTCAGCGTCACCGCGGAAGACATCATCGAAGAAGCCGGAGGCAAGCCCAGGGTCACCGTGGAACTGCTGAAGGAGGAAATCCTTTCGGACGCCCGGCTGGTCTACCAGGCGCGGGAGGAAGCGATTGGCTCTGAAAGCATGCGCGAACTTGAGCGCCGCGTGGTCCTGTCCGTCATCGGACGCAAGTGGCAGGAGCACCTCTACGAGATGGATTACCTCAAGGAGGGCATCGGCCTGCGTGCCATGGCCCAGCGCGATCCACTCGTGGAGTACCAGCGTGAAGGTTTCGCCATGTTCCAGACCATGATGGAAGCCATCCGGGAGGAAAGCGTAGGCTTCCTCTTCAACCTCGAGGTGGAAGTCACCCCCGCCCAGGACGTCGTGGTTCAGGATGCTTCGGGCGGCCACACCGAACACGTTGACCCGCAACTGCGGGCGGCGGGCCTGGAAGCACCCGAGAAGCCGGCGCAGCTCCAGTACACGGCCCCGAGCGAGGGCGGTGGAACCGAGACCCGGGTGGAAACCCGCTCAGGAGGACGTTCCGGCAACCCGGCCAAGGCCGCGGCCCAGGACGCAGCCAAGCGCCCCGCAAAGAAGAAGAAGAGGTAGGCCGCCAGGTGAACTAATTCCACCGGCATCGGCAAACAGGGCAGGGAAGCAGTCGTTCCCTGCCCTGTTTGCATACCCGGGTGGGGCAATCTTCTCGCGGACTCACCCGATGACAAGTTCGACCACCCGCCACACTTGTTTGCTGCGTTCGAGCCGGACAGCAACGGCGCGGGCGCGCACGTCATCCACCACGACGGCGCTGGCTTCATAGATTCCGTCGGCCACCTCGCAGACGCGGACCGACCGGACCACTGAATTTCGGTGGAGGCGGGCCAGCGACGGGTTGCCCGTCCTGGTAAGTTCACGCCTGATCAGCGCTGCCCGGTGTTGAAGCGCTGCAAGGCACCGTGGATCAAGCCGGCGCGCGAGCTGGTGGATGGGCCGGATTCCGGCCAGGACCTCCATTGACGCCTGGACCGTCCCGCGGGTGATGGCCCGGACTTCTGCAGCCTCATCTACAGGCCGCAGGGGTGCAGGGTTTGCTCCCCGGGAGCGCTCCGCGGCCTGGGTCCCGTTGAGGGCCATCCCTGCCTCGCCCGGTTGCTTCCTGGCATTGGCAGCCTTGTCCTGGTTGGCACGTATCGGTGTCACTGCGATCATTGGGTTCCCCTTAGTGTGATTGGCTGGTTTGACTGCCTGGCAGGAAAGGAGCAGTCAGGACGCCTTCGGCGCCTGGAGGATTTGGCCTGGCAGCAGGACATCAGGGTTCCCGCCGATTTGCCCGCGGTTCGCTGTGTACCAGCGCGGCCATTCGAGGGCTATGTCCACATCCGAGGCTCCGGGGCCCAGACGGGTGGCCACGATGTCCCACAGGGTGTCCCCGGCCAGCACGGTCACGGTTGTAGCCTCGGTCCCGGACTTTCCTTCACTTGCGGCCCGGCTCTCCGGTGTGGCGAGCAGACCGGGCTCCACCACCTGGGGAGCTGGACGCCATCCGGGTGCCAGGGTGGCGACGGGCTGTTGGGTGCCGGGTTGCTCCGCGGGTGCCTCGATCACCTGGCCCCCTAATGGTTCCCCGGCGGGCTGTAAGGTTGCTCGGCCACCCGATTCCGGAATGCTTCCCGCGGGGGAGAGGCTCGAGCGAACCGGTGATGAATGGGCCGGTGTTGGGGTCCAAGCGGGTCCTGGATCAGTTCCGGCGGCATGTGCGGCCACTCCTGTCAGCAGCTGGACCGAAAGGGCTGCAACCATTGCCCGCTGCATGAACGCTGGAGAGAGCCGGCGCACGGCTGCCGCGGCCCGACGTCGGCCAAGTCGCTCCAGCAGTACACCTGAGCCGGCGCACGCGATCGCGAAGGCCCACCACAGCAGAATCCCGACGCCGGCCGTTGCTGCTGCAGCCGCCAGCAGGACTTCCACGGACAATTCCTGGTTGCGCGCTGTGGCGGCCTGCCATTGGGAGAGAAGCCCGGACCCGAGGAAGCAGAGAATGACGCCGAGCAGCAGCAAAGCAATCGCAGCAGTGGTGTCTGACCATCGTGCTGTCGTCGAATGATTCATCATCCATCCCTTTGATATCATTTGATGCTGTTTGATACTGCTTGACCCAGTTTGAACCGCACTGGAAGCGTTTGTCCATACGCTGGAGAGAAAAAGCCCCCTTCGTTGACCGGGGAGGAAGCGCGACTTACGCTGGCGGAATGCGCTGGGATGCACTCTTCAATGACATCGAAAGCCAACTTGCGGAAGCTGACCGCCTGTCACTGGACGCCGAGATCAATGAGCGGACGCGGGCCGAGTTGGTAAGCCTGCCCCTGGAAGACAGGCTCCGGGGGTCGCTGGGCTGCCGCATCGGCGTCCACCTGCTCTGTGGTGAATCAGCGCGTGGTGAACTCACCCATGCCGGGGCAGATGCGCTGGTCCTCGACGAAGACCAGCACCAGGTGCTTGTTCCTTATGCGGCCGTGGCACGTTATGTCGGTCTGGGGCGGCATGCGCGGGCAGAGACTTCTGTGGTCCGCCGGTCGATTGGGCTCGCCCATTCCCTGCGCGGCCTTGCGCGGGACAGGACGGAACTGACGGTCACGATTGCCGGTGCGGCAGGATCCATCCGCATGGCCGGCGTGATCGACCGCGTGGGAAGGGACTTTATTGACCTGGCGGAGGTCACGCCCGGGGAGGTCCGCAGGATGCAGGGCGTAAGCCAGGTGTCCGCCATACCCATTGCCGGGCTTGCCATGATCAGGTCACGCAAGACGGGCAGTCTGTAGCGGCAGCCGTCTACGTCGTGGTGCAGGCAGGGGCTGAAGCGTGCTCAAGCCCTTCACATCGATTTGGCGCGTGACTCCTGAATCATGCGGCTGGCCTCGGCATAGCGTTCCTGGATGTACTGTTCCAGCATTTTTTCTTCGACCCGCCACTGGCCCCTGCCGCCCACCTGGATGGCCTTCAACTCGCCGCTGCGCACCAAGGCATACGCGGCGGGCGAATTGATCTGAAGCTGCTCAGCGACGTCTGCGAGCGTGAGAAACCGTGGCATGGACTCATTTTGCCATCAAGTGGCGCAGTTTGTGCCCGTTATCCACATATTGGCGGGTTTTGGGCAAATGACTTTTGTTCCACGGGCCTTGCGGCAACAATGAGGAGTCCGGCCACACTGGGGAGGGTCCGGGATACCAAGGGGGAGAACGGTATGGTTCCTGATTCAAGTGTCCGTGCTGCGCGGCTCAAGCGTCCATCGTGGAAAGACCCCCGGCTGTTGGTCGGGGTTCTCCTGGTCCTGGTATCCGTGGCCGGCGTCGTCTTTCTCGTGGGCAGCGCGGACCGGACAACCGAGGTCTACGCCGCCCGGGATGGCATAGCGGTGGGTGAACGGCTGACACCTGAGAACGTGGTGCGCGCCAAGGTCCGGCTGGGAGATACCGAGCAGCACTACATCACCGTGGAGGACGGACTGCCGCAGGATGTGGTCGCCATGCAGAAGATTGCCAAGGACCAGCTTGTTCCTCGTGCAAGCCTTGGTGAAGTCGACCGGCTGGACAGGAAGCCCGTAGCGCTCTCGATTGAGCAGACGTTGCCGTCACAGGCCGTCGCCGGCGCCCGCGTGGACGTCTGGGTGGCGCAGCCGGACGCCAAGAACGGATTCAGTGAGCCGAAGCTCCTCCTGCCCGGCGCCGAGATCAGCGAGGTGACAACGGGGTCCACGGCCCTCGGATCATCGAAAACAACAGTGCTGATGGTCTTGGTGGAGGACAAACAGATGCCGGCGTTGCTCGGCGCCCAGGCCAATGAGGCAAAGATATCGGTCGTATGGAACCCCGGTGGCGCCCGATGAGCATCCCCGTCGTTACCGTGGGCCAAAGCCGGGAGGATGTGGTCGGCGGCCTTGAGCGGCTGCACGGCCCCGTCACGGTGGTTCGACGATGCGCGGAACTTCCGGAACTGCTGGCCGCCTGCCAGAGCGGCCTCGCCAGGGCCGCCATCGTGGCTGAAGGTTCCGAGGGGCTGACGGCCTCCCTGGTCGACCGCCTTGGCGCTGTCGGTGTTGCGATCATTGCCCTGACCGACAACGCTGATGAAGCAGCCCGGCTCCGCAAGATCGGGGTGGCCTCGGCGTTGACGGGCGTCCAGTCCGCGGAACTTTCGGACAAGATCGCGGACGCAGTTTCCCAATTGACCGGTTTTGGTCGCCCCGCCACGCTGAGCGCGGAAGCCGATACCGGAGCTGCGCTGGCCACCGATCCCGTCGAACCCCCGCCTGGCACGGAGG
Source organism: Pseudarthrobacter sp. YAF2 (assembly GCF_052113345.1). Taxonomy (NCBI): domain Bacteria; kingdom Bacillati; phylum Actinomycetota; class Actinomycetes; order Micrococcales; family Micrococcaceae; genus Pseudarthrobacter; species Pseudarthrobacter sp. YAF2. The sequence continues at coordinate 39,287 of NZ_JBFRDA010000002.1, read as the reverse complement.
GGGCCGGAAACGGGAGGATCATCGCCGTTTGGGGTCCGGCGGGGTCGCCGGGAAGGACTACGGTTGCCGCCAACATCGCCGGAGAGATGGCGGTTGATGGCGGGGAGGTCCTAATTGTCGACGCCGACACTTATGGCGCAAGCGTAGCGGCCGTCCTGGGATTGCTCGATGAGTCGGCCGGCGTTGCCCAGGCGTGCAGGCTCGCTGACCAGGGGACGCTGGATACTGATGCGCTGCGGAAGGTGGCCTCCACTGTTGCCACCACGTCCGGGACGTTCAAGGTGCTTACGGGAATAACCCGCGCCGACCGGTGGACCGAACTCCGGGCCACCGCCTTGGCTGCGGTTCTTGAGCGGGCCAGGCACATGGCGGATATTGTGGTGGTCGACACGGGCTTCTGCCTTGAGGCCGATGAAGAGCTCAGCTTCGACACGATGGCGCCGCGGCGGAATGCGGCGACACTGTGCGCCTTGGAATTGGCCGACACGGTCTATGCAGTCGGGGCGGCGGATCCGGTGGGTGTACCAAGGCTGGTGCGTGCGCTCGCCGAACTGGAAACAGCCGTTCCGCACGCCTCACCCACAGTGGTCATGAACAAGGTGCGCGCCTCCGCCGTCGGCAGAAGCCCCGAACGCCAGTTGCGGGACGCATGGGACAGATACGGCCCCGCATCCGGGCTCACCGCATTCCTGCCGTACGACCCCGCCGCGGCGGACGCTGCACTCCTGGCGGGCTCCCTGCTGCACGAAGCTGCGCCCGAGTCGACACTCCGCAAAGCGATCAGGGAACTGGTTTGTGCACCCGTCCAGCAAAAACCAAAATCCTCTGTGTTTTCTTCCACACCGCGGCGATCGGCAAAGGACTAGGCTCGCCATAAGAGCTGCAAAGGTGCGGCGAATTTCTCTAGTGGAGGCGTTGTCGATGTCGTCTGGATCCGGTGTGGAGGATCAGCCCCTCTCCATTGAAGGCCTTGAGGGTTTCATGGGGGACTACTACCAGCACTTGGCCGAGGAGGATGCCCGGAGCTACCCTCGCGAGCTACTGGCGGCCCGGGCCGAAGAGCATCACAAGGCGGCGTCGGTCCGGCAGCCCGGACAGGCAAAGATCTCGATTGCAGACGAAGAGGACAGCACCGTGGTCTTTGTCGTCACCGACGACATGCCCTTCCTCGTCGACTCAGTGAACGCGGAACTGGTCAGGCAGCACGCAGCCATCAAACTTGTGGTCCACCCGCTTTTCGTCGCCACCAGGAACCGGGAAAGCGGTGAGCTGGTCAAGGTCAGCAGGGTTCCGGCCCACTTGGGTATTTCGAGCGGGGATACGGCCGCTATGCCCAACCTTTCCCACCTCATCGCCCAGGGTGAAAATGCCTCCCATATGGAGTCGTGGATCGCCGTCGAAATCCAGCGCATTTCGGACGAAGCGAAGACGTCCCTGCTTGCCGGCCTGACCCGCGTACTCAACGACGTCCGGGCCGCCGTCGAGGACTGGCCAAAGATGCGCCAAAAAGCCTTGGAGATCGCCCGGAGCCTGGACCAGGTGGCCCACCCCGCGCAGATCGCCGAGTTGCGCCAGGCCAAAGACCTGCTTCGCTGGCTGGATGACGGGAACTTCACGTTCCTGGGCTACCGCGAATACGACCTCCTGAACGTTGATGGCGAAGACGTCCTTGAGTTGCGTGAAGACAGCGGACTCGGACTGCTGCGGGCAGCCGCAGATTCCCCGCACATCCAGCACCTCACCGACACCGGCCGCAAGAAGGCAAGGGAAAAGCGCGCCCTGGTCATTACCAAAGCCAATTCCCGCTCGACCGTCCACCGCTCGGCCTACCTTGACTACATCGGAATCAAGAGTTTCGACGCCGCAGGCAACGTCAACGGCGAGCGCCGCTTCATCGGACTATTCGCCACCAGTGCCTACGCCGGGTCGGTTCGGGACATTCCGATCGTCCGCGAAAAGGTCGATGCCGTGCTGCAAACCGCGGGCTTCCCGCCGGACTCGCACTCGGGCAAGGACCTGCTGGGGATCCTCGAGACGTATCCCCGCGATGAACTGTTCCAGATCGAAATCCCCGACCTTGCGGCAACGGCCCTGGGCATCCAGAAGTTGCAGGAACGGCGGCGTACCCGATTGTTCCTCAGGCCCGATATCTACGGCCGGTTCATGTCCGCCGTCGTCTACCTGCCCCGCGACCGGTACACCACCAACGTCAGGCTCCGCATCGAGCAGGAGCTGCGGGAAACGTTCCAGGCCGTCTCGATCGACTACGAAGCGCGCATGACCGAGTCGGCCCTTGCACGCCTGTTCTTCCGCATCCGCCTGCCCAAGAACGCCGACGTGAGCCACGTCAACAGCGACGAGCTGGAAACGCGGCTTGTGCGGGCGGCGAGGTCCTGGAGCGAGGGCATCACGGAGGTCCTGCGTGAAGGGCGGGACGCGGCCGAGGCCAAGGAACTGGCCGCCATCTGGGCCGAAGCGTTTCCTGCCAGCTACCGGGTGGACTATGAGGTGGAGGACGCGCTTGAGGATATTGCGCGTTTCGAGAAGTACGGGGCGGCCGCCGAGCGGAGCACTGGCGCCCGGCAGGACCGTCCCGGCGTCCACGTCTACCTGCCCGAAGGGGCAGGCGCCACCTTGGAAGAGGACGCCCGGGTCAAGCTCTACATGCTGGAACCCAAGAGCCTGAGCCAGATCCTTCCGTACTTCCACAACCTTGGACTGGAAGTACTGGATGAACGCCCGTTCGAGATCGAAACCGCCGATCACAGGGACTTTTTCCTTTACGACCTCGGGTTGAAATACCCGGCCGGCGTGGATCCGCTCACCACTGGAGAGCTCCTTGCCGATTCCTTCGGCGCGGCAGTCACGGGAGCGGCCGAGTCGGACAGTTTCGACCGCCTGGTGCTGCGGGAGGGCCTGCATTGGCGGCAGATCACGGTGCTGCGTGCTTACGCCCGGTATATGCGCCAGATGGGCAGCAGCAGTTCCTTCGGGTTCATGGCGGACACGCTTCTGGCGAACGCCGATGTGACCAAGGGCCTGATCGCGCTTTTCGCTGCCCGCTTTGACCCGTCCATGGACGACGACGGCCGTGCCGGCGCCCAGGCCTCAGTGCGCCACGACTTGGCCGCTGCCATTGAGAAGGTTGCCACCCTCGACGCCGACCGTGTTCTGCGCACCTTCGGGAACCTCATTGAGGCCACCCTGCGCACCAACTTCTTCCAGGACAAGCCGCACCTGAGCTTCAAGCTGGATCCGGCACGGATCGAAGGGCTGCCGTTCCCGCGGCCCATGTTCGAAATCTGGGTCTACTCGCCCAAGGTTGAGGGCGTGCACCTGCGGTTCGGCAAGGTGGCCCGCGGTGGCCTGCGCTGGTCTGACCGGCGGGAGGATTTCCGTACCGAAGTCCTGGGCCTGGTGAAAGCGCAGACGGTCAAGAACGCCGTCATCGTTCCCACCGGAGCGAAGGGCGGCTTCTTCGCCAAGCAGCTTCCGGACCCGGCAACCGACCGCGCGGCCTGGATGGCGGAAGGCGTCGAAAGCTACAAGACGTTCATCCGGGGTCTGTTGGACCTCACTGACAACCTGCTCACTGAAGGTGACGGCGAGCGGCTTGTGCCGCCGTCGAACGTTGTCAGGCATGACGACGACGATTCCTACCTTGTGGTTGCGGCGGACAAGGGAACGGCTACTTTCTCGGACATTGCCAACGGCCTGTCCGCAGAGTACGGATTCTGGCTGGGGGACGCGTTCGCTTCCGGCGGTTCAGTGGGCTATGACCATAAGGCCATGGGCATTACCGCCCGGGGCGCCTGGGAGTCGGTGAAGCGGCACTTCAGCGAACTTGACCTCGACACGCAGACCGAGCCGTTCACTGTGGTGGGCGTGGGCGACATGTCCGGTGACGTGTTCGGCAACGGGATGCTCCTGTCCCGGCATATCCGCCTGCTTGCGGCATTCGACCACCGGCACATCTTCCTGGATCCCACACCGGATGAGGCGTCCTCGTTTGCTGAGCGTCGGAGACTGTTCGACCTGCCCAGGTCCTCCTGGGACGACTACGACAAGTCGCTGATCAGCGAAGGCGGCGGCGTCTTCGCCCGGCAGGTCAAGTCCATTCCCGTGTCCCCGCAGGTACGGGCGGCGCTGGGGTTGCCGGCCGAAACGACTGAACTCAGCCCGCCGGAGCTGCTCCGGGCCATCCTGCTCGCGCCGGCGGACCTGCTGTACAACGGCGGCATCGGCACCTACGTCAAGGCCAGTTTCGAATCGAACGCCACTGTAGGGGACAAAGCCAACGACGCCATCCGCGTCAACGGCCGGGACCTGCGCGTCAAGGTGGTGGGTGAAGGCGGAAACCTCGGCATGACCCAGCGCGGCCGCATTGAGGCGGCACTGCAGGGAGTCATCCTCAACACTGACGCGATCGATAACTCTGCGGGCGTGGACTGCTCCGACCACGAAGTCAACATCAAGATATTCGTTGACCGGATGGTCACCGCGGGCAAGCTGCCGGCTGACGAACGGGCAGACTTCCTCGCGTCCATGACCGACGAGGTGGGCCGCCTGGTCCTGGAAGACAACATCGACCAGAACATCCTGCTCCTGAACGACCGCAGCCGGGTGGCGGAGTGGAGCCCGAGCTACGAGCGGCTCATGGACTGGCTGGAGAAGAGCGCCGACCTTAAGCGCGATCTGGAGGCATTGCCGACGACCGAAACCCTGCGTGAGCGCCTTCAGGCGGGGCAGGGCCTGACATCACCTGAGCTGTCGGTGCTGGCCGCCTATGCCAAGATCGAGCTGGCGTCGGCGCTTCGGGACAGCGACCTGGCCGATGATCCCTGGTTCCGGGACACGCTGCGATCCTACTTCCCGCACCAGTTGCGCGAACGCTTTGACGCGGAGCTGGACACGCATCCGCTGCGACGCGAGATCATCGCCACCGTGGTGGCCAACGACATGATCAACCTCGGCGGCATCACCTTCGCCTTCCGGGTCATGGAGGAAACGTCGGCCAGCGAAGTGGCCGTCGCCAAGGCGTTCGTGGCGCTGCGGGAGGTGTACGAACTGGATGCGATGGTCGCGGACCTGAACAGCTTGCCGGCTTCGTTCCCGACGGAGCACTGGAGCACCGTGCATCTGGATATCCGCCGGCTCTTGGATCGTGCAGTCCGGTGGCTGCTGGGCCAGGAAAGCGTCTCGCGCCCCATCGCTGACGTAGTGGCGGAGTTCAAGCCGCTCATGGATCCGATGCGGGCCCGCCTGCTGGACTACCTGCGTGGCGATGACCGCGAAAGGGTGGCCGAGTGGCTGGCGAAGGGCCGCGAGTGGGAACTTCCGGAACGCCTGGCGTTGCGTTGGGCTGAGCTGTTCGAGAGCTTCGTGCTGCTCGACGTCGCCAAGATCGCACGGTCCCGCAAGGACCCCGTGGAGGAGATCGCGGCCACCTACTACACGGTGTTCAACCGGTTCCACGCGGATTCGCTGCTGGAACGGATCAGCAGCCTGCCCCGGCAGGACCGGTGGCAGGCGCTGGCGCGGGCTGCCTTGCGCGACGATCTGTATTCAACGGTGTCGGACATGACGACGGCGGTGCTGGACGCGACGTCCGCCGCCGACTCACCGGAGGCGCGGCTCAAGGACTGGGAGGCTCAAAATGCCGAACAGCTGGGCAGGGCAAAGAGCATGTTCGACGAAGTGAACGCCTTGGAGGCCGACGACATGGCCTCACTGTCGGTAGCATTGAGGCTCTTGAGGTCAATCGTCCGACGCTAGCAATGTGGCGTCGCAACTGGAGGTGCAGTGGCAATCTTTACGGACCCCATCAGGGAACATGCTGATTTCGGGCCGGGCGATGCCGAATGGCTGCACCTCCTGGTGGGGGACTGGCAGATGGTCGCGGACTTGGCGTTCGCCGACTTGGCACTGTGGTTCCCCCACCCGGAGCTTGGCTACATCGCGCTGGCACACGTGCGCCCTTCCACCACGCATACCGCGTTCCACAGCGACTTCGTGGGGGAGGGGATCCGCTCGGACCTGCAGCCGCTGGTGGACAAGGCCTGGAACAGCCGCTCCATTGAGCGGTCCAGCGAAACCAACTGGAACAGTGAGATGGCGCTTCGGGTGGAGGCTGTCCCCATGGTCCGCAACGGGCGGACGCTTGCGGTGGTCACTACCCATATGGACCTGTCCAGTTCCCGGATGCCGTCCCGGCTGGAGCTGACGTACCGCCAGTGCGCGTATGACCTGCTGCGAATGGGCACCCTGGGATTGTGGCCGGACTTCGCCTCACCTACCGGTTCGCGCCGGGGCGCACCCCGCGTGGGGGACGGCCTGATCAGGCTTGATGCCGAGGGCGTGGTGCAGTACGCCAGCCCCAACGGTGTCTCCGCGTTCCGCCGGCTCGGCGATGGGGAATCCCTGGAGGGACGCTCCCTCGCCGAGGTCACCGCCGGACTCCTCAAGGACCGGCGGATGGTCGACGAGACACTGCCCCTCGTGGTGACCGGACGGATGCCATGGCGCAGCGAGATCGAATCCCGCGGCGTCAGCCTGTCCCTGCGCGCCATCCCACTACGCGATGAGCAGCAGCGCTTCGGTGCGCTGGTGCTCTGCCGGGACGTCTCGGAACTGCGACGGCGGGAAATGGAGCTGGTGACCAAAGACGCCACCATCCGCGAGATCCACCACCGGGTCAAGAACAATCTCCAGACCGTGGCTGCGTTGCTGCGGATGCAGTCCAGGCGGATGGTGAGCGATGAGGCGAAGCAGGGTCTGGAGCAGGCGATGCGCCGCGTGGCCACCATCGCCCTGGTGCACGAAACACTGTCACAGGGCTTGACCCAGAGTGTTGATTTCGACGAGCTGATTGGGCGCCAGTTCAGGCTGTCCGCTGAGGTGGCGTCCCCGTCGCAGCAGGTACGGACGGAACGCTCGGGCACGTTTGGCGAGCTCCCCAGCGACCTGGCCACGCCCTTGGCCCTGGTCATCAACGAACTGGTGACCAACGCCGTTGAACACGGACTTGAGGGCAGGGCCGGGACAGTGTGGCTCCTGGCCGACAGGTCCGAGGGGGAAGACGGCGAGGAGCTGACCGTAACCATTGCCGACGACGGCGTGGGGCTCCCTGAGACACCCCATGTTGAAGGGCTTGGATTGCAGATCGTACGGACTTTGGTCACCAGTGAACTGGGCGGCACCATTACCTGGGAACGCCGCGAGGGCGGCGGAACCGAGGTCAAAATCAGGCTCAGCCTGCACGGAAAGTAGGCGAAGGACCGCTCCGGGACCCGCTGCGGTGGTTAGCCGCAAGGTAAGGAGTGGCAGGAAAAACGAAAGAGGCCCCGGGGCGATCCTTGCGGATCGATCCGGGGCCTCTGTTTGAAACGGTCCGTTGGACGGTGCCGGCGGGTGGCCTTCTAGGAGGCGCGGCGTGCGCGGGCGGCGCGCCGCTTCAGGGCGCGGCGCTCATCTTCGCTCATGCCGCCCCAGACACCGGCATCCTGGCCGGATTCAAGGGCCCATTGGAGGCACGTGTCCACTACAGGGCACCGGCGGCAGACGCTCTTGGCTTCCTCGATCTGCAGGAGGGCCGGGCCTGTGTTTCCGACGGGGAAGAACAGTTCCGGGTCCTTGTCGAGGCACGCTGCGCGGTTACGCCAATCCATGCTGATCAGTTGCTCCATTTCTGGGAAGTGCCCTTTGTGAAATTATTCACTAGTGGCTACAAAGGAAAGGGGCCCTCTGGGCCCCCTTGGTCATCTGCATCAAGCCTGTCATGTTAACGCTGTGTAAACAAGGGGTAATAACGCCTGATATCAGTGGAAACCTGAGCGATACATCACAGTGGCGGCTCCTGCCCTCACCAGTGTCCGACTATGTCCGGTAGGGTGCCAGTGTGTCAAGACCCCCGGTAAACCCAGAAGGTGCCCCCACGTCTCCGGATCACCCCGGCAACGGGCCCGGCCGTCCGGCTGGTAAACATCCCGCAGCCGCACCTGCCGCGGCAAGAGTAGTGGCGCTTATTGCCGGTGCCGAAGCAATCGCCCTGCTGGTGGCGGCCGCCTGGTACGGCTACGAGCTGTTCACCGGCAGCCCCGTGCTCTCGTTCTGGGGCGCCGTCTTCACCCTGGGCCTCCTGCTGGCCTTTTCCGCCTGGCTGTTCGCCGTATCCGTCTTCCTTTACCGCGGGTACAGGTGGACCCGGGCGGCGGCGCTGGTGGCCCAACTGTTCGTCTTAGCGATTGGTGTTCCCACCCTGACCAGCGGCCTGGTTCTTGCCGGCTTGGCGATGGTGGTTCCGGCCGGCATCGCGATCGTCCTCCTGTTCTCCAACAAGGTAATCAGCCACGCATCCCGTACCGGCAGTCCGCCCCCTGCCCTCTGACCGCATTGGTACCCAGGCTGATACGCCTGGATTGCGTGACGGCGGCGGGAAACATTCGCTGGTTCAGCCCGCGGCACCTGCCCACCCCACCTGAAGGGCGCAGGACCGTGCCGCGGAAATCAGGATGCCGCGTCCCGGCGGTGGATTGGCCTCAACTTCAAAGCGGACCCCGAACAGGTCGCCGTCAGCCATGGACCGCGGGCACAACAGAAGCCCGAGGCCGGCCGCCCGCGCGTTCATGATCAAGGGAACCCGTTGTGGCAGCACAGGGTTGTAGCCGGCGGTGACCACGAGCGAATAGCCCAAAGCGTTGAGGCGGCCCAGGTCCTTCACTGCCGAAGGGTCCAGGAGGTCAATGTCGTCAACGAGCAGCAGCGTTTCTTGCGGCACTGCACCCGCTTCCGCCTGCTGCAGCACGTCCTTCCAAAAGTCTCCTGCGGCCTCGTGCGGCACGGGACCCGAGCACCATTCTTTATCGGGATTGAGCCTCTTCATGGCGTGCAACACGTTGCTTTTACCGCTTTCTGGGGTACCGAGAACTGCCACCACGCCGCTGGGCGGAATCCGGAGAGCCGTTGCCTCCAGTTCATCGCCCGCCACGCCCAGGAGGACGGCCCGGGCCTGTCCTGAACCAGCGGAAGCCTTCGCGGCTCCTGGTTGCAGGTTCCGGGGATCGGTCCGTGACCAGGAGGTCCCCGGCGGGGTGCGCCCCGCACGTGCTGCGACCTCGCCGGTGGCGATCCTAGCCGGGAGGGGTTCCACCCTGAACGGTGGCGACGAAGCAGGCAGGTAACCGCTCCCGCCAGTGCAGGGCTGCCCTGGGCCAACGAAGGGCTGTCGGTAGAACTGGCAGACGGCCGGGCCGCCGTCCGCTGCGGGACCAAATGCAACAGCCCTTCCCGCGACGACGGCAATGGAAGGCATCCGCGGCCATGCGGCGCGGCTCTCTTCAGTGGAGCCGGACGGAAAGTAGAAGCGGTTGGGGATGGAACCGTAGAACCTGGCCGTGACCAGTTCCCGTTCACCGGAAAGCAGCAGCGTTATCCCTGCCCTGCTTCCGTCGCGGACGAGGTCCTGGACCAAGTCTTCGGCCCAGGCGAGTGGGCCGGACCGGAGGGCTGAAACCCATGAGCCCCAGCCCGAGACAATGAGAACAAGGGGTACTTCCCCGGCGGCCGGCCGGCTGAGGCGCCTGCTGAGTTCACGGGTAAGCCGCTCCACGATCCGGACTCCGCGGCGCAGGTCGTGCACACCGGCGTGGGCTCCGACCCGGCTGGCTTGCGCGAAGGGCAAAAGGCTCCCCGTGCTGTCCAGGAAATAGAAATGGGCCTCGGATGGGCTGGCCAGCAATCTCCTGGCCGTCAGTTCAAGGGCTGCCGTCGCGCCGGAGGTGGAGCTGCCAATGAAGGCGGCATGACCTTGGTTGACGCGGCTCCAGGTTAAGGTCACCGCCTTTTGCTTATGGGGCAGATCCATCAGTCCCAGGTCCACAGTACTTTCATCATCTCCAGGTCCACCGGACATAGGGCCGGCCGCCGCGGATCCAGAGGCTGACAAGTCCCCGTCCGGTTCATCCAGGTATTCAGGCAGCGGAGGGGCCACCGGTCGCCGGGGAACCAGTTTCCCGTGGGCCACGCAAAGGGACTCGACGAGCGCCACCAGCGGAGCTGCTGCCTCGGCAGGCGTTGGCGCAGGGCCCGGTTGTGTGGGGTCCGTCGCTTCCGGGGAAGCGAGGTACACCGCTGTCGGCTGGACGACGACGGAATCCCGCAGCGGCTCCTCGGAAGAGGAGGCCAGGCATGCGGTCTGGAACTCTTCGGCAGGTTCCGTTCCGCGTGCCAGGAAGGCGCGGCCAGGAGCGTCAACACCGATGGCCGCCGCGGCCTTCGAGTTGACGATGTCCATTGACTCCATGTCGGACTGCACGCGAAGGGCAATGCTGGACGTGACGTTCGCCCGGATATCGGCTGTCAGCGCTCCTTGGGGCCGCTGCGTTGCCATCACCAGGTGGATGCCCAGTGACCGCCCTATGGAAGCGATCCGCAAGAGTTCACGAAGTACTTCCGGAGCATCATCAACGAGCATCCTGAACTCGTCGATGATGATGACAAGGTGGGGGAGGACGAAGTCCTCGGCCAGTGGGGAGGAGCGGTAGGCCGCGATGTCCGGCACAGCCGCTGCAGAAAGGTGTTCTTCACGGAGCCTGACTTCGGCACGCAACGACACGAGAGTGCGCTCCATTTCGGAGGTGGACAGGTCGGTTTGGAGGCCGACGCAGTGGACCAAGCCACTGAGCGGGCCCAAGCCCGAGCCACCTTTGAAATCGAAGAAGAAGAAGTTGATGCGCTCCGGCGGGTAGCTCAGGGCGAGCGCCAAGGTAAGGGTCCGGAGCAGTTCCGACTTTCCCGAGCCGGTGGTGCCCGCAACGAGCAAATGGGGGCCGTCAACCTGGAGATCCACGGTCTTTGTCCCGGCCACACCCAGGCCCAGCGGCACCGGGAGTCCGTCCCTTGCCGCATTCGATTCCCAGCGGCGCGCGGTTTCCGCCTGAGTCAGGGGCAGGACATCGCCAAGACCGCAGGTGTCCGGAATTGACCGCAGCGGCCCGTCCGCCGGCTTCGGGGCGTTCGCCAGGCGTCGGCACAGCGCGGTGAACACTGCATCCGGTACCAGATCCGCGACAAAAAGCGTCTGGCCGTGATCTTGGAGCATGACCGACCTGCGCTCAGACAAGAACACATCAGCTGCCGGAGACGCGGTTTCTTCCGGAAGAAAATGAAGAACCTGCCACCCCCGTTCCAAAGCGGCTGCACGAACCTCGAGGTCACCCGCCGTGGCCGGCCCGGCACTGCGAATCAACAAGACGGTCCGCTCTGAACCGGAAGGACCTCCGCCGCCGATAACCCGGAGGGCGGCGTCAGTTGTTCCCGTGAGGGTTACCCCGGGAAGGTACCGGGCGGCCAACGGCAGATTCTCCGGCTGCCCGTGGATGACCACCCCCGTTGTAACGGCCAGTGGGTAGCCCGCAAGTTGCATGAGAAGGCAACGGACAGCGCCGTCGACCCCCGCTGAAGAGCCGCCGACAACAGTGAGCGGCCGGCGCGGGTCAAGGAGGACAGGGACTCTGCCCGCCGAAGGAATCGTTCGGACGGCGCCTGCCGGCTCAACCCGGACGTTGGCCTCCTGCTCCATTTCGCCCAACCTCAGCCACACGCCGTCGGCAGCGGAACCGGGAACGGGCGTGTGCGTTCCCCGGTGCGCTGCCAAGGCAACGATGGCAAGGGACGGGGCGCACCGCCGTCGGCGCTCCCGGTCTTCCCTTACCGCTGTTTTTACGGCAGCCGACAATTCCTGCCTCTGCCGCCGGCCGCCGATGATGGGGACGAGAACGGAAAGAGCGGACGCCGCCGAGAAGGCGAGAAACATCCACATCCCGGTCAAGACTGCCAGTCCCACGCCGATTGCCAGCGGGAGAACTGCGGCCAGCAGGAGCAGCGCGCGGTTGCCAGGTTCAGCCCGGCCGGAGACCACGATGGGTTCGGCCACGGACCTTCCTGCATCTGAGAGCACTCTCTCCGGCAGATCCGAAAACACCAGCGACATGGTTGACTGCCCGCACCTGATGCCGGAATCCGTGGAGATCACAGCGTTCCGGATCCTTCCACCATCGACGTACGTGCCGTTTGCACTATCCAGGTCGATCAGGATGATCTCCGTGTCCGTGACAACAATTCGCGCGTGTTCGCGGGACAACTCCGGATCCTGGATGACAATGCGTGTGCCGCTCCGGCCGATGGTGTAGCTGCCACGCCGGATTGCAACGACTGTCCCTGCGGCGGCTCCGCTGTGAATGGCGAGGGCCAGCGGGGCCTCCGTATCAACGGCCGAAGGCCGGCGCGGCCTTCTTGTCGATGGCGAGGCGCCGCCGTCGACAAGAATTGCCGCGTCCACCAGCGGCGGAATGCCTGATACCAACGAACAGAGATCCTGCCCCTCCACAGTGACCGCGCCGGTGCCGAACTTGTTCGATAATTGCTCGTTGATGTCCGCACCAGGAGTGCCGGGCGCGGCCTCAATGGACAGTTCGAGAGGGGGCCCGGGATGTGCGGATCCCGGACCACCAACCAATGTGCAATGCAGGGTCATGGGTGCCAATCCTTTGTGCGTATGGCGTCACGCTATCCACGTCCGGAGATCATGTGGAGCGGCATCGGCATCCATGTGGAAAACTTCCCAAGGTAGGCCTGCCTGCACGGCGGGGGCTCGGCTAGGATCGCTACATCCGGCCCTCGAAAAGAGGGCCATGAGCAGCAGGGGAGTCTCCTTTGGGCACCATCGCTGACAGCGCTGACGTTGATCCAAGCGCGCACATCGGTACAGGCGCCAGAGTGTGGCATCTCGCGCAGGTCCGGGAGGAGGCACGCCTGGGGGAGAACTGCGTTGTGGGCCGTGGCGCCTACATCGGCCCGGGCGTAGTTCTCGGGGATAACTGCAAGGTGCAGAATTACGCCCTGGTGTACGAACCTGCGGTTCTGGAGGCCGGAGTCTTTATTGGTCCTGCCGTGGTCCTCACCAATGATGTCTTTCCCCGCGCTGTGACTCCGGATGGCACCCTCAAGACAGAGGATGACTGGGACAAAGTGGGGGTTACGATCCGGGAGGGAGCTGCTGTCGGAGCCCGTGCAGTCTGCATAGCGCCCGTCACCATCGGGGCATGGGCGATGGTGGCTGCCGGCGCTGTGGTCACAAAGGATGTGCCGGACTTCGCGCTTGTGGCCGGCGTCCCTGCCCGGCGCATCGGCTGGGTGGGTAAGGCGGGCCAACCGTTGATAAGCGAAGGCGGCCAATGGGTCTGCCCCGGCACACGGGATTCGTATATCGAACGGGACGGGGTGCTGCGACCCGCGTGATGACGCCTGTGCGACGGATCACAAGGGCGAAGGAGATTCGACGGACGCTCCGGTCCCTCGGGTAGGCTAGAACAGCAGACGATGCACTCCATTGTGCTGCCCGTATTCAAACCAGGAGATTTTGTGACCGCTGACCTCGTCATTGTAGGGTCCGGCTTTTTTGGCCTGACAATCGCAGAACAGGCCGCTAGCGAGCTCGGCCTGAAGGTCGTCGTCCTCGACCGCCGCCACCATATCGGCGGTAACGCCTACAGCGAAAAGGAAGAGCAGACCGGTATTGAAATCCACCGGTACGGCGCCCACCTTTTCCACACGTCAAACGAACGCGTGTGGGAATACGTCAACAGGTTCACCACCTTCACCAACTACGTGCACAAGGTTTACGGCGTCCACAAGGGGGAGGTGTACTCCCTGCCCATCAACCTGGCAACCATCAACCAGTTCTTCCGGGCCAATCTCACCCCGGGCCAAGCACGGGACCTCATCCGGGAACAGGCCGGGGAACTGGCTGGAACAGATCCCCAGAACCTTAATGACAAGGGCATCCAGCTGATTGGCCGTCCCCTGTACGAGGCCTTTATCAAGCACTACACCGGAAAGCAGTGGCAGACGGATCCCAAGGACCTGCCAGCGGGCATCATCTCCAGGCTGCCCGTGCGCTACAACTACGACAACCGGTACTTCAATGACAAGTACGAGGGCCTGCCCACCAACGGTTACACCGCGTGGATCGAGAAAATGGCCGAACACCCGAACATCGAGGTGCGCCTTAACACAGACTTCTTCGACGAGTCGCACGAATACAGCAAGAACAAGGTGGTCGGAAAGATTCCCGTGGTTTACACCGGCCCGGTGGACCGCTACTTCGACTACGCCGAGGGCGACCTCTCCTGGCGCACCATCGACTTCGAAGAAGAGGTCCTGGATGTCGGCGATTTCCAAGGCACCTCCGTCGTCAACTACAACGACGACGACGTCTCCTACACCCGCGTCATCGAACCTCGCCATTTCCATCCCGAGCGCGACTACCAGACCGAAAAAACGGTCATCATGCGGGAGTTTTCGCGATTCGCCGAAAAAGACGACGAGCCTTACTACCCCGTCAACACTTCCGCGGACAGGGAGCGCCTGCTCAAGTACCGCGACCTCGCCGCCGCTGAAACCGACGTCCTGTTTGGCGGCAGGCTGGGCACCTACAAGTACCTGGACATGCACATGGCCATTGGTTCCGCGCTGAGTATGTTCGACAACAAGATCAGGCCGCATTACGAAAACGGCGTGAAGCTGGAAAGTGGAGGCGTGGACGCATGAGCGCCGCAACCTTGACGCCTCCCGACAAGGGCGGCGGACTCATCGATGTCCTTCGGCACCGGGAGCTCCTTCAGCTAATTGTGCGGAAGGAGCTGAAGGTACGCTACCGAAGCTCCGTTCTCGGACTGCTGTGGAGCTACGTCAAGCCGGCGGTTCAATTCGTAGTCTTCTACTTTGCCCTTGGTGTCTTCCTTGGCCTCAACAAACAGCCGAACTTCGTGATTTACATGTTTTCCGGAATTATTCTGGTTAATTTCTTCTCTGAGGCATTTGGGCAAGCGACCAGGTCCATTGTCGCGAATGGAGCATTGGTCAAGAAGATATTCCTTCCCCGAGAGCTGTTTCCAGTCGCTTCCGTTTGGGTAGCTATAGTTCATTTTCTTCCACAACTGCTGATCCTGTTGGCGGCCTGTCTCTTCTTTGGTTGGTCACCGACCCTGGTGCAGTTGCTGGGTGCTGTAGGAGCATTTGTGATGGTTACTGCACTCGGGCTCGGGTTAGGTCTTCTGTTTGCTGCAGCCAATGTGATGTTTCGTGACTCTGAAAACATCGTTGATCTTATGCTGATGATGGCCACCTGGCTGTCCCCGGTTCTATA
Organism: Pseudarthrobacter sp. YAF2; assembly: GCF_052113345.1. Taxonomy (NCBI): domain Bacteria; kingdom Bacillati; phylum Actinomycetota; class Actinomycetes; order Micrococcales; family Micrococcaceae; genus Pseudarthrobacter; species Pseudarthrobacter sp. YAF2. The sequence goes on along the minus strand of NZ_JBFRDA010000002.1, from coordinate 24,082 downwards.
CGCCTGGTACCTGGTGAGGGACAGTCTCGGTGAAACATTCTATTTCTTTTACCAGCTCAATCCCATGACGATCGCAGTCGAGCTTTTCCACGCAGCTTTTTGGTTTCCTACCGCTGCCGTGCAGAAAGCCCCTGAAAGCGCTCCGCTTCCCGAGCACCTCGTTTCCTTGTGGCTCCCGGTCGGATTACTTATTTCGGTGTGTTTCTTGATTTTGGGGCAAACCGTATTTCGTCGCCTTGAGGGCAGATTTGCGCAGGAGTTGTAGTCGTGGGTAATGAAGCCATTGTCGTTGAAAACGTCTCTAAACGTTTTAATCTTCGCCATACTAGATCTCTAAAGGAGACGGTCGTATGGCTCTTCAAAGGGCGTAGGGGGGATCTCTCCTCTACGTTCATGGCTCTGGACGGCGTGGACCTAACCGTGAATGCCGGAGAGTCGGTTGCTTTGCTCGGTTACAACGGCTCAGGTAAATCTACCCTTCTCAAGCTGATATCGGGCGTGATGGGTTCGGACACCGGGCGGGTTAGGACCCGAGGCAAGGTTGCGGGACTCATTGAGGTTGGGGCAGGATTCCACCCTGACCTCACGGGCCGCGAGAACGTATACCTCAACGGTGTAATCCTTGGTATGACCGAACAAGAGACGACCGATCGTTTTGACGAGATCGTTGAGTTCTCCGAGATCGGAAAATTCATCGATACTGAAGTCAAATTCTATTCGTCCGGGATGTTCCTCCGGCTGGCATTTTCTGTGGCCGTCCATACTAAGCCGGATGTTTTTCTCATCGATGAGATTCTCTCTGTTGGTGACGAACCTTTCCAGAAGAAGTGCCTCGCCCGTGTGCAGGAATTGCGCTCGTCCGGTACGACGCTTGTGGTCGTTAGCCATGACCTGGACATGGTCAGCAGGGTGTGCGATCGCGGCGTCGTCTTGCGCCAAGGCCGGAAGGTCGCGGATGGTCCCATCGCTGACGCAGTTAACCTCTTGCGGGCGAACTGATGCCGCCAGTTGAAACGGATTTGTTTACCCCGGAAGGATCCATGAGTACGTCATTACGGCTTTTCGACATCGTTGACGAAGGAGAGAGCGGCCTCAGCGGGCAAGGAGGACGCCTGAGCGGGCGGGAACTGGGGCTGCTTGCGGGCGCGCTGAACTATCACTCCCTCGTTCATCCTGGACGAGAGTTTAAAGTCGTGGTGCTGAGGGCTCCTGATGGAGAGTTTCCGCGTCTGACTGACCAGTCCTGTCATCGTCTGGAATGGAGAGCTGATCGAACCGCAATCTGCGCCCTGTCTGTTCGGAGCAACCTCAAAGCGGTCGTGTCTCATGAGGCCGGCGTGTTGCCACTGGTCATCGACCTCGGAGGTGAGGGCTCGGAAGGGGGCACAAGTTACTACGATCGTGCGGGGCTCAAGGGCAAAGTCTTTAAGCGAGTCAGGTTTGGTGCGCCCGTAATTTTTGATGCGTTACGGCAGGGCCTCACCGACGTATATGAGAGACACCTAATACCGAAGCGTCGCGACCAAAGAATGGCAGCACCGCAGGTATCGGCTCCTGCCTTGCGATCGCACAACGAGCAGCCGTTGCGGCGACCAGCTATTATATTCGGTTTGCACTGGCTGGAAATGGGAGGAGCCGAGCGGTGGGCATTGGAATCTATTGCATTGGCTAAAGGCGCTGGCTTTCTTCCGATCGTGCTGACTGACAAGGACTCATCTCACCCGTGGATAGACCGGCCGGAACTCCACGGTGCCTTGGTACTGCCAATGACATTTCCGCTACCCCAGGGTGAAGAAGCTGATCTGCTTCTCGCCTTGCTCTCTGAATTTTCCGTGCGAGGTATTCACGTACATCACAACAATTGGCTGTACCATCGGTTGCCATGGCTAAAAGCGTTTGATGCCTCGATTCAAGTCGTGGACACACTGCATATCCTGGAGTGGCGCACTGGGGGTTTCGTTGAAGTTTCCGTCAAACTTTCGAACGTCATCGACATTCATCACGTCATCTCTCCCCAACTCCGGGACTACCTCGCGCTGGTGCGGGACGTGCCGAAAAGCAGAGTGGCCTTGGCGCCACTCTACGGGCTGTCTGATCAATTTGTGCCTATTCTGGCACCCCAGCTCCTGCAAGTTGCCAAGCCGTTCACGGTCGCTTTTGTTGGGAGACTTAGTCAGCAGAAGCGTCCTTACCTTTTTCTCCGCTACGCTGCTGAGCTGAAGAAGACGGCCGAACGCGACGTAAAGTTCATAGTGCACGGCGATGGCGCTCTATTGGAAGAGACGCAGAGGCTGGTTCAGCATTACGGTTTGGCGGGCAGCGTCGAAATGCGACATCCTCCCCAACCAGTGAGCGACACCTTGGCGGAAGCCGACCTGCTGGTTGTTTCCTCTGACAATGAGGGCCTCACACTAACGACATTCGAGGCCACAGCAATGAATGTTGCCGTTTTGTCGACCGACGTTGGTTCCCAAGCGTCCTTGGTGGCAGGACAGGCATTACTTCCCCGGCAGCCATTTGCTTTCGTTAAAGAGGCCGTGGCACGAACCTTGGCAGTGATGTCATCGGAAGCATTGCGCATGCAGATCGTAGCGGAGCAACAGGAAAAGATCATCGCCTTGAAACAATCACCGGATGCCCGCGGGTGGACAAAGGCGCTTTACGAAGGATGGAAGGCATGACCGATAGAGTTGCGGCCGTGGTTGTAACGTACAACAGGGCTGAGAAGTTAGGCCGGGTTTTGGATTCGATCCTGGCGCAGTCGCGCGCGGTTGACATGCTGGTGGTAGTGGACAATGCCAGCACTGATTCCACGTCTGAACTCTTGGCTACATACCAAGATGATCCCCGGATCGAAATTCTCCGGCTTGAGACCAACACCGGTGGCGCAGGCGGCTTCGCGGCTGGCATGGGTAGGGCCTACGAGCGCGGTGCTGACTGGGTCTGGATTATGGATGACGACTGCTATACGGATAAAACGGCGCTCGAGCGCCTGTTGGCGGGCCATTCCGCCGCTGAGGACGAACTGGGACGCCCTGTTCCATACAGCTGCTCCTTGGTCCGCTATACTGACGGGTCCATCTGTGAGATGAACAATCCGGGTACTGCCTGGGACTGGGGCCGTTTGATTGCTAAAGGTCAGAACTCGGTAATTATCACTAACTGTTCTTTCGTTTCGGTCCTAATTCCCCGGCGGTCGATCGCAAAGTACGGGCTGCCTTTGGTCGAGTACTTTATTTGGTTTGATGACATGGAGTACACGCTGCGAATCAGCGCAGAAGGTCCGGGTGTTCAGGTGTTGGATAGCGTCGTCGTGCATGACATGCCTGACAACCGTGGCGTGAACTTTGGTGATCTCAACGGCGGCAACGCATGGAAGTTCTTCTTTGGTGCCCGGAATGAGTCGTCATATCACTGGCATCACAATAATAAGCTTGATTGGCTTAGGTTCGTCGTAAGTACTTTTGTGTGGATGCGGCGAGGGAAGGTGGGGTGGCGACTTAGGCTTGGGGTTGCCGCGAAGATCCTTGATGGCATCAAGTTCAACCCGACGCCGAAAAAGGTACGTAGTGTTGCTTGATCCTCACTGACAAGGGCCGACGCCGTGCGATGCAGGTTTGAAAGAAGACCAGCCTGCTCAGGTCTGAAGGAGTTGAGGCGGATCTTGGACGGCCAACCGATGTCGTACAAATGCCGTCCCAGGTCGCTTGCAGCCTCCAGGTTGTCCCTTGCGTATGGCTTGATTGACCTGATTCAGTCTGGGCCAATGACAGGCCCAGCAGGAAGCCATGTTTTGCAATCGAGACCTTGTAGTCGCCGGACGGCGATGCCCACTCAAAGAGTCTTGAGGGCCGTTGGACGGTACATCATCACAGCAACGCAGCAACAAGAAGTTCAACTCAGCAGCCCAAGATCCTCGCGAGCCACAAGTAGTCTCCGGGCCGGACGTCCTGATGGCGATCTCCCAGGATTGCAGTAGTGGGCATTTCCCCATCCGGTATTCTTGAAAGACTGCACAAGGAAAATAGCCCGTCGTGCGCCGGCAATCTCCTTGATGACCGTAAGGATCTCATGCAAGACAATATGACGCTACCAACCTCCTCTCGTGCTGCAGGCGTCGTGGTGCAGCAAGTCCACGCGTTAACCGGCGTTCGTATAGTTGCTGCAATGTGGGTAGTACTGTTCCATATCCGAGGAAACATTGCGAGTGAATTCCCTTGGGTGTCTAATGTTCTGGGCCCCGTCTTGGCTCACGGTGAGCTCGGAGTCGACCTCTTTTTCGCATTGAGCGGTTACGTGTTGGCGTTGAACTACGGCGACAGGATGGGTATGAAGTTAGGTCGTTCAGCCACTTTAAAGTTCTGGTGGGCGCGAGTGGCCCGGGTTTGGCCAGCATACGCATTCATGCTGGTTTTCGCAGCTGTGTGGCACGGACTCCTTTTGGCGCGGCACAGTGATGACCCCGTAAGCGTGCATGAATACAGCGTGGGGAGCTTCCTGCGGCAGCTTACGCTGGTGGTGCAATGGACTGAACCGAGCTTTGAGAGGCTCACTTGGAATGGTGCTGCTTGGTCTGTGTCAGCTGAGGCCTTCGCCTACCTATTGTTTCCTGTACTAGTTCTTCTAATTTTTAGGATCAACAGATCACTCAGCACTCGGTCTCTCGTAATTATGGTCGGCGTACTCCTTTTCCCGGTTGTATTCTTCTCGTACGTTCTTGGTCTCTACGGCGCATGGATGTGGTTACTTAGGATACTCTGCGCTTTTATGGCCGGTGCTCTCGTTTTCTACATCGTTCGTAGGATTCCACCGACGGGTAAGAATAGATTGATTGCAAGCCACATAGTTGTTGCTGCAACTATGCTAATTCTTGCAGGATGTTTCTGGATGGATCGGACTGGGCGTACTCAATATATAGGTGTGCTGATACCCATATTGGTGCTAATCGTTGGCGCGCTAGGTATTGCGGACCGGCATATTGCAAGGCTGCTTTCTTCGAAGGCTTTCGTGGTGGGAGGTATGGCGTCTTACAGTATCTACCTGGTCCACATGCCCCTTATCGAGATGTTTTGGAAACTGCAAATGACGTTCCCAACCGCCTTCGGAGCAGGAAGCATAGGGGCCCAAGTTGGGTTTGTTCTTATTCCAGCGATCGTATCGGCAGCAGGCTATTGTTTGTGGCGTTTCTTCGAAGAACCGGCCCGCCGTAAAATGCGGGTCATGTCTACACAGAACATTCCTGAGCGGGCCGTCGACGATCCTCCGATAGGCCACGATGCACAGCATGACCTGGCTGAGCGGAGGCTCTAGAAGTACCAAGCGGGCTGGTTGGTGAAACCGCCGAGCGGCGATGCCCTTCGCATTTTGGTCTTCGTGGTTGGCGGGGAATTGAGTTCGTGTCGTTGAAGACAAGGGGGCCAGTGGCCCTGCTGGGATGAGTGTGCCTAGCATTCAACCTGGAACTGGACCAGGAGCCTTTGATCCGAGCCTACTGGGGTCGCAGCCGACGCTGCCCCGTCCTCTTCAAGCTGCCCGACTACCACGTCATCTCCACTACCATCACTGCCGCTCGCGGGCAGGTCATTGTCGGCACCGACCACCCGCCGGGATGCCCGAGATACGGGGTCATCGCATCCCGGCGGAAAGAGCGCCGCCGTCAGCGGCTCCGCGAATTCCCGTCGCTGGACTCTGGAAGTGCTGTGGTCCAAGTCCGCTGGTAATGCGAAGAGCCCGCCTGCCCGGCTGTCGTTGTTTGAATCAACGCCCCAGGCGCCGCCCCGCGCCCGCACGACGATCGGGCTGCGGAACCAGGTCGTGGACGCGGTCATCCGCTCCGGCCGGCCCGTGGCCGAAACAGCTGCAGGGTTCGCCGTGTCCTGGTGGATGGTCCGGGCAGCGGTGACCGAGGCGTGCCTGCTGCAGCTGCCCGACGCGGACAAGCTCAGCACGCGGATGCGGATGCTGGGCATGGACACCGGTCAGGTCCTTGGCATGGTCGACGGCCGTGACCACAAGGGGCGTGGGGGACTGGCTGTTCGCCCGACCGCTGGAATGGCGGCTGGCCGTGCAGGTCGTGGCAATCGACCCTTCCGCGGCGTTCAGGAAGGCGTTACGGATGTGGCTTCCACGGACGGCAGTCGCAGTTAATCATTTCCACCTGATCACGCTTGTCGATAAGTTCATGACGGAGACCCGGCAAAAGTTCTCCCAACAGGTCACAGGCCGTCGCGGCCGGCCCATCGGCAAGGCCTGGGCCAACCGCATGCTCCTCCTGCGCCGCGGCGAAACACTTAGCTGCCGTGCCGTCCGCCGACGTAAAGGAACAGGTCCGGGCCCCGGCACCCTTGGAAGACGCCGCCGCGGCCAAGAAGGTACTCGAGGGCCTGGTCACGGCAGCCACACGGCCGGAAACCAACAGGCTCTACCGCACAGTTTGCAGATGGTGGGAAGAGATCAAGGTGCTAGTCATCACCGGCGCCAGGACCGGCAAGATCGAGGCCAACAACACCGCGATCAAGACCGTCAAGCGCACCGCCCGGGATACGGCGACGCAGCCAAGCACCAATCGGTTCTTCTCTTGAGAAGTGTCGTCCGGACGGCGGCATGACGCTCATTCCAGGGATCCAATTCCCCACAACCGTGAAGAGCCCGTTTCCGCTCCGCCAGCAGCACCGGGGCCAGCTCGTGGACGCGGTCATCCGCTCCGCGACGGCCGTGTCGGCGACCGCCGCAGGGTCAGCCGTGTCCTGGTGGATGGTCCGGGGCGCGGGGACCGAGGCCGGCCTGCTGCACTTTCCTGACGTGGACAAGTTCAGCCCGCGGATGCTCGGCGGCGATGAACACCGATTCCGCTGCCTGCGCTACTTCCATGACCCTGGAACGCGGTCGTGGATACTCTTCGAGCAGTTGATGACAACCATCGTGTGTGTTCGCTATAGACAAGCCCAACACACCAACGGAGGTCCTCTTATTGCGTCAAGTCGATCCCCGCGTCACCAAATTACCGGAACAGTCATTTAGACCGTGCTTTCCACTGCGAGTTCGTGACCCATGCGTTTGCGAAGTCGAACGTAAGCCAGGCGGCGGGCATAAGACATACCTATCGCCTTCAGGTTCCCCAGAGCCAGATCGAACGGGGTGAGCACGCCCGGATGCTTGTGGGCGATCTCATTGTGGAAGGCGATTGCTTGGTGGGACTGTTGCTGGGCCAGGCGCACGCTCCACTGACTGGCACTGATTCGAAAGGTGGCCAGACTGCGCCGCAATGCAATGACATCTCCATGAAAGCATATGCGTGCATAAGTGGCCTCATCTATAAGGTAGGGGTTGGTGTTGTCCCAGCCGCCTTCATGCTCCAGGAGTTCCCGCCGAAACATGACGCACGCCGGTTCCCCGAAGATGTTTGCCCCTGCAACAACGGTGGCGCGAACGGCCTCGGCGCCGCTCACCAGTCCGGAAATTCCCTGAAGTCCCCGGTTTCTCATGAATATGCCACCATTGGAGTCGACCAGATCCCGCTGACAGGCGACCAGGACAGCCGTCGGATTCGCCTCGAAAGCCGCCACCTGCTCAGCCAGGGCAGTGGGTGAAATGATGTCATCGCCGCACACCAGTTTGAGGTAGGTCCCCCGGGCTTCGGAACTGACTCTGTTCCAGTTGGCCTGTGCGCCGCCGCCCGCGGGGGTCGGGCTCAGGATCCGGAGCTTTGGGTGGCTGCCGTAGCCGTCAATGACGTCCTTTGTTCCGTCAACGGACGAGTGATCGGCAATGACGACTTCGTAGTCGTCGTACGTCTGGGTTAGGACTGAGTCCAGCGTTTCAGCGATGTACTGGACGTTGTTATACGCGGGGATAACTATGGAGACTTTCGGGGTCATGCCGTCTCTTCCTCTTTAGTGCCGTTGATGGGGGCGGTCTGCGGTTGTACCGGCGAGCTCTTGCGCCGGAATGAAAAGTGGCGGTGACCGAAGTAACTGATGATCACGGACAACAGGGTGATGGCCAATTGGGTGGGGATTCGCGGAAACTTCAGCAAGTCAGCAAGCAAGGAGAGTAATCCGACGTTAACCAACAGCGATGTGAGGTTGACCAGGGCGAACCGCCCGAGGTCGAGCCAGACATGTCCCTTGACGCGGAATACCAGCTTTCGGTAAACGAAGAAGACCGCGATGAGCGAAATTGTCCACGAAACCGAGAGGAGGATGAAGGACGGCGCCTGCGGGAACGCCAACGCCAGGACAATGAAGAGACCGGTGCTGAAAGCCGTGTTGGCGCCCCCTACGAGGAGAAAGGCCACGCGCTGATCTTTGACGATCTTCATCAGCGGGCCCGGCGGCCCCGAGTGTATGCCGCGAACAGGCTCGTCCGCTGTTGGCGGTTGGGAAGCCACTATTGGTCCTCCTTTCTCAAAGCGTATTCCGGCTCTGCCTCGCTTGAGCGGGGGTCGGGAGCAAGACCGCGACCGGTCACGAAGGCGGCGTCGGCCGCCCGGTCAACCATTGGCGACTGCTCGCCAGGGGAGCCGCGTCGGCGTCGGACTCGCAGCGCATGGACCAAGGCCCATGCGGCACCCAGAAGGAGCGCGGCACTGAGCGAGGCGATTTCGATTGCCCAGCCCGGCGGCTGGAACGAGATGGTTACAGTCTTGCCGGCCGTTCCCGGAGCCACGTTGACCGTGAGGAGGTAGCCGCGGAGGGGATCGCCAATGGTGGCGCCGTCGGCCGTATAACCGGGCCACGCGATACGGCTCAGCGTCACGGTTCCGCCCGAAGCAGGCACCTCATTCACTTTGAATTTGACCTCGGTGCTGGAGTTGGATACCGGCTCGATGGCGGTTCCCTTGGAGGCGTAAACGGGAGAACCTACTGAACCAAGGGGCATGTCACGCGTCCACATCACCGTATTCGGCGTACGGGACGCAACAGACCATCCCGAAGGCGCGACTGCCTTAGCGAGTTCGGCGCCGGAGGTGTCCGACACGTCGCGTACTATCTGGACAGTGTCAACGCGAAGAAGGTCTGCGAGCGGCTTGCCCGTGGTCGGGTCAACCTCGAACAGCTTTGCGCTTAGTTCCTTGCAGGTCTCGCCGCGGGACGCGATGCAGAGGTCCTTCGAGTAGGCCGCGTTCTGGATGGGGCTGTAGAGGTTGTGCACCGAAGTGGGGTTCAAATACCACATGTTGCCCACAAGGGACTCGGTCCAGATAGACGGGTCCAGGGTGGACGGTGTACCGACAACGACTGCCTGCCCCTTGGCACCGGAGAGCTGCGTTGAGTACTTAGACGTATCCGCGGGCAGTTTAAAGTCTTGAACCGGCGGGTTGGGAAAGTAGTAATGCTGCGGGAAGGCCAGTGCCAGGGAAGTCGCCACCAGGACGGCGGCCACTACGCCCTCGGCCTTCGACGTGGACCGGATCAAGCGCAGTGCCACGGCAGCCACGGCAAAACCGGCGGCCATGATCAGCACCATGCGTGCGCTGATAGCCCAGAGCTCGGGTTTCCCCGTCCATCCCAGGTAGACGCTCCCGATAAACAAGGCGGCTGTGCTGAGCCACCGCGCGCGGGAGACGGTGCGGACCCGAGCGAGCGACAAGGCGACGCATAGGAGCACGATCGCAGCGAAGCAGACGTACGGCATCAACCGGACCGGTGTCCGTAGGGGTCCAAGGTCGCTGGGAGCCAGCGTCAGCATCAGGGACAACACCAGGAACACCGGAGCGCTCGATATTCCAGGCGTGAGGCGGCGCAGCTGGTGGAAGTTGACCAGGGCAAACAACGGGAGGAACCAGGCGATGTAAGTAAGGGGTGCGGGCGCGAAGGGCCCCCACCACCAGGACGCAACCTGTGGAAGGTTGCTCGGAAGTGCCGATCCGGCCAGGCCGGTGAGGTCAACAGTAAGGAAGTTGGTGTTGGCCACGACCTGTGTGCGCGCCGTACTGCCAAGGGTCAAGACTCCGGGGAGATAAACGGCCAAAGCCACCAAGCCCAGGATTGCCCCCATGGACACCGTCTTCACTATTGCCTTCCAGTCCGGGCGCACCAGCAGTTCGACAATGACGGCGACAAAGAGCAGGACCAGCATGATGGTCCCGTGGACGTAGCCGACGGTTACGAGGAGGTACCCGGAGACAAGGACAGGCAACGGCGACTTATTTTGGTAGCACATCCGTCGAAGGGACCACCAAACAAAAGGCAGGAAGGCCCACACCATGAGCCCGGTGACCCAGGACGGGGAGTCGAGGTAAACCGTGAAACCGGCAAGTGTGGAAGCTACGCCGGCAACAAATGCCCACGGGGAACGGGCGCCGAGGTTTCGGCTGACAAGGTAAATGCCGAGGCTGGCCAGAGCCAGAAGGCCGACTTTGACTAGGGTCGAGAAGACCAGCGCATTGGTGAAGTACGTGGATGCCAGTCCTATGCCCAGAGTTACGGGGCTGAAGAGGCCCCACTGTCCTTCGGCTGCGTAGTTGCCGGCCTGCCAACCTTCGGCGCTGAAGAACGGCCACTGCCCGGAGCGGAGCAATGCACCGATTTCCCGCCAGATGGGGTAGGCGCCAATCTGGGTGTCGTCGTAGAAGTAGAACCGGTGGTTGAAAATAACCGGTACCAACGCAGCCAGCAAGGCGGTTACCGGCGTGGCCAGGGTCCACAACCAACCCGGATTTCCGGTCCTGGCCGCTGTAGCTCGATCTTGAATATTCAACTCGGCACGGTCTCTTTCTGTTGCTAACGCTCCATCTAGGGTACCGAACGAGTCGGATTGCCCCGAGTTCGCTGCGGCGGCCGGCGCTCGGCGTTGCACCGCTACAAGGTTCCGGAGGCGCTTCTCAGGGTTTGCATGTCCCGGACCGTGGCGTCGATTCCCACGGGCAGGGGAGTGAACTGGCGGTTGTCGAGTTCCGTCCAGACCACGGACCTGAGCCGAAGATCGTGCGCCTGAGCCTTGGCGAAGGGGGAAGCCCCGAGAACGATCCGCGGGCGGCGTTTGAATACCGTCCTGCATGCGCCGATGAGAGCCCCGATGGTATCCGCCCGCTGGGTGGCGATGATCTTTGTCACGGCTTTTCCGGCTTCGACATCGGATCCGGAAAGCCGGTCAAGGCAATCCGCTATCAGAGCAGCGGCATCGTCAATAAAGATGTAGTCGCGGAGAGTGTCCAGGGATACATACACTGACACCGGCTGGCCGGTCAGGTGGGCCTTGGCGAAGACTGAAATAAGACCCTGAGGCTTGGCGAGGTTCTGTCCCGGCCCGTAGAGGTTAGCCACCCGGCCAATTAGCACGCGCGTGCCGGAGGCGGCGGCAAAGGCGGTGACGGCGTCTTCCGCTGCAAGCTTGGCAAAGCCATAGGGGGCCAGCGGCTGGGGAATGCTCGCTTCGGAGTAGGGAGGGTCCGGGGCGCCGGCGTATACGCCGCCGGCGGAGGAAGCCAGGAAGAACCGGCCGGCGGCGGAACCGGGCGGGCACAGTATTTCGGCGATGGAATCCAGCGCCGCCTTGAAAACCTCCAGTTCGGAGTCCAGTTCGGCCTGGGACGTTCCGGTGACACCGGCTCCGGCGCACCAGGCGATCACCCAAGGCCTGCCGTCAGCACGGACCCTCAGCTGCTCAGCGCCCGCGGCCAGGGCTGCTTTGGCCGCTCGGGGATCCTGCCAGGGAATGGTGGAAGTCAGTACTTCATGGCCCCTCGACTTGAGTACGGATACGAGGCCCCGCCCCAGTAGGCCGCCCGCGCCGACGACCCATACCGGATCAGGCATTTGGCGTGGTTCCCCCGGATGCTGCGGCTGTTTCCTGGTTCGAGGCAGCTGCCGCGGTGCCGGCCTTTCCGAGGGGCCCCACGGCAGGATCGCTCACGATCAGGTATGCGGGCTTACCCATGGCCATGTTGACGTTGACTCCGACGTACTCGGCGATGACGCCCAGCGAGAACAGAATCGCTCCGGTGCTGATGAGGATCACGATCATGGTGGACGTCCAGCCTTGTTGTCCCGCACCATGTCCTGTGAGGTATGAAATGAAGAGGTAGATGGCAAGGCAGATGCCCAGGAACGCGAAGATCGCGCCGATTAGGCTTACCAGGCGTAGGCCGCGGGTGCCGCTGGAAATGACCATGCGCCAGAAATGGGACAACAGCGTCCGCAGCCGGTAGCCGGAGGCGCGGTCACCTTCTTCGCGCAAGGCAACCGGGCAGGTGGAGACGTTGGACGCAATCCATCCCAACGCGACGTCAAGATACACGGCGTTGCCGGCGTAGGCGGCCACCGAACGGGCAACCTCGCCTGTGACCAGCCGGAAGCTTTGGTAATTGGGGGCATCGTTGCTCGACAGGAGTGCGGATACGACTTTCTTCGCACCCTTCGAGGCCGCATTGCGCAGGAACCCGTGCGGAGGCTTGTTGCTGGGCAGCGCGTACACCAGCGTCGATTGCCGGGCCATGGCAGTATCCAGCATGTCGCCAATGGCAGCCGGATCGTGTTGGCCGTCCTCGTCCATGGTGACAACCCAGTCACCGCCGGCGGACGCCATGCCGGCCAGGGTTGCCGGATGCTGCCCGAAGTTGCGGCTCAGCCACACCCCGCGGACGATGTCGTAGCGGGCCATGAGGTCACGGATGACCTGCGCAGAGCCATCAGGGCCGTGATCGAATACGAGGAGGACTTCCGCAATGACAAAACGGTGGCCAGCCGGCGAAATTTGTGGCTCCGCCAGTCCCATCAGTTCCGCAACAACGGCCGGCAAGGTCTTTTCGCCTTGGTAGACAGGGACGACGACTGAAATACGATGGGTGCTGGCCGAAGAGCCTGTCACTGCATTGGTCATGTGCACAGAGTCTACCGGTTTGGCGACAATGCAGCGTGACGCGCGGCCGGGCATGGAGGCCAGACCCTGCTGGCGCAGGCCTTAGAATCTTTACTTGTAATCGAGCAGCCTCCGGGAAGCTGCCCAGAAATTCAACGGAAAATGTCGGGGTATCCAGCGGAATGACACAGCAGACAGCTGCCACTAACTCTCGGAACCGTTGGAAGCATTTGATCTCAGCCGCCGCTATCGTCGGATCCGGGCTGATGTATTGGGTTCTCCAAGTCCGTCCGCTGACTACCAGCACCGGATTCAGCTGGCACAACTTCCGCCAGTACTTTCCCTACGACCAGTACTCCTACCTGGCAATCGCGGTGAACGTGAAGAACGGCAACATGGCTGCGGTCGAACCGTTTACCGAAACCGGGACCAACCACTATCCCCGGCTCTACTACGTTTTCCTCGGGCTCCTGGCCCGCCTGTTCAACGCCGACATCATTGTCACGTGGCAAATTGCGGGCCTTGCGTTTCAATTTGTCATGGTGGCGGCGATCAGTTGGCTGCTGATTCGACTGACCGGTCTGCCGGTGCTGGGCGTCCTCGGATTCGTGCCCAGCATCATCGGCACGTTTGCCGTGGCGGCCACCGGCAACTGGCACCACTCCCTGGATAACCACGGCGTTCTCTGGGGCGCGTTTGGGGTGCTTTTCACTCTCAACGGTGAATCCGCGGCGCTCTCCATTGCCGTCACCGCCACTTGCCTCCTCATAGGTGTCACATTCCCCCTCGCCGACGGCACGGCCCCGGCAGGTGCGAAGACCCGGACCGCCGTCGTAATTATCGCGGCTGCCGCAGTGGGTGCGCTGGCAAATGTTCAGACCTACTCCTTCCTCACGGCCGTCTACCTTCTCGTCTACGCAACAGGAGCGTACGGGCTGTTGAAACGCGGTCGAAGGTGGCACGGTGCCGTGAGCCTCGTGCTGCTTGTGGCCGTGCTGGCGGGCGGCACCGCGATCGCCGCCAAGGCGGGGCCCTTGGTAACTCTCATGGCAGGCCTGCTCGCGGCCGCGCCAGGGTTCATCCTGGTTCTCCTCAGATACAAAGCCCCTGTGATCGCTGCCTGTGCGGCACTGGCGGTAGCTGCTTCCCCCACGATCCTCGGAACCCTCCTCGGACTGGCTGACAAGGATGACTTCCTGACGTACCGGGAGTTATCGTCCAATGCCCTCGGAGTGCCGCTCTGGACAGGCGTTTTGGGGGCCTTGGTTCCTTTGCTCATGCTCGCGCTAATTTTCTACGCGGGACTCGTGCTGCGGAACAAAGCGTGGTTGGCATTCGCCGTCGGCTCGGTTTTCGCATGGCCCCTGGTTGCCAGCAACGACCTGTGGGGCGCGAACCAGGAGCCATACCGCTTCTGGATCGACAGCTTCACCGTGGTCACAGCGGCCGCAGTTCCGGTATTCTGCCAAGTTGCAGTACGGAGCTGGCAGCTGTGGCGCGCGGGCAGGAGGGTACAGTCACTGGAATCTGCATCACCCGAGGTGTCGGATACGTCGACGCCGGCGCGTGTCAGTTTCGGACGAACGCCCGCGATAGTTGTGGCGACCGCATGTGTCGCGGTGGTGGCCGCCACGGCCGTCAGCCTCTCCGATTATGCAAAATTCGCCGACTACGTCCATGACTACGGCACTGCGAGCTTCAACGACCCTCAGGCACTTGCGATCAAGTCGGCGGCAACGCCGCTGACGGATCCCGGCTCGGACCTGCGGGTTACGGTGGATGCCAAGGGACAGGCCTCGGAACTGGTCATGTTCGATCCGTGCATTAGCCCCTTTCGCGTTAAGGCCCTCACGGGCCTGCCCACTGCCTTCTACAACCTCGGCCTGGCCTGGCCCAAGAATGAAAAAGACATCCGCGAAATCCTGGTGGAGCGTTCGAAGGGCTCCTTCGCACAGCCCGCAGCGGAAAAAGTCGACATCCGCTATGTGCTGACGGACACGGGCTGCCCCGCCAGCTGGCAAGGGCAGGTCAACGGGGCGAAAATATCCGAGGCCGCCTACATCAACGGCGGCCAGCCGGCCACGGTTACCCTCTGGAAGGTAGCGGGCTAAGTAGGTTGGGCCGGCCAAATCATGCTGCCGGCATTTGAGGCGCGGACTGGCGCGGGCGGAAGATGAAGACAGGAAATTAATGCAAGACAGTGAAGACGCACCACCGCGCTCGCTACTTTGGGTCCTCAGCACCGCAGCCAGCGTCTTAGTCCTCAGCGTGATTCCGCTGATCTGGACGCCCAGGTTCTATTTTTGGGATGACACTGAGAACGGCGCCTATGGTGTCTGGTACCACCTGGGTGACTCATTGCTGGCCGGCACGGTTCCGATCCTCAATCCCCAGGTGTGGTCGAGTGGGAACTATGCGGCTGAAGGGCAGTGGGGAACCTGGAATCCGCTCATCATGATCATTGGCGTTATTGTCTACCTCGCTCCTGATGCCGTTGTCGTAACAACCAGCCTGAAGATCGCGTTCCTCGTGCTCGGCGGAGTTGGCTGCTTCTTGCTGAGCAAGTCTTTCAAGGTTCCCCCGCCCCTGGCCCTCGTGGCAGGGGTTGCCTCGCCGTTGAACGGCTTCACTATGTTCTTCGATGCTCCTTCGTGGGTCACAGGACAACTTGCGTGGGCGATGCTGCCCTATTTCTGGATGCTGTTGAAGCTTGCCGGCGATGCCCGACGCAGTCCGGTCTGGGCTTTCCTGGCCGGATACCTGATAGTCACCATTGGGTACGTAGCGGGAACTGTTGCAGTTGGCTTCGTCCTGCTGGCCGTTGGTGTGGATGCCTTGCTGAAGCGCAGGTGGGGGACCGCGTGGCGAACTGCGGGAATAGGGTTCGGACTGGTTCTTGTCGCCGTGGTGGTTTATCTTCCCGGCGTCCTGTCAGCGGCCGTTACAACGCGAAGCACAACTGCCATCGCCAATGACGACTTCATGGGAACCGACCTCAGTGGTCTCGTGAGTTCCACCATCGCCACTGCCTACCCCATGATGCCTTCCTGGTGGTGGAGCGGCTTCTCCGCCCCGGCGCCTGCACTGTATATTGCCTGGTTCCTGCCGCTCGTCGCGTTCCTGAGCTGGGGGAGGATTCGGGCGTACGCACCGCAGATCAGGGACATACTGTTCTTCGCGGCGTTGTCGCTGATGTTTGTGCTGCTGCCCACGACGGTTGGCCCGCTCCGATACCCGGCGCGCTTTATGCCGTACCTGGCGCTGGCCTGCATCCTTCTCTGCGTTGTGCTGCTCTCCCACGCCCTTGCCAAAAATCCGTCGAAACTGTCCCTTTTGGGGGCAACGGGTGCCATTGCCTTTGGCGTCTATGGCGGATGGGCGCAGTACCCCGACCACTACCTGGCGCTCTTCCTGGCAGGCCTCCTCGCCGTTGCCGCTATATGCGTTTTGTGGGGGCGAATGAGGGGAAAGACATTTCGGCTGGACAATTTGTCTGTGGCTTCCACCATCGGCGTGGTCTGTCTCGTCGTGACGCTAGGCACCGCTCTGCTGCAGTTTCGGATAACTCCTGTGAGCCCGCTGTCTAATCCTGCCGTACCCGCTGCGACGGCCGGCCCCAAGAGCGTTTTGGCAGGTGTCCGTGGCGAGGTCTTGGTGGTCGGGGATCCCCTCGACTATCCGCAGGATGACTCAACCTGGTCAAGGACCCTGATGGCCAACACGTGGTATCTCAGCCACGCGTCAGTCCTCAACAGATACCAGTTGATCGGGCACACCGAATACAACAAGACTCTATGCCTGCGTTACCTCGGAGGCACGTGCGCCGAGCTCCTTGACCGGCTCTTTGAGCGTCAGGAGGAAACGGGCATGCCGCTGGTTGACGTTCTTGGAATCGATAATATTCAAGTCCTGAAGAAGTCGTTCGAAGGGAACCAGCGGCCTACAGCCTCCAATAACTATGTCGGAAGGCAGGAGCCCATATCTGTCAGGCCTGTCCCCGCTGGTTGGCGGGAAGTGAGCGATGACGGCGAGATAGCTCTGTGGAGCCGGGACGTTCCAACGGGATCCTCAGGCGGTCTAGTCTGGACGTCGGCGGGGACTAAGCTCACCGAGACAAGACGAACAGCCACAGAGGTCACGCTTCGCGTCGACGAGGTGCCATCCGGTGGAGGTCGTGCCGCGCTGGCCCGGCTTCCATGGCCCGGCTATCAGGTAAGCGGAGCGACCCTCGCCTCACCCGTTGACGGATTCCTTCTGGCCGTCGACGTTCCCGAGCGTGCGGCCGGGTCCACGTTGTCGGTTAGCTTTACGCCGCCTGGCTGGGCCGCAGGAGTTACTTTGTGGTGCGCGGGCGTCGGCGGGATGGTCTTGTGGACTGCATGTGACGTTGTTCTTGCCCGCCGGCGCCGCAGATTATTTGAAGAAGCCGGATAGAACTCCAAGAGGCAAAGCCGGGCGTCGTCCTTTCGGACGGCGCCCGGCTTTGCCTTGGCCCGCGGGTCAGACCGTCGCCTGGCTTGTGCTGAGGTATTCGGTGAGGGCTGTTTTGGAGTGCCTTGGGCGGAATCCTGTGGCCTTGATTTTTCCGAGGTCCAAAACGCTGTTCAGCGGCCGCGGCGCGGCCGCCCTGTCCTTGAAGTACTCGGCGGTGCTGACGCCGGTAATGACGGACCGTTCGGCGCCGGAGAGTTCGTAGACGTCAGCGGCGATTTCGGCCCAGGACTGCGGAGAGCCGTCGTTGCTCAGGTTGTAGGTTCCAAACGGGGCCTTGGCCTGGAGCAAATGGTGGATGCCGTCGGCGATGTCCGTGGCGAAGGTCAGGCGGCCGATTTGGTCGTCGACGACGGCTGGTTGGATGCCGCGGCTGGCCAGGTCAGCCATGGTGCGGACGAAGTTGTTGCCTTCACCGATGACCCAGCTGGTCCGGATGATGTAGTGCCGGGGAAGTGTGCTGACGATGGCGTCGCCGGCGGCTTTGCTCTGGCCGTAGACGCCCAGGGGCGTGAACGGTTCGTCCTCGGTGTGTTCGGTGCGGGTGCCGTCGAAGACGTAGTCGCTGGAGACGTGGACGAGCGTGAGTGCGTGTTCCGCCGCGGTTCTGGCGAGCCGGCTGACGGCGGTGGCGTTGATGGCCCACGCTGCCTCGCGGCCGGGGCTTGTTTCGGCGGTGTCAACCGCTGTGTAGGCAGCGGCGTTGATGATGGTGCCGTAGTTGCCCCAGTGCCGTGCTGAGTAGGACTTCGGATCCAGGAGGTCGAAGTCCTGGCGTCCGGCGAACTCGACGGAGGCGTCGCCGTCGTACGCTTTGCGGAGGGCTCGTCCCAGTTGCCCGTCTGCGCCCAGGACCAGGGTTTTGCGCGGGCCCATGGGGCTGACGTCGGCGAGGCGGGGGTGTCCCAGATCCTTCTCGGAGACTTCCGCCTCGGCGAGAGGGATGGGCCAAGGGACGTTCGCGGTCTCATCGGCCAGGTTCAGGAAGGTGTACTCGGCGTTCGGCGACCAGTGATCATTGACCAGGTAGACGTAGGAGGTGTTATCCTCCAGCGTCTGGTAGGAGTTGGCGACGCCGCGGGGGACGAAGATGGCCTTGCTGGCATCGAGTTCCGTAGTGAAGACCGCCCCGAAGGTCGGCCCGTCGCGGAGGTCCACCCAGGCACCAAAGATCCGGCCCGTGGCCACGGAAACGAACTTGTCCCAGGGCTCGGCGTGGATGCCCCGAGTGGTTCCGGCTTTGTCGTTGAAGGAGATGTTGTTCTGGACGGGGCCAAAGTCGGGCAGCCCGGCAGCGACCATTTTGTCCCGCTGCCAGTTTTCCTTGAACCAGCCGCGGTTGTCCCCGTAGACCGGAAGGTCGTAGACCACGACGCCAGGAATCGGCGTTTCCGTGCCTGCGAGCTTCTTTTGAAACTCCATGTTTACTGGCCCTGCTCCTTGTACTTGGCTTCGGTGGCGGCCTTCTGCGGCCGCCACCAGTCCTGGTTGTCGCGGTACCAAACGATGGTGTCCTCGATGCCTGCGTCGAAATTCGAGAATTCCGGCTTCCAGCCGAGTTCGGTGCGGAGCTTGGTGGAGTCGATCGCGTAGCGCAGGTCGTGGCCGGGGCGGTCCACTACGTGATCATAAGCATCTCGGGACTGGCCCATGTGCTCAAGGATGAGCTCGACGACTTCCTTGTTGTTCTTTTCGCCGTCGGCGCCGATCAGGTAGGTCTCGCCGACGACGCCTTTTTCGATGATTGCGAGCACGGCCGAGGAGTGGTCGTTGGCGTGGATCCAGTCGCGGACGTTTTCGCCCTTGCCGTAGAGCTTGGGCCGGATTCCGTCGATGACGTTGGTGATCTGGCGGGGGATGAACTTTTCCACGTGCTGGTACGGGCCGTAGTTGTTCGAGCAATTGCTGATGGTGGCCTGCAGCCCGAAGGAACGTACCCAGGCGCGGACCAGGAGGTCGGAGCCAGCCTTGGTGGAGGAGTAAGGGCTGGAGGGGTTGTACGGGGTGTTCTCGTTGAACCGTTCGGGGTCATCGAGTTCCAGGTCTCCGTAGACCTCGTCGGTGGAGATGTGGTGGAAGCGCTTGTTGTGTTTGCGGGCCGCTTCGATCAGCGTGTAGGTGCCGATGATGTTGGTGTCCAGGAACGGGCGGGGGTCATGCAGGGAGTTGT
This sequence comes from Pseudarthrobacter sp. YAF2, assembly GCF_052113345.1. NCBI lineage: Bacteria > Bacillati > Actinomycetota > Actinomycetes > Micrococcales > Micrococcaceae > Pseudarthrobacter > Pseudarthrobacter sp. YAF2. The sequence goes on along the minus strand of NZ_JBFRDA010000002.1, from coordinate 4,620 downwards.
CGTTGTGGGATTCAGCAGCGTAGTGGACCACGACGTCGGCCTCGGCCACGAGCGGGTCCACGACGGCCGGATCGGCGATATCGCCCTGGACGAAAGCGAAACGGTCCTTGGGCAGGTGCCTCAGCGACTCGCGGTTCCCGGCGTAGGTGAGCTTGTCCAATACGGTGACACAGTTGTCCGTGTTGGCCATTACATAATGGACAAAATTCGAGCCGATGAATCCGGCGCCGCCGGTTACGAGAAGTCGCTGCATAGTTTCATAGGTTACCGGATTTGGCTGGACTTCGAATCAGGGGGAAAGATAGATTGCATGCGCGGAATTATCCTTGCCGGCGGTACCGGCTCCAGACTCCATCCCATTACGTTGGGCATCAGCAAGCAACTGGTGCCGGTCTATGACAAGCCGATGATCTACTATCCGCTGTCCACACTTATTTTGGCGGGTATCCGCGACATCCTCGTCATCACAACTCCTCATGACGCGGAGCAGTTTCAACGCTTGCTAGGCGACGGATCACAGTTCGGCGTCAACATCACGTACGCACAGCAGCCATCGCCGGACGGCTTGGCGCAGGCCTTCGTCCTAGGAGCCGACCACATCGGCGACGGACCTGTTTCACTTGTTCTTGGCGATAACATTTTTTACGGCCGTGGTATGGGCACGCAACTTCGTCGATTTGCCAATATTGAGGGAGGAGCCGTCTTCGGATACTGGGTAAGCGATCCGTCGGCATACGGTGTCGTGGAGTTCGACAATGACGGCAAGGCAATATCGCTCGAAGAGAAGCCAACGAGGCCTAAGAGTCACTACGCAGTACCGGGGCTCTACTTTTACGATAACGAGGTAGTGCAGATTGCGAAGGACCTCAAGCCTTCCCCGCGTGGGGAGCTGGAAATAACGGACGTAAACAGGACCTACCTGGAGCGTGGAAAGCTGCAGGTAGAGATCTTGCCACGCGGAACCGCGTGGCTGGACACTGGAACTTTTGATTCCCTCAACGAAGCTTCGGAGTTCATTCATACAGTTCAGAAGAGACAGGGACTTTCAATAGGCTGTCCCGAGGAAATATCATGGCGATTAGGATTCCTCAGCGACGCAGAATTGCAGGCGCGCGCTGAGCCGCTGGTAAAGAGCGGCTACGGTAAGTATCTTCTCGGACTACTTGAACAGGCCGGTTAGAAGGACAGGAAGCAAAGGCGGGTTATCGAAGCTTTCGATAACCCGCCTTTCATTTTCACGCTGGTTGTCACGCTGGTGGTCCTATTGGGACCAAATCGAGAGCGCTCCTGCTGTATTCGGCGATAATGGGTGAACCGCTGCCGTTGTTGAGTTCAACGAGCCTCGCCCAAGAATTGACAGGCCGTTTAGTGCCGTCCACCATCATGTAGACAATTGGGGAGTCCAATGTTTTGGTAAAAATTCTTGCGTCCAAGCTGCCTCGTACAGCGGGGAGAGAACTACACGTGGAAAGGTCTAGATTTCGCGCCGGTAGCTGCGCCGTAGCTGCGGTTGCCGGCAATTTCCACAATCCGCCCCCATACCCAAGAAAGGTGTCCAAACCACATCGAACTACGGGTTGAACAGTACCCGTAGAGACATATGGCGACAGCTGGGGTTGGGTGATGCGGGAGAAGCCGCTTATCCCCATAGCATTTGTGATCCGGAAATCCTCAAGCTGCAGCATCTTGTCAGGGCCGTCAATTAGGTACACGGCGGGGCTCGTATCGCTCACAACGAGTTTCCCGAGAGGCAGAAGTGCTGGCCCTTTGACGAGCGAAGCTATTCCCGTGTCCGTGAGCAAATAAAGTTGAGGGCTTCCCCCTTGCGTGAGCTGGGTGAGGGTGGCCAGATCAGGTATTTCACGTGCAGTTGCTTTGTCTTTGCGATAGACCACGGGCGAGGAAGATGATTTTACAAGGGCCGGCGTGGAAATCATGTCTCCACTCCCTATGAGGTTCAGCAGGGCATCGGAAAACACGATGGATGAGTCCGGCCACTGAGTGGGGTCTGCCATCAAGAATTTTCGATTGGTGCCAACCACATAATGAGAGGTCCCCGCCGCATTGGAGACAAAACCTTTGAATGCTGTACCCAAGGGAACTTTGGCGATTGACGCTGCGTCGAAGGCTGCCGCCTTAATGGGTGTTGCCCAAGCGTTTTCGGTGTTGATCGAAGTAGGCACTGGAATCAGTTTTCCAGCCGTGTAGATATAGGGCTGGCGGCTTGCGCGGTCTACAACAATAACGTCCGAACGAAGGATTGGACCCGCAGATGAAAGCGGGAATCCAGCGGTTACAGAGTCGCTAACGCTTGTGATTGCTCCCGAAAGACCGGACTGTACCAAGGAGTCAGTGTCAAAAAATTCACGCTTCGACATCGCGGAGACGTAGAACTGTTGGCCGCTTGTTGAGATTGTCGCGTTGCTCAGCATCCCTGCATCCGAATAAGATGCTATCTGCCCGCCGGAGAGTGGAATCCAACCAGTGCAGTTTCCTCCGCCAAAGTCGTACATGACCGAGCAGCTTGGTACGTGGAATTTCTTACCACTGTCGATCAAGAAGATGGAGCCGTCGTCGCTCCTGGCAAATCGCCCGACCTTGTTTCCCGTTGCCAATGAATCGAGGTACTGCTGGCTAACCTGCTGAAGCGAACCTAGGCCCATATATAGCTGGTAAGTCGACCAATCAGGAATTGGATACTTAGTCGTCCCGTTGATGAGATAGATGGTGCTGCTGCCTGGCGCCTTAGCCAGCGATGATCCTGAGTTATCCGACTGTGCGGCGAACCGTTGAAGGCTGCCGTAGTCGCCATTCCACACGTTCGAGTCGCCGGCCATCGGGCCCGTACTGCTGTATTGCCAGACGCTGTACGTTGACCAACTCGCGGGAACGGCGCCGGCGTCGTTGCTGGGCGAGCCGGGATAGGCAGCTACCCAAAGCGGGTAATCACCGAAGCCTGTTTGGTTGCCCAGGCACTGATTCCACCAGCTCGTGTTGGTGTAGATCATGGGCAACCTGCCAGTCATTGACCTGACCGTGTTTCCGAAGTCCTGGACCCAGGCTGCCAGTTGACCGGGCGACATACTATAGCAGGTGTTACCGAAGTAGAAGCCGTTGATGGTTCTACCCTCGTAAGGATTGAATTCAAAGTCGAGAACCGGCGGCAAGGTGTAGCCGTCGGGGGACCACCCTCCACCGTTCTTGACAAAGTAGGTGGCTTGGTCGGCTCCGGAAGACCAGTTCGGAATGGCGAAATGGTACGCGCCCCGGATCATCCCTATGTTTCGGGATCCCTGGTACTGGGAACTGTAGGCGGGGTTCGTGTAGTAGTTACCCTCAGACGCTTTTACATAGGCAAAGCGCGCTCCCATGTTCCACTGCTGCTGCCAGTCGACTGCGGCCTGGTAGTAGCTGACATCCAGTCCCTGGACTCCGAAAGTTGGCGTCCAGGTTCCTTGGGCGGAGAGGTTTTCAATGCTGTTCGACTTGGCGCTGGACGGGGCCGCGGAGGAGGTAACTCTGGCTGAGCGCTGGCCCATTTGCGCGCCCCCTGGTCCGATGGCATCGGCCATGGATTGAGGTTGTGGCGACGGGGCAGCCATCCCGCTCTGCGTGGGAAGCGGTGACGGCTGCGGCGTGCTGCTTGTTGCGGATGGCATCGTGCCAAGGGGTGCAGCGGTCGGGGAGGCGGCGGCCGTTTGTGAATCCGAGGGATTGGGCGCCGGGCTCGATTCAAGGGCGAAGGTGGGTCCGGTGAGGCCCGGGCCCACTACTAGGGCAAGCGCGAGCGGAACCACCCCTAGGTACTTCAGGAATGGGGTACGGGACTGAGACAGGTTCCGCTTCATATTGGCTCCGGAGGACAATGCGCGCTCCCCCGAACGCCCATCTGGTTTGCTGCACCGGTGGTCCCCCAGGGACCTGCCGAACAGAGATATTGACACTTAACGCGCTCACCATAGCATCGTGTTGCTTGGGGGGCCAGTGGTATGCATGTTTCTGTTGAGGCTGTTGCGAGCGGGGGGACTGTAAAGGTTTGGGGTGTTGCCGCCTAACCTCGCCAATCTGAGTGAAGTACTTGTGCCGCTTGCTATTGGCTCGGGCACAACGAACGATCACCGGAACGTTCGTTTGGCTAGCACCGCGGTCGTTTCCCCAGAGGACGCGCTGACAGAGGTATAGGAGAGTGACGCATCACCCGTTGGCGTGTTGCAGGGCGACCGATGAAGCGGGAGGGAAGCCAAGTGATTTTAAGAAAATGAGGATGTGGGTTGGCGTGGTTTCGGCGACACTTCAACTTCGCGAGAACCACAACGTGTTTGGTCTCGGCATATCCGTAGTAAAGCGTCGACCGGTACTGCGGAGGTAAGAGCCGACTAGGGCTCATATGGAGCGTGCACGTTAGACCGATTTCTTCGAATTATTTAGGAAACCGGGAAACCCTTTACCGCAGCTGGAGGACCCCGAAGGTGTCTAGACGATATGAAGTGAAACGGTTACTCCTGTCCGGGTCCGGCCCATTATCGCCGGGCGGTCCTGCAGCGCCGGCTGGATGTGATGCTGCTGGCCCTAGGCGGGAACTGGCGCTGCATGCCCTGTTCCCGGCGCTGATGTCCCTTA